>NZ_JADYXK010000024.1:0-70184 GCF_015864275.1 Pseudoalteromonas sp. NZS11_1
TATGTTCGTTAATCATAATGTGCCCTCAAACAAGATTTGAAGATCTGATCATGACATTGAGATTTAGTTCAAAAAAATCCCCGCTAATTTCTTAGCAGGGATTTGTGTATAAGAGACAGCTATAAAGCGGCTTTTTGTATTCTATAGAAAGGAAGGTTATGCCCAACCTTCATAGCGCTTACGACGCGACAACACTATCGTTAATATAATACCTAAAAACAGGCCTAAAAACGCAATAGCACCACCGTAAGTAAGTAGCTGACGTTTCTCTTTTGAGCTAGCAGCTTCTTTTTGGGTGCGCTCTTGTTCTAGCGTCGTTTTAAGCTTAGTAATTTGGGCCGATAACTGCAGGTTTTGATCAGTTAAAGTTTGGTTTTGCTCTTGTAGCTGCGGAAGTTCTATTTGAGCTTGGCGCAGGTTTTCTTGCATAGTGCTCATTTCGCTACTTAGTGTTTTGTACTGTTGGTGTAAACCTGCCGTTTTGGTAACAAACTTAGTTTCTATCCAACCTTCGCGGTCTTTATCATCTTTAATTTTTATAAAGCCGTTTTCTTCAGCAGATAACAAGGTTAACTTTGTTCCAGCATCTACAGAGCCGAGTAGTCGATAATTCTTACTCGCACCAGAGCGCATAAAAGTATATAAATTATCGATAATATAAGCGGTGTTTGCATTAGTTGAATTTGCAGGTTTTGCTTCTTCTGCATAACTCATAAATGTGGTGGCTGTTAAAAGTAGCCCTAATAAACAATGTTTTAGCATTTATCTACCTTGTTGATCTAACTGCGTCCGTTATGAACGTGATTTTTATTTCACATAAGTAGTTAGATAGTATGGATTAAATAGCTCAATAGCAAGACTGATATTGTAACCCAGTAGCAGTTACCTAGCCCACTAGGTTACAAACCTCGCCCCGCGATTAAATTGCCTCTAGATAGAACGAATTTTAATCCACAAAGGTCAACAGGCACTAAAATAAGGCTAAAAAATTTGCATTGTTAGTGTGCTTTGTTTATTTTGAGCACTTATTTATTTTAAAGGTAATCCGCAAACCGAATGGATACTGAGATAGAACTGAAATTTTTGGTATCAGATGCCGTTATTCCACTGATCCCCTCGTTAATTACTCAATTTGCAAAAACGGTGAAGAATAAACCGTCACGCAGCTTACAAAATGCATACTACGACACGCCAAGCCGAGAGCTTAGAGCGCTTGACATAGGCTTTAGAACTCGCTGTTCTGACAGCGAATGCGAGCAAACTATAAAGCTTGCAGGTGAAGTTGTAGGTGGTTTACACCAACGTCCAGAGTACAATTTACCAATTGAATCAAGTCGCCCTAATTTAATGGCGTTTGATGCTGATATTTGGCCTCATGGCATGCAAATAAGCGCAATCTCAAAAAACTTGTATCCAATATTTAGTACTAACTTTATTCGTCGTACTTGGTTAATTGAAACCGAAAGTGGCGCTAAAATTGAAGTTGTACTCGATAAAGGTGAAATTGCGGCTTCGGGTAAAATTGAAATTATTAGCGAGCTTGAAATTGAGCTTGTTGAGGGCAGTCGTAATGAGTTGTTTGCGTTTGCAGATGTACTGGTTAGCCAGAACTGTATCCGTTTAGGATTATACTCTAAGGCCGCGCGTGGTTATCGCCTTGCAGATGAAAAACCTTTAACACCAAGCAAATCTATTGGTTTTGTTCAATTACCAAAGTCGACTACCCAAGAGCGTGCTTTAGTTGAAGCCATGAACTTTGGCATTCGCTTTGTGCAAAAGCATGAGCAATGCTATTTCGATAAGCCAAGTTTAAAAACGCTTAAACGCGTAACTGACGGCATTAGCCTAATACGCCATACTTTTTGGCTGTACGACGATATAGTATCCAAAGAAAGTACAGAACATTTACGTACAGAGCTTAAATGGTTATTAAGCGAATTAGCGTGGGTAGAAAACGCGATTCAATTAAAAACGTACACGTCTAAACGCCATGCTTTTTATAAAAAAATTAATGCTGCTCCAGCACTTACTCAAGTCATTGGTGATTTAAAAGAGTTACAGCCAAGCATTGACGATATAAATGCACTGTTTCATAGCGCGCGTTATAATCGTTTATTACTGTCGTTAACTACGTGGTTAATTGATAAACAGTGGCGTAAAGATTGGGGGCAAATAGAGCTTCAAGCGGCTGAGCAAAACGTGTCGTCCATTGCGAGTAGGCTTTTTAATAAAGACTGGAAAAATCTGCACGAATTACTCCCTAAAGAACAAACACTCGATGTCGCTTCGTATTTAAACCTGCGCACTCAACTTGAAAATAGTTTACTGAGCGGTAACTGCTTAGGATCGTTATTTGATAAAGAAGAACGCCTAGAGTTTAGATTGCCTTGGCTTGATATTTCTCATGGTATTTATGAGTTAAGTACGCTTGAGTATTTAAAGCAGTTATGTGCTGGGCAAGAAGACGAACAGCTTGCTAAAATCCAGTCATGGCTTGAACAAAAGTCTGAATATTTGGTTAGTGCGATGGAGCAAAGTCGCCTTGCTTCATTTGACATAGAACCTTACTGGCAAAAATAAATGATGCGCTTTTGTAATGAAATTCAGTTACAAAAGTGCTTATTCGTTATTCTTTTATTAGTTAGTTTTAACACTTACGCTGAGCCAACATGGCATTTGTATAAAAACAAAAATGGCGTAAGTGTGTATTATCAAAGCCACAGTGATAATATTTTTGAAGTAAAAGCGCAGATGAGCGAAATACCAACCAGCTTTGCCTCATGGATCAATCCCTACTTGGCTAATCAATAAAGCCGGCCTAAAAAGTACTTACGACATCTTTATTAATTTACATCATATGCTCACACATAAAAATACACTCCAAAACTACCTGTAATCAAAGTAGGTCAGTGCTAAATATCGAATATATAATAATTTTATGGTGTGTTGAGTAGTCTTTAACTACGCTTAAACAATAATGACACGCTATTATTTGGAGAATTGATGAAGTATTTAGTGGCTATATTATGTTTGATGCACAGCTCACTCTTATTGGCTCAAGAATATACCTTTGGTGTAGTGCCGCAATATGAGCCGCAAAAGCTAAATGCTATTTGGCAACCTTTGTTAAAGCAAGTAAGTAAGCAAACAGGGGTATCAATAAAGCTAATTACAGTTGAGTCTATTCCGGTATTTGAAAAAGCCTTTGCTAATGGCGAGTACGACTTTGCATACATGAATCCATGGCACAGTGTTGTAGCATATGAAAAGCAGGGATATTTGCCACTAATAAAAGATGCAGGGCGAAAGCTGCAAGGTATTTTGCTCGTAAACAAAGACAGTGGTATTGATAATTTAAGCCAACTAGAGGGCGCCGAAATAGCATTCCCTGCACCTAATGCATTAGGTGCGTCATTATTAATGAGAGCCGACTTAGCGTTGTTGTATGGGCTAACAATAAAGCCTGTATATGTTCAAACCCACCCTTCGGTATATTTAAATGTAGCACTGCATTCAACAATGGCGGGCGGTGGTGTAATGGGCACATTTAAACAACAACCAGAAAGCTTGCAAAATAAGCTTAAAATTATTTATAAAACGCGTGAAATTAGTCGCCATCCAATTGTAGTCCACCCAAGGGTTGACCCTGCAATACAGTTAAAAGTGCAACAAGCTATTTTAGATATTGGGCAAAGCCCAGAGCATAAACATTTACTTGCAGGTATCCCAATTATTAAACCTAGTATTGCAACTTTAGCAGAGTATCAGCAGTTAACTCAGTGGGGCTTGCGCTCATTTTATGTTGAAAATTAGAGGGTTTCGTAGTCTGAGGGCACAAAGCTTTATTGTTGTATTGCTTTGTGGCTTGCTTATGGCCTGTCTTTTTATGTTTTACGCCTTACCTGAGCAAGCGCGTTGGGTAAACGATGGGCTTTCAAAGGCTGCTCAGCGTTCTTTAGCGCAGTTATCGACTTCTATAACGACTCCGTTGTTAACTAGGCAGTATGCAGAGCTGTATGAAGAAATAGACAGCCAACTCCAAACTCGCCCTAATTGGAAAAGTATTAAAATTGTTGATGTGGATTCAAATAACCAATTATACCCGCTTGAAAACTGGATTGGAGCAAATGAAAACGGTGACATGTTGTTATCTCAGCAGGTGGTGTTTTTAGATAAACCGCTGGCTAATATTAGCTTGGTTGTTAATTTTACGAATGAAATAAACGAATCTTCAAAACTTCATTACACCTTAATATATATACAATTTATTATTTTAGTTATCGTTTTTATAGGTTTAGCTTGGCTGGTGGATTACAGGGTTACGTCGCCTTTAAGGACTTTAAAACAGGGGTTTTCACGTTTAGCCAAAGGTGACTTTGACTGCCACATAGATAAACAACAACAAAACGAAGTGGGCAGTGTAATAAGTGCATTTAATAACATGGTTGATGAGGTTGCTAATAACCATCAAAAATTAAATGTATTACGAATTCAAGCTGAGTCAGCAAGTAAAGCAAAGTCAGATTTTATGGCCAGTATGAGCCACGAATTAAGAACCCCATTAAATGCAATTTTAGGCTTAGCCCAACTGTATGGATATGATGAAAGTGCTAATAAAATACAAAAAGAAAACGCGAAGAGCATTTATCAAGCTGGAGAACATTTACTATTACTTATAGACGATGTACTTGATTTGACCGCTATTGAGTCGGGTAATATGCAGTTTAGTTTTTCTTATGTGCCTATTAAAAGCATATTAGAGGAGTCAGTAAAGCTTGTCACTGAGCTTGTTAAAGGGCAATCAATAACACTGCATACCCAAGGTTTCGAGTCCTTAGAAGGGTTGAGTATTTATATTGATCAGCGCCGCTTTAAACAAGTGATGCTTAACTTGCTTTCAAATGCGATTAAATACAACAAACCAAATGGCAGCATTAATATAAATTGCCGGGTGTTAAGTAATAAACAATGCGAAATAGATGTAACAGACACCGGATGTGGATTTGCTCCTGATGACATTTCTCGCTTATTTAAACCTTTTGACCGTTTAGGAGCTGAAACCAGTAAAGTAAACGGTACGGGTATTGGTTTAGTGATAACTAAGCAGCTGGTAGAGCGTATGCAGGGTTCTTTAAGCGCGCAAAGTGAGCAGCACAAAGGTTCTTGTTTTACACTAAACTTTAACAGCTTTGAGCAAACTGACTTGCCAGCACAAGTGCAATCTCCTCAAATAACACTTCAAAGTTTAGATACAGTAACTCTTCCTACGCTTGAGGTTTTAGTAGCAGAGGATCAGGTTACAAATCAGCAAGTATTAAGGCAGCAATTAACCATGCTTGGAGTGTGTTCTACTTTTGTAAGTAATGGGGAACAAGCCTGGGAAACTCTGCAAAATAAACACTTCGATATTTTACTAACCGACATTCAAATGCCTTTACTCGATGGGTTAGGGTTAGCCAAAAAAATACGCGAAAACACTCATTTTGATAAACTTATTATAATTGCAATTACGGCCAACATTACCAAAAACAATATAGATAATTGTTATGATTGTGGAATGAACGGCTTTTTAACCAAGCCCATTGAGCTTGTTAAATTAAAGTCGTTATTGATGGAGCACTCTCAAACAGTGGTCAACACGCGATCAGAAAAATCTGATGGTGAAAATATAGCTTCAGATAGTTTTGATCAACTAGATATCACGTTATTAAAAGCAATGCTTGGTGATGATCTTACTGTGCACTGCATGGTGTTTAATGCGTTTTTACAAACGGCAGGGGAGCAAATTAAATTAGCTAATGCGTATGCTAAGAGTAAAAATTATGTTGATTTGGCTTTTCAGGCCCATGCATTAAAATCGTCTTCAAAGTCTGTGGGGGCTATTGAATTGGCAAATATATGCCAGCAGATAGAAACACAGGCAGAAAACGAAACAGTTAAAAATGAATATATACAGCAGCTTGAAGTATGCTTTAACGATGTAGTAACGCAACTTAAAAGCTATTGTTTACGATATGAAAAACGCATATAAAAAATGGCTCATAAAGAGCCATTTTATGTTTTAAATATTTTAGTATTTAGCCGCTTCCCCTTTCTTAGGTAAAGCGTCCTGTATAAAGTCACGTAAATCGTTATTAGAGCTTTCTAAGTCAGCGTGGCGAAGGTACATCATATGCCCACTACTGTAGCCTTTAAAGCTCAAACGGTCTTTCATTTTACCGCTTGGGTCTAATTGCCATAACGTATATTTAGCGTCAAAGTAATTGGTTGCACCATCAAAGTATCCTGATTGAATCATCACGTTTAAGTAAGGGTTTTGCGCCATTGCTAAACGTAGATTTTCGCCCGTATTATTACCGGTTCTATCCCATGGGTGAACATTACCAAATAAATTATATTTTACATCTGTTTTATAGTTTAGCTCTTCACGTAAGTAGTGATTAATTGCAGGAGTAAAAGAGTGTAACCAAGAGGTAAGTTCAGCCCAGTAGTCTGGGGATTCACCCGCGCCTCGTTTATCTATTCCTAAATAACGAGAATCTAAGCGACCCACAGTTTGACCACGTTCACGTAGTAGCTCTTTCCAGAAAAATTGAGTTGGAATATCCAAGTTATTTTGTTCAACAAACTTTTCTGATAAGCCAGCGTAGTGTGCCATTTTTGTAATAATTCGACGTTTTTCTTCAGCATTAATAAAGCCACCCTTAGCAAGCGCTGGGATTAACTCGTTTACAGTAAACTCTTCAACTTCAGGTAATAACTCATCTAGATCTTTAGCTTGTAAATCGGCTTTAAGTGCTTTGTGATACCAAGCAGTCGCTGCAAAGTAAGGTAGGCGGTTAGCGGCTTTAATCGGGCCGTCGCGCTTAATACCAATATCAGTAGGTGATACGAGAACAACACCGTTTATGTACATCCATTGACTATTTTGAAGCTCATGAGCTAGGCCCGATACACGTGTTGTACCGTAGCTTTCACCAATTAAAAATTTAGGCGATCGCCAGCGCTGTGCTCTATTTACAAAAGTATTTAACCACTCAGCAAGGTATTTAATATCGGCATTAACACCAAAAAATAGCTCTTTTTGTTTTGCTTTAGAAGGAAGTTCGCCTTTTTCGTTTTCAAGTACGCGAGAGTAGCCTGTATTTACAGGGTTTACGTAAACAATATCGGCAATATCAAGTACAGAATATGGGTTGTCTTTTACGCCATAAGGTTGAATTGGATAGCCTTCGTCATCAATCTTTAATACGCGAGGACCAGTATAAGCAAGGTGCATCCATACAGAAGCCGAACCTGGCCCGCCATTAAACGAAATAAGTAATGGACGAGTTGTCCTGTCGTCAACTTTGTCGCGTGTATAGTAGGTGTATTGCAATGTCGCAACCGCGTCGCCTTTATCATCCCATACAGGTTGTGTGCCTGTGGCAACGGTGTAATTAAAGCGTTGACCGTTGATTTTAGCTTTATGTTGAGTAACAACTTTGCTGTCTACATCAATACGACGTTGGTTATCGGCAAGCGTGCTTGTACTGATTATTAATGCAATAACGGTTATCGGTAAACTGATAATACGACTAAGCTTCATTAGGTGTCCTTATTATTGTTGATACACCATTAAAGACATTAATGAGTTAAATAACAAAAGTATTGAGACTAGTGGCCGATAATACTAGTTAAGTAAGGTATTAATGCGCTTAGAGACGCGTGCTAACCACTTTTATAGTTATTTGGGATTTGGTTTCTTTATTTAGTTAATCACAGAATTCAGGTATATTGCGGGCCTACTTGTATTGATTTTATATACAAGCTATCACCAAAAAAATCTAATGGATTACGCTTTCAAGCACATAAGTGCACTCTACACCGGATGTTTATGACTAATGCTATTGCAGTAATAGCGTTGTATTTGTCGTTTTGTTACAAAATTAATTAAAGGTAAAGAGAAGCTTTATGCAAAGAGTATTAGTGGTTGAAGACAGTAAAGTAGTGCAGCAGGTGCTTCGCCACTTAACTGCACAATACCTTGATGTAGCAATTGATTTTGCTTGGTCTTTAGCAGAATGCGCTACGTTCGTAGAAAAATACGACTATACGCTTGCGTTAGTTGATTTAACTTTGCCAGATGCTCCGCACGGTGAAGTTGCAAAATATACTTTATCTAAAAAAATTCCTACGGTTGTTTTAACCTCAAAAATAGATGAGTACAAGCGCCAACAAATGCTTGAATTGGGCGTAGTTGATTATGTTATTAAAGATAATCGCGATTCTTACCATTATGCCGTTAAGCTCGTTGCGCAATTACTCAGAAATCAAGGCTGTAAAGCACTAATAGCAGATGACTCATTACTAAGTCGCTCGTTAATGAAGCAAATGCTAGAAAAGCAATTGTTTGATGTAACAGATGCCCACGATGGACAACAAGCACTCGAAATATTAAAAGCTAACCCTGATATAAAGCTACTTATGACCGACTACGCTATGCCCTCTATGGATGGCTTTGAACTTGTCAAAGCGGTACGTAATTTTAGAGGCCGAGACGACTTAGCAATTATTGGCTTGTCGGGCGCGGGGAAGCATGGCCTATCAGCACGATTTATTAAATATGGCGCCAATGACTTTTTAACAAAGCCATTTATGAATGAAGAGTTTCATTGTCGAGTACTTCAAACAATGGAGCAACTGTCGTTAATTTCAGATATTAAAGAAAGCGCACATAGGGATCACTTAACAGGGCTTCATAACCGACGCTACTTTTATCAATATGCAGAAAAGCTCCTTAAAAGTAAAAACCAGAAAAATACTTTGGCATTGCTTGATATCGATTTTTTCAAAAACATTAACGATACATTAGGCCATGAAGGCGGCGATCAGGCTTTAAAGCAGGTTGGTTCATTAATACGATCTACGTTTTCAAAGTTTACGGTTGCACGGGTTGGCGGAGAAGAGTTTGCCATAATATTACCTGAAATAGAGCTAGAACGCGGTCGTGAATACTTTGAAGCATTTAGGAAAAAGATGGCTAGTTACGATTTTTCTATTAGCGATAAATCAATTAAAATTACCACCAGTATAGGCTTGGCTGACTTTCAAGACACTAGCTTAACGCAGGCAATGCGTGTTGCTGACAAAGCATTATACGAAGCTAAAAACCAAGGCAGAAACTGCGTGGTATAACCCTTCTTAAACAAAACTAGGTACGTGATAAATATATAGAGATATAGCACGCACCAATGTAGCTGACTTGTTAAATTAACGCACCTAATTGGTGCGTTTTTTTTGATCTTGAGTTTGTATTTTTTACTAAGTAGCTGTTTTTAATTGATATAAAATAGTGGCACAAAGGTTGGATTGTTTAACCCAATAGGATAACAATAAAGAGTCCGAGGGGGCCGCTATGAAAATGATTAGTGCAATCATAAAACCATTTAAATTAGACGACGTGCGTGAAGCACTCGCTGATTTAGGAATTGAGGGGATGACAGTAGTTGATGTTAAAGGTTTTGGACGTCAACGAGGTCATACTGAGTTATATCGTGGTGCAGAATACCAAGTAGATTTTATTCCTAAGATCAAACTTGAAATTGCAACTCGTACTGAAAATTGTCAACGCGTTGTTGAAGCAATCACTAAAATTGCATCAACAGGTAAAATTGGTGACGGTAAAATTTTCGTGTACGACTTGGATCAAATTGTTCGTATCCGTACTGGCGAACTTGACGAAGAAGCAATTTAAGGGGGTCTCATGGAAAATACAATAATAGAACTAAAGTTTTCACTCGATACCTTTTATTTTTTAATATCAGGTATATTAGTAATGTGGATGGCAGCAGGTTTTGCCATGCTAGAGGCTGGCTTAGTTCGCTCTAAAAACACAGCTGAAATTTTAACTAAAAATGTCGCGCTATATTCAATTGCATGTACGATGTTTTTATTAGTTGGCTACAACATTATGTATGTAGACAATGCCGAAGGTGGTTTTATTCCTTCAATAGGCGCTTTAATTGGTACACAAGCTGCCGATGCTGACCATTCTTTAGAATCTGACTTTTTCTTCCAAGTAGTATTTGTTGCAACCGCTATGTCGATTGTATCGGGTGCTGTTGCTGAGCGTATGAAACTGTGGGCTTTCCTAGGTTTTGCTGTAGTACTAACTGGTTTTATTTACCCTATTGAAGGTTACTGGACATGGGGTGGTGGTTTCTTATCTGAAATGGGCTTTGTTGATTTTGCAGGTTCTGCAATTGTGCATGGCGCAGGTGCAGCAGCTGCACTAGCTGGTGTATTAATCCTAGGTGCTCGTAAAGGTAAATATGGTAAGAACGGTGAAATATACCCAATTCCAGGTTCAAACTTACCACTTGCTACACTAGGTACATTTATTTTATGGATGGGTTGGTTTGGCTTTAACGGTGGTTCTCAATTACTACTTTCTGATAAAGAAAACGCAACTGCAGTAGGCCAAATATTACTTAACACCAATGCAGCAGCTGCAATGGGTGCTATTGCAGCACTGTTTGTATGTAAAGTACTTTGGGGTAAATCAGATTTAACAATGGTCTTAAATGGTGCATTAGCTGGCTTAGTTGTTATAACAGCAGACCCTCTATCTCCATCACCATTAATGGCATGTCTACTTGGTCTACTTGGTGGTGCACTTGTTATATTTAGTATCATAGCACTTGATAAAGTTAAGATTGACGATCCAGTGGGTGCTATCTCTGTTCATGGTACGTGTGGCGCATTAGGTATTATGTTAGTACCGCTAACCAATGGTGACGCAAGCTTTGTTAATCAGTTAACGGGTCTAGTATGTATTCTTGCCTTTGTATTTGTAGCATCATTTATTGTTTGGACTGTGCTTAACAAAACAATGGGTATACGAGTAACCGAAGAAGAAGAACTAAACGGTATGGATCAACACGATTGTGGTATTGAAGCCTACCCAGAGTTTGTTTCTGTTCGAAATAGCTAATAGTTTATTTAAATAATAGTGTGTTTACACAAAGCCCTACTTCGGTAGGGCTTTTTTTGTTTCAGGGGGGGTTAACTTTTCGGATGTTAGGATATATCCAATATGCTAAGCTCACACTCGTGAATAACCCTTGGAATAAATTACACTTAAATGGCCGACAATAAAAAAACACCTACCAGTAAACCTGCAGTTAAACGTGCAAGTAAATCGTCAAGCAAGACAAAAAAAAGCACCTCAAAGGGCAGTAAAAAAACAGTGGAAACCACTGTTAAACGCTCTTTTATGAGAAAAACATGGTCAGTGTTTTGGAAACTAAGCTTGGCTGTTTTTATTGCAATGGCAATGTATTTCATTTATTTAGATTCAAAAACAACGCGTATATTTGAAGGTAATAAATGGCAACTTCCAGCGCAAGTGTATGCTCGTTCTATGGAGTTTTATCCGGGGCAATTTTTATCAAGTCAGGAAGTAGTGTTTGAGCTAGAGCGTTTAAATTATTCATCGGTTAATAGATTAAGCCGCACAGGGCAGTTTGTTAAAACAGCAGATAGCATCAAGATTTATCGTCGTGATTTTGAATTTTATGATGGCCTTGAAGAATCACATATTATTGAACTTCGCTTTGCAGGGCAAAAAGTTGCGACCATTAAAGATAAATTTGGCAGGCGTTTAAATTCTGCTCGTCTAGAGCCTGTGCAAATAGCGCGTATTGGTAATGACTCTAAACAAGATAGAGAATTTGTACCACTAGATAAGTTTCCAGCAATGCTAAAAGATACGCTATTGGTGGTTGAAGACCGTGATTTTTACGAACATCATGGTGTATCAGTGTTTTCTATTTTACGCGCGCTTTATTCTAATATTAAAGCGGGGCGCACCGTTCAAGGTGGTAGTACGCTTACTCAGCAGTTAGCTAAAAATATTTACCTAACACGCGAGCGCTCTTTAGTACGAAAAATAAATGAGGCCTTTATTGCCCTTATTTTAGATTATCGTTATTCAAAAGATCAGATATTAGAAGCTTACTTAAATGAAGTATACCTAGGGCAGTCATACAACCAAGGTGTGCACGGTATGGGGCTTGCTGCTGACTTTTACTTTTCAAAGCCGGTAGATGAGCTTGAGTACGATCAAATTGCTTTGCTGGTGGCAATGGTTAAAGGCCCATCTTATTACAACCCACGTCGCTATAAAGAGCGTACAATGGAGCGCCGAGACTTAGTGCTTCGCCTTATGGTTGAAAACAAGCTACTTAGTACAAAAGAGTACCGTGCATCGCTTAACCGCCCAATTGATATTGCGCCAATGAAAGCGAGTTTACAAAAATCATATCCAGGCTATTTAGAGTTAGTAAACAGAGAACTAAATGAATTATTGCCAGATCAGCAAACACTTGATGCTGGCGTAAGAGTGTTTACTTATTTTGATTTGCAAAAGCAAACAGCAATGGAAGAGTCTATTGAAAAGAGCTTACCGTACCTGGAGAATCGTCCTAGAACCGAAAAACTAGAAGCAGCCATGATCTCTGTTAATGTAGAAAAGGGCGGTGTATCTGCACTTGTTGCAGGGCGCGATGTTCGTTATTCAGGGTTTAACCGTGTTTTAGATACAAAACGTAATATTGGCTCGCTGGTAAAACCTGCTGTGTATTTAACCGCATTGCAATTACCACATTATAATTTAGCTACTTTGCTTGATGACTCGCCAGTACAGGTTACAAATGAGCAGGGAAAAGTGTGGCAACCAGAAAATTTTGATCATCAATACCGTGGTGCAATCCCTCTTTATAAAGCATTTAGTAACAGTATTAATATTCCAGCGGTTAATTTAGGCCTCGATGTAGGTGTTGATAAAGTCGCGAATACACTAAAAGGATTAGGCGCTAAAGGGGCGATAAACGAATACCCATCGTTGCTTTTAGGGGCTGTTGAAATGTCGAGCTTTGAAGTTGCTCAGCTTTATACAACAATTGCTGCAGATGGCGAATATAAAAAGCTCACTGCAATTTCGGCATTAACTGACTCGGTTGGTAAAGTACTTTATAAGCATAAAGTAAATGTAGAGCCTCGTTTTGATAAATCTGCAATGTATATGACTAAATACGCAATGAAACGCGTAACGAAAGACGGCACTGCTAAACGCTTAAATTTACACTTCCCATCAATCCAACTAGCAGGTAAAACAGGAACTAGTAACGATTTACGTGATAGTTGGTTTGCAGGCTTTGATCAAAATACAGTGACTGTTGCGTGGCTTGGTCGAGACGACAACAAAAGCACGGGGTTAACAGGCAGCGTAGGCGCATTAGAAGCGTATATTCGTTACTTAAAGCCACTTAATCCACAAGCAATAGCTGATACGCGTCCACCATCAATACGCTGGGCATTTGTAAATGAGCAAACGGGTAAGCAGGCACCACCAGGATGTGGCAAGGTGATTCAGCTACCGCTTAGAGCGAGTGAGTTCGAGCCAAGACCACAATGTATTCGTTAATTTAAGATTACTTTAAACAACAAAGCCGCTTATTTAGCGGCTTTGTTGTGAGTTGTAGTTAACGCTTAAGATTTAAAAAACTGCATTGATTTGGTTAAATCATTAGATAAGCGACTGAGCTGCTGTGCATCTTGCAGCGTTGATTGAGCTGATGTTAGCGTTTGTTCTGCTAAATTACTCACCTCTTGCGAATCATTCAATGCTTGTGTTGTCGCATTTGACTGCTGTTTAACACGCTCTGCAATAACTTCACCTTGATGTTTAATGTCACCCATACTTTGCTCTGCACTTTGCAATACTTCATTGGTTTGATTGGCTGCTTTTACCGATTGCTCCATTTTTTCAACACTTGAACGCATTTTTTGCTGAGTGTCGTCAGATGCTTGTTGTAAGGAGCTAATAATTTGGTGAATTTCTTGGGTTTGTGTTTGTGTACGCTGAGCAAGTGTTCTTACCTCATCAGCTACAACGGCAAATCCACGGCCATGCTCGCCGGCTCGCGCGGCTTCAATAGCGGCATTAAGTGCAAGCAAGTTTGTCTGATCGGCTATCTCACTAATACCTTTACTTACTTTGCTAATTTCTTGGCTATCTTGTGCTAGCTTATCGAGCGCTTGTTGGCTCTCTGCAAATTCAATTTGTAGATCTTGCATATATTTAGCAAGCTCCATTGTATTGTCTGAACCTTGTTTTACATGCGCAGCAGCATCTTGCGCGGTAAGCGTTGCTTGATGGGCTGACTCTTCAACTGCAAGTGCGTTTTGAGCCATTTCGCTGAGTGCATTATAAATGGCATTTACTCGAATTTGCTGTTTTGAAACATCATTGCTTGTTTGGCTACTCGCATGTGATAGCGATTTAGTTGCGCCGCATAGCTCTTCTGTACTTGCTTTAACATCAAATAATAAATGTGAAAATGCATTAAGTAATGCGTTGTAGCGCGATGCAATAATTCCCATTTCATCATTAGTGCTCGAATCGATAGTTGCATTTAAGTCGCCATTCGCGGCTCTATTCGCTGCATCAGCAAAGCGATTAATGGTATCAACAACTGCAAAATAAAAACCAATCATCAAATAAAATGCAAATAACAAACTAATTAATGAAGCAGCTAAAACAAGATTTCGAGTCCACTGTTGAGTTTGTAGTTTTGCTTCAATAAGGCTCTCAAGAGTTGGAATACTCTTACTAACAAGTTGATTAATACTGCTGTGAACATTTTTTGTTAGTTTAGTAAACTCTGATTGAGTTAATAAAATATCGTCTGGCTCAAGTAGTTTTTCATCTATCGCTTTTTTAAATGCACCAACAGCACTGTGTAAATTATCTAACGAGGGCATGAGCGCTTTATTTACTGATTTATCTGCATTGGTGGCTACATTGAGTATTTTATCGAGTTGTTTTTCATATAAAGGCAGTGACTTACTAAAATTTGAAAGTGCTATAAACGTATCTGGCGTAAAACGATTACTTGCCAAAACAGTGTTTGCGCTTTGCGCTGTCGAGTTTATTTGCATTATAAGTGCAGGAATTGGCGTGACTAAAGAGCGGTTTACGTAAGCACTGGCTAACTGGCTATCTAATGCTAAGTTAGACTGGATAGAAACAAGTTCAAGTACATCATTTGCTTGATCGTCTTTTATATCAAAACCGAGTGAGCGAGCTATTTTTATATTTTGATTTGCTTCCCCCTGCATTTGATTTGAGAGTATTGACCTGTAGCCTTTTAAACCTTGTTGCTGCATTTTTGAAACAGCGATACTTTCACTTAATAATGAGACTAAAAAAAACAAACTAAGTGCAAGAGGAACGAGTAAAATTCCAAACATTAAGCTGATTTTAGTTTTGTATTTTAAATTTGCCATTAGCTGGATAGCGGGAAAAGAAAATTGGCGTAATCCTGACATAAGGCTCTCTTGTATTTTTGTAATTAGGGTAAAGGTGAATAGACCTTGTTATGCTTAATTATCATTCATTTATATTACTTTACAAATAAAAAAAGCCCTTTCGGGCTTTTTTCAATCTTTAGTCTTAATTACATACTGTAAAAACAAGCGTTTATAAAATATAAAAAGTAATTTTAACTTAAAGTTTAGCAAACGAGCGTTCTGCTGCCGCTATTGTGTCTTTTACTTCTTGTTCAGTATGCGCAGCACATACAAAACCAGCCTCAAATGCTGATGGAGCAAGGTACACGCCTTCTTCAAGCATAAGGTGGAAAAAACGTTTGAAGCGCTCTAGGTCGCATTCAGTCGCTTGTTTGTATGTCGTTACTTTTTCAGCATCGGTAAAAAAGAATCCATACATGCCGCCAGCATAATTAGTTGTTAATGCAATGCCTGCTTTTTTAGCGCCAGCTTCAAAGCCTTCACAAATTGCTTTAGACGTTGCTTCTAACTTATCGTGTAGACCTGGCTCACATAATAGCTCAAGTGATTTTAAACCTGCAGCCATCGCAATAGGGTTACCAGAAAGAGTACCCGCTTGGTAAACAGGGCCCACAGGCGCAATGTAATCCATTATTTCGGTTTTACCACCAAACGCGCCAACGGGCATGCCGCCGCCAATGACTTTACCTAAACACGTAAGGTCTGGTTTAATGTTGTAATACGCTTGTGCGCCGCCAAGTGCAACACGAAAACCCGTCATTACTTCATCAAAAATAAGTACTGATTTATATTCGTCACACACATCACGCAAACCTTCTAAAAAGCCTGGCACTGGTGGAATGCAGTTCATGTTACCGGCTACTGGCTCTACAATAATACAGGCAATTTCGTCAGCATATTTTGCAAAAATAGCTTTTACTTCATCTAGGTTATTAAACGATACAGTAAGTGTATGCTTAGCAAAGTCCTCAGGAATACCAGGAGAATTAGGTACGCCCATTGTTAGTGCACCAGAGCCTGCCTTAACTAATAACGAGTCAGCATGGCCGTGGTAACAACCTTCAAATTTTAATATTTTATCGCGGCCGGTAAAGCCACGTGCTAAACGAATTGCACTCATTGTTGCTTCAGTGCCTGAGCTAACCATGCGTACTTTTTCGATTGATGGAACCAGCTCTTTTACTTTTTCAGCCATTAGTATTTCGGCTTCAGTTGGCGCGCCATAGCTAAGGCCATTTTCTACTGCTTCGTGCACGGCTTGTTTAATTGCAGGGTGGTTATGGCCCATGATCATAGGCCCCCAAGAGCCAACATAATCGATGTAACGATTACCGTCGGCATCAAATGTAAACGCGCCTTCTGCTTTTGTAATAAATAGCGGCGTACCGCCTACACCGTTAAAAGCACGAACTGGCGAGTTTACGCCACCTGGAATAGAGGCTTGAGCGCGTTCAAATAAGTCTTGGCTAATTGTCATGAAAAATCCTATAAATTGTCACTTAAAGAGGGTTTAGCTGTCGCGTTTGCGGCTAAACCAAGGTACGTCCACTTCATACTTATCGACTTTATTTTCTACGCCGAGTGTTAAAGCAAACAGTGCCATACGAATTAATACGCCATTTTGTACTTGGCGGAATATTGCTAAATTGTCGTTACTGTTCAAGTCGTTATCAAGCTCATTGGCTTCTAAGCGACTATCGCGTGGTAACGGATGCATTAATACAGAGTTAGGTTTGCAATGAGCGCTGTAAATAGATTGGCTAATTCTAAAACCGCCACGGTATTTATTTGCTTCTTCTTGTGAAGGAAAACGCTCTTCTTGAATACGTGTTTGGTAGACAATATCGGCTGCTAAATTACCTTCCATCTTGTTTACTAGCTCAATTTTGTGTCCTGCATTTTCTACGGCATCTAAAATGCTCGTTGGCATTTGTAGGCCATCAGGCGCGACCATCGAAAACTTTACGTTTTTATAATGGCACAATAGCTTTGATAGAGAATGCACTGTGCGACCATATTTTAAATCACCCACAAGCGCTATATGCATGCCATCAATATTTTGATCAAAACGGTGTAATTCACGCTCAATGGTTAATAAATCAAGTAATGCTTGAGTCGGGTGCTCATTTGGGCCGTCGCCGCCATTAATAACTGGCACAGTACAGCCATCAGCAAATTCACTTACTGAGCCTGCATCAGGGTGGCGCATAGCAACAGCATCGGCGTAAGCTGAAATAACGCGCGCGGTATCGTAAAGTGATTCACCTTTTGCAAGCGCTGAGCTTTGCATACCTGTAGTTTCACGTACACCACCGCCTAGTAAGTTAAAGGCTGTACCAAAGCTAACTCGCGTGCGAGTACTTGGTTCAAAAAACAAATTAGCTAAAATAGCGCCTTTAAGCACCGTTGTTTGCTTTTGTTTTTTAGCATAAGGCTCCATTTTTTTAGCTACTGCAAAAATACGTTCAATGCAGTCTCTGTCTAGCTGATTTACAGACAGTATATGTTCGCCTTGGAAACTTAACATGGGGTAATTCCTAATCAATCAAATGGGCGCGATAATCCATAAATGGAGCACGCAATCGCGCGTGTTATAGCAAGTATTGTAAATTGCAGCGCAGTTTAACATGCACCGAAACGCTTATAAATTAGGTTTTATTACCGCAAGTGCCACTATGATGAGCAGCGCAATAACAGGGAGCTCATTAAAAATACGGTAAAAGCGGTCTGTTTTAGTGTTTCGGTCATGTTTAAAGTCACTTAATAACTTAAAACAGTAGCCGTGGTATAGGTATAAAATAATTACCAGTACAAGTTTGTAATGTAGCCACATACTGTATTTAAACCAATCACGACCATATTCAACAATGGTTAACAGACCAAATACAGCCGTTAAAACAGCAAATGGGGTTACGAAATAAAGTAACCTGCGCTCCATAACTTTAAGCATAGAGTTACATGATCTTTCTTCGCTCATTGCGTGATATACAAATAATCGAGGCAAGTAAAAAATACCGGCAAACCACGCAATCATAAAAAATATGTGGAGTGTTTTATAAATCAATAATGCGCTCATAATAGTCCTTATTGCTTAAAGTAAGCTGTTACGAATGGTTAAAATATGATGAATTTGATCCCAGCGTAATAGCCCCATAATTTGTTGATTATCTAAAAGGTTATAAACGTAAAGCGCGCCACTTCTTTTATCTTTTAGTATATCGAATGCATCGGCTAGGGTGGCTTGGCTGCTGATGCCCTGCAAGCTAATGTAATTTATATTTATTGCTTCATCAGACATTAGCGTTAAATCGTATTCAGCGAGGCGATAGCCATTTTCTTCGTCAAAAACAATCAAGGGTGTTTGGCTATCCATGGCATCAAGCGTATTTTTTATTTGCTCTTTATCGTCTGAGTAAAGCAATTTAAAGTCTTCATCCATATCATCCATTATTCCCACTTTTTGTAATGCTTCGGTAGCGGGAGATACATGGTACGGCAATCCCTGAAAATCTAATTGCTGCAAAAATATGGAGCGATTTCCAAAAAATTGTAATGCAGTTACATATGCAGTGGTTATAACTATCATCGCAGGAACGATTATTTCAGGTGATGATGTAAGCTCCATTACTGTTGTTAATGCAGCAAGTGGTGCATGCAGTGTAGCCGCTAATAATCCAGCCATACCTAAAACCCCATACGTACCCGCAATATCAGTACCCGGGCTAATATATTGAGCAAAAAAGGCCATTAATGTCCCAATTAATACACCAAGCCCAATTACAGGACCAATTAAACCGCCCGGAATACCCAAACCAATAGCAAACAATGTGGCAAGTAGTTTAGCGATTAAAATGGTAGTAAGCAGCTTTACGTTATCAGGAGATTCAACCGCGATAGTAATCGCACTCATACCAGAACCCATAGCATGAGGCACTGCGTAAGCTATTAAACTGGCAATACAGCCTGCGATTAGTAAACGAGGAAACATACTTAAAGGTTTAAATGTTTTAATAATTAGCATTAAGTTTTGATTAAAGCTAAATGCTATAGCGCCCAGCGCCATACCGCATAATATTAAATAAGGGTAATGCCAACCACTTAATGGCGCTATTGTAATGAGTGCAAGTTCAGAGCCTTCACCAAAAACAAACTGCGTAGCGAGTGCACCAGTAACAGCAGCAAGCATGATTGGCACAAATATGTGTACTTTATATTCTCGAAGTACCACTTCCATTACAAAAATAACGGCTGCAAGTGGGGTATTAAACGAAGCGGCTATACCTGCTGCAACGCCGCAACCACTTAAAGTACGCATGGCGTTATGCGGTAAATGTAGTTTATCCGCTAAAATACTCGCACCTGTTGCGCCCATATGTACGGAAGGCCCTTCTCGGCCAACCGAAAAACCGCTAATGAGTGCAAGTGCGCCACCAACAAATTGATTAACCGTATTGTATAAAGGCATTTGCCCGTAATGGCGTTTAATACGATGAATAACAAAAGGAATGCCTAAACGGTAATGTTTAAAGCCAGTAAATGCAGCAAAGCACGCAATTAAAAATGCGGCTATTAATGGCATTAAAACGCGTTCAAGAGTGGGTAGGGTAGTAAAGTCGTCAGGTGTTTCCAAAAATAAGCTTTGAAAAAACAAAATAGTTAAGCGAAATAAAATAATAAAAAATGCAGCAATTAATCCGGCAACTACGCCTAATAAGCATAATTGTACAGATGTTTTAGGTTTTGCCAGTCGACGCCTGAGTTGCTCAAGCCACATGCATTATTTCCTCGCCGCATTTTTCAGCAGCATTTTAGCAAAAGAGTTTAGTTAAGTCCTTGTGATTTTGAATTTTTCGTAACTTATATTAACAATTTGCAGTAAAGATTAAGACCTATTTTTTATAACTAAAATTTTTAATGAATTTATAGTTTACAAGGGTCGCTTTTAGTTTGCTTAAGTATTATTTTAGTGAGCTAATGTTTAACCACTTTTTTACTAATTTATAGGTATAACTTAGAGTAAAGAGTTGTTTTACTATACTTGATTAAAACACTCGGGTATTAGATAATCACGCCATTGCGATATTGAGGGTTTTAAAATGTCTGAAGAATTACCAATTAAGTTCAGCGATGCAGCTGCTGTTCGCGTTAAACAGTTAATCGACGAAGAAGAAAATCCAGATTTAAAACTGCGTGTTTATGTAACAGGTGGTGGTTGTTCTGGTTTTCAATATGGTTTTACTTTTGATGAAAAAGCGAATCCTGGCGATTTAGAAATTGTAAAAAATGGTGTAACACTCGTTATCGATCCAATGAGCATTCAATATTTGGTTGACGGTGAAGTTGATTACACTGAAGGATTAGAAGGCGCACGCTTTTTTGTATCTAATCCTAATGCAACAACAACCTGTGGTTGTGGTGCAAGCTTTAGCGTTTAACAGCCAAACGCTAAATAGAATGAAGCCGCTTTTGCGGCTTTTTTAATGCCTACAAATCGGTTGGGGCATATTCGGTTATTTGCATTATCAATACAAAAAAGCCAAGTACAAAAGCAGAAAACGCTAAAATGTATATGAAGCCTTTTTTGCCTTGCTTAATTGGTACGCCGTTGTGGCGCAAAAAAAAGTACCAACCCAAGCACAACACAATCGGTAATAAAAAAAGAAGTCTGAACATTATTCGGCCTTTTTGGTGCTAATTATTGCTTAATCATAAACATGTGACGATAAATTGGAACAACATTGTTATAAAAATTCATTTAAATATTTTATAACTAGAAATTAATTTATTAATACTTTTTGAGTACTTAGGTCAATATTCAGCGTTTATAAATATTCACTCGTGTTCATATTTGTACCGAGTATGTAATTAGTTATTTAACCAAAGTGTTAATAGTATATAATGTATCCAAGAATGAGACGGGCAAAATTTCATTCTCAATAAAAACAAATCTTTACCACATTATTAGCGTAGTTTTTTAGCTATATTGGTGGAGTGAGTAGCAACACATGCTTTGTTAAGCAATAGCTTGCTATTGAAAATATGGTATGACTGCTTACTTGCCTACAGCTATTGATAGAGACTACTGCTTTAATAGGTACGTCAAATCATCTAGTAGGAGATGTAAAATGATGGGCAAAACAGTTTCTTCTGAAGAAAATGCAAAGCTAACAAAGTGGCTTAAAAGTAAGCGCCACGAAAAGGGTCATACAATGCGAAGCCTAGCACAAGTGCTGGGAACGCCTCATTCGTTTATCGGCAAGATTGAAAATCAAGAACGCCGTTTAGATGTGATTGAGTTTGTTCGTTATTGTACAGCTCTAGAAGTTGATCCACATGAAGCACTTAGCTTGCTAAAAGTAGATTAACTCAAACATTGCTTAGTACACTTTAAGGGGCACTTGATAGTGCTAAGCAATATGTTAATGCAGGGATGCATTAAATATTTTTATGATAATTTTTCTCAAGCTCATATAATTTATGCCTAATCAGGTATAAAAATATCAGCGAAGGTATAACCATCAAGGCTGTTAAAACAAAGAACAGCGACCAATTTCCCATTAACCAATCATCAATTACTACACCACTGTAGCTCGAAAGTAATGTTCGTCCTAAATTCCCTAATGACGCCAGTAATGCATAGTGTGTTGCACTAAATGCTCTATCGCATAACATCGATATAAAGGCCACCATAGCGACCAGCGACCATGCTTGCGTAAACCCATCAATAACAATAGCAAAGGCATACAGTCTTAAATCAGGGCCAACTAAAGCAATCCACGAAAAGGCTAAGTTTGAGGCCGCCATCGCAATGCCACTGACAAATAAACCCTTAACAATGCCATATTTTTGATTAAATAAACTGCCAACAAAGGTAAATATGATTGTAAGTACGGCAGTACCTACCTTTGAAAATGTAGCTATATCGCTATTGCTAAAACCAATTTCTTTATAAAAAACAATCGACATTCGCCCTAAAAACGCTTCGCCTATTTTAAATAAGAAAATAAACGCAAGTAATGCCAGTGCCGTTTTAACGCCATTTTTAGTAAAAAAAGCTCTAAAGGGATCAATAACGGTTACCGCGAGCCACGCAACAGTTTTTGTAAGAGGAGTTTGTTTTGTAGAGGACAGTTTTTCAAGGTACACACGTTCAAGCTCGGCATGTACCGCTTCTCTATTTGATTCCGGCTCTTTTGCAAACAATGCTCCACTCATTAGCAGCAGCATTACAGCAGCTAAAAAGTAATAAATTTGTGGCCAGTCGAGCGAGGGGATATCAGCCATATAAAATGGAATTGCACCTAAAAGCGCATAACCTGTCCACCAACCAGATGTTGCCATAGCGGCTGCCGCTGTTGTTTTGTGAGATTCGTTTGCTTTAAGTGTGTCTATTCTGAATGCATCAATAGCAATGTCTTGCGTTGCAGAAGCAATGGCAATTAACAAACAAATTGCAGCAACAATTGCTAAATTAGCTTTTAAATCAAGCCCAGCTAATAATAAGGTGCCAATAAAAATAAAGCTCTGGCAAAATAGTATCCAACTACGACGTTGGCCTAGCCATTTATATAAAATAGGGAGTTTTGTACGATCGATTAAAGGCGACCATAAAAAATTTATACTGTAAGCGCCAAATACAATGCCGAATAGGCCAATCATGCTGCGGCTTAGCCCTTCATCCTTTAGCCAAGCCGACATAACAGAGCCAATTAATACCCACGGAAAGCCGCTACTCATACCAAATATAAAAATATGGATTAAGCGTTTGTCTTTAAAGTAAGAAAAATATTCGCTAATAGAGAGAGATTTGCTCATAGGGCCTTCATTGGCTTTGATGCAGAGCAGCTAAGCTGCTCTTAAATAAATTACAGTGGAACTTGTTCAAGCATTTTAATATTTAAGATGATCACCGGTTTTTTAGGAACAAAATCGTAACCAATCTTTTCATTAAACCCTGTTTCAACAGCCATGATCTTATCAAGGGTATCGTAGCCATCCATTACATTACCAAATACTGCAAAACCCCAATCTTTCCCTGGATTTAAGTGATCGTTGTTATCCATATTAAAAAAGAATTGGCGTGTTCCCGAGTGAGGTTCACGGTCTTGATACGCCATAGCAATGCTATACATATCATTTTTTAAACCATTGCCACTTTCATTAAAAATAGGATCGTTTTCGTGTAAGCCGTCGTAATCTTTATCGTAACCACCACCTTGAATAACAAAGTCGCGGTCGTTTTCTACATCGCGCTCAATACGATGAAAAACACTGCCTTGATAGCTCTTATCTGACACGTAAGTTAAAAAGTTATTGACCGTAATAGGCGCTTTTGAACGGTCCAGTTCAACAACAATACTGCCCATTGTCGTTACGATTTCGACGCGTGGAAAAATATTATCTTTTTGAACAAAGCGGCCTTCTTGGGCTGCCAAGCTACTTACACTAAAAAATAGGCCTAAGCAGATTAAAAAAAGTCGTTTCATAGTTAACCTTCTAAAAATTCTATTAATTCAGGGTCAGATACAATGCGGGTAATAATTTGCTCAGTCAACTTATTGAGCTGACCTTCTATTTTTGCTCGCTCGTGACTAAACGGGCCTTCTAAATTCGCACTGCCTCTATACACTTTACTAAAATTACTTGAGGCGCGAATAACGCGCACGCCAAGCTCTATATGGGCTTCGCTGGTATGGCTCACAAGTTTTTCGGTCACAACAGCCTGCAGTGCATGAATATCTACTTCAAAGCGAACAGTTGCCAAGTTAGAAATGCTGGCACCATTGCGGCTAAGGGCGCTGTCTAAAACACTTTTAACTGATTCAGTAAGACCTTGGCTTGCAAAGGTTTTAGTTTTGTCTGATTCAATAAGTTTAAGTGTTGATGAGTCGCCACGTAAATCAATTACACTGGTGCTTAAGCTACTATTTATAGTGCTTATTTGACCACTTTTATAAACAGGATTGAGTATTACTTGGCTAGGCTGATTCGCACAGCCACCAAGTATTAGTAATACACAACACCCAATTATAATGTTTGTTAATTTCATTTATAGCATTCCACTATTTTTAGTTGCACTTAGAACGACAAACTTTTTGTTTGAGCCTAACAACTTACAGTTTCCGAACATACGGTTTAATTTATCGTGATAATCTAAATGACGATTACCAATAATACGCAGCTCGCCGCCTTCTTTTAAAGTATCTTTTGCTTGTTTAAACATTTGCCAAGCAATGTGATCGGTAACAGCTTGAGCTTGGTGAAATGGAGGATTACAAAGCACCATATCCACACTGTCTCTTTCAAAGCCTGTTAAACAATCGTTTTCGATGAACTCACAGTTATCAAACTTATCGCCTAGGTTAATTTCTACATTTAACCGGGCTGACTCTACTGCCATGTAAGACTCATCAACAAAGGTAATTGATGCATTAGGGCAACGAGCAAGCGTCATTAATCCAACAACGCCGTTACCACAGCCTAAATCAATAATGCTTTTAGCTTTAGGTGTTTCTGGTAAGTAGTTAAAAAAGAAGCGCGCACCAATATCTAACGAATCACGCGAAAACACATTTGCATGATTTGTTATATTAAACTCAGTACCTTCAAGCTCCCATGTTATAGGGAAGTCTGCTGCTTTATATCCGCCTTTAGCTGTGCTTAATATAAGGCGAGACTTTTTAACTGCTAGGCTTGTTGTTGTTTCACCAATAAATTGCTCAAATGATTTTATTGTTGAATTATGAATTTCTTTTGTTTTACCTGCGGCAATTACTGGTGTACCAGGTGCAAGTACTTCACTAAGTTCACTTAATTGGAACTGTAAAAAACCTACATTACGAGGGATTTTAATAAGTACTAAATCTACATCCTCTGGTAATGCCGACAAACTATCTACTTGCGTAAACTCTGCTGTAGGCAGCTTGTTTTCATGTAAGTTATAAGCCGCAGCTTGGTGGCTAATATAAGAATCATTAACTGAACAAACCGTTAACTTATTAAAATAACAAGCAAGTGCACCAAAGCTATCGTTTAAAATAAGCAATGAGCGACAATCTGGGTGATGTTCGTTAACATAATTGATAAGGTACTCATCTGCCGAATCCCACGCTTGTAAGCTGCGGTTTTTTTGATCCAATGGAAAGCGTTCAAGAGTAAAGGTTTTATCGCCTAGCTGGGCTTGCGTCGTCATAATGGTTCGTTGATCAGTAATCTAATGTAGGTAAATTCTAACATGCAACGGCAAAACGCCAACCCCCAACAGTTACCAAATGGCTTTTCTTATCAAAGTAGGGCACTTAGTGCACAAAAAAGCCTCGATCTATTTTATTATTTGCAAAAAAACCTACGTTGGCAGCAACCCGATGTAACCGTTTATGGCAAAACGGGGCCTATTCCACGACTGCAATGTTTCATGAGTGATTTAAATATTGAATACGGCTATTCAAGTAGTAAGCAAATAGTAGAACCATGGGATGAATTGTTACTTAATATGCGAAAGCGTTTAGAAGCACATTTAAACCAGCCTCTAAACTCATTGCTCGTTAATTATTACCGAGATGGTAATGATACGATGGGATGGCACAGTGATGATGAAATAGAGCTTGGTGATAAACCAACAATTGTGTGTCTCTCTCTAGGAGCTGATCGGGTTTTAAAGTTAAAGCACAAGGCGAGCAATAAAGTAACCGACTTAAAATTACAAAGTGGCAGCTGTTTAATAATGAATGGACATAGCCAACGAGATTATCAACATGCAATACCTAAGCAAACCACGCTTGCGCATCCGCGAATAAGTTTAACTTACCGATTTATAAAGCACATTAAGCAAAAGCAATTTAGTTAGCCAATCGCTGCGTTAAATTGTTATAGTAAGTGTATAAATTAGCTAATTAAAACGGTCTTTTTATGTCAATGCAGCAACAGATCCAAGAAAAAATAAGCAACGCCATTGCGTGTAAACATTTAAACGTGATTAACGAAAGCCATATGCACAGTGCGGGCACTGAATCACACTTTAAAGTAGTAGTGGTTAGCGAAGATTTTGCGGGTAAGCGTTTATTACAACGTCATCGCGAAATTAATGAAATTTTGAAAGATGAGTTAGCAAATCATATTCATGCACTCGCTATTCATACATATACACCCGATGAGTATGCAGAGCAGGGCGGCGAAGCGCCTGATTCACCCAATTGTATGGGTGGCTCTAAAGTTAGCTAAGTAATGTTTTAGAGTATTTGATGAGTGTTTAACTGATCAGATCAGTGTTTTTAGTATTAGCCTTTAAACTAGCGCTAATTTTTATTGTAAAAGATATAGGATGATCAATGGTCATTAAGCCTAAAATTCGTGGATTTATCTGCACAAACGCACACCCAGCTGGTTGTGCAGAGCATGTTCAAGAACAAATTAACTATGTAAAACAACAAGGCGCATTAAAAAGTGCACCAAAAAATGTATTAGTTATTGGCGCATCAACAGGCTACGGCTTGGCATCGCGCATTACTGCTGCGTTTGGTGGTTGTGCTAAAACATTAGGTATTTTCTTTGAAAAAGAAGGTACAGATCGTAAAACAGGCTCTGCTGGTTGGTACAATACCGCTGCTTTTCAAGAAGCTGCAGACGAAGCGGGTCTTTGGTCTAAAAATATTAATGGCGATGCGTTTTCTAACGAAATCAAGCAAAAAGCAATCGACACTATTAAAGCAGATTTGGGTAAAGTAGATTGTATTATTTACAGCCTAGCGTCTCCTCGTCGTACTGATCCAAATACAGGTGAAGTGTTCTCATCTACACTTAAGCCAATAGGTAATGCAGTAACCACTAAAAACTTAAATACATCAAAGCGTGAAATTGATGAAATTACGGTTGAAGCTGCAAATCAAGACGATATCGACAACACTATTAAAGTAATGGGTGGTGAAGATTGGGAAATGTGGATTGATGCATTAAAAGAAGCCGGTGTACTTGCCGATAACTTTAAAACTACAGCGTATACTTATATTGGTAAAGAGCTAACATGGCCAATATACGGACACGCTACTATTGGTAAAGCTAAAGAAGATTTAGACCGTGCAACGGCTGCTATTAAAGAATCGACAAAAGATTTAAATGGTGAGGCGTATGTTTCATCACTTAATGCAGTAGTGACACAAGCAAGTTCTGCTATTCCTATTATGCCGTTATATATTTCTGCTTTATTTAAAGTTATGAAAGCAGATGGCACGTATGAAGGCACCATTGAGCAAATTCACGCATTATTTAGTGAAAACCTATATGGTGAATCGCCTCGCTTTGACGACGGTGGGCATTTATTCCAAAACTATAAAGAGCTAGAAGATGATGTGCAAGCACGCGTTCAAGCTGTATGGGATAGTGTTGATACAAGCAGCATTGATGAGCTAACAGACTATGTTGGTTACCATAATGAGTTTTTACGCTTATTTGGTTTTGGTATAGACGGTGTTGACTACGATCAAGACATAGATTCAGTTAAGCCAATTGCTAATATGATTGACTAATAGAACTTAGGGCCTGTTTATCTTTCGAGGTTAAATTTGCAGCAGTCTGTTTGGTATTTAGGCAAGACAGAGCCTACGTAGTGTGGTTATTCCCCATAAATGGGCGATAACGTGGAATAAATGCCAAACATGCGCTGCCCAAAGGGTTCTGCCTAGGGGCTATTTACTCTTTGTTGCTCGGTTTTTACTTAGCCCACTAGGTTACAAACCTCACGCCGCGATTAAATAGCCCCTAGATTGAACAAATTTTAATCCTGAAAGGTCAACAGGCCCTAGTTATTAAAAGCCGCAATAGCGGCTTTTTTTGTATTATGCGATTTGTTTAATTTGCGATGAAATCAGGAACGATAATTGCTTAGGCTACCACTTTGGTCTACCTTGATTTTTATTTAAATCACTTAACAAAACTAAATAAGTGTTTCTGTCGTATAATTTTCATAAATACACTCGCATAGTCATCTAAAATGATGTTAAAATCTCGACAATATGTGATGAGTTTTACTACGTTGCTTGTTTGATATTTCTAGCAAGCTGCTCTTTTGTACCTTGATATAACTTGGAATAACTCAAATGGCGACGTGGTTGATACGATTTTTCAGTTTCTTTCCTTTAATGTAATGCAAGTGCGTATGATCAATATAAAAAAAGGTCTGGATTTACCCTTAGAGGGCGCGCCACAGCAAGTTATACATGACGGTTCTGCTGTCAAACGTGTAGCTGTGCTTGGCGAAGAGTTTATCGGTATGCGTCCAACCATGCATGTTCGTGTGGATGACCAAGTCAAAAAAGGCCAGGTACTTTTTGAAGATAAAAAGAACCCAGGCGTCCTATTTACTGCTCCAGCTTCTGGCACAGTAAAAGAAATAAATCGTGGTGCTAAACGTGTGCTGCAATCTGTTGTTATTGAAGTAACAGGCAGTGAGCAAATCACCTTTGACTCTTTCAAAGCAGACGAGCTTGCAAGCTTAGAGCGTGAAAAAGCCAAAGAAGTACTTATCCAGTCTGGTCAATGGACAGCACTTCGTGTTCGCCCATTCAGTAAAGTAGCGGCTGTGGATGCAAATCCTAGTTCTATTTTCGTGACCGCAACTGACACAAACCCATTAGCTGCAGATCCTGCAGTGATAATTGCCGAAAATGCGCAAGCATTTGAAGCGGGTCTTGCTGTTATTTCGCGTTTGACCGATGGCAAAGTATTTGTGTGTAAAAAAGCAGGTAGCCAAGTTCCTAGCTCATCTATAGCTCAAGTAGAAGTACATGAGTTTGGTGGTGTGCATCCGGCTGGCCTCGTTGGCACTCATATCCATCATCTTGATGCAGTTTCTGTTAGCAAACAAGTTTGGCATATTGGTTACCAAGACGTTATTGCGTATGGTCACCTATTCCTTACTGGTGAAATTTACACAAATCGTGTTATTTCGCTTGCAGGTCCTCGCGTTAAAAACCCACGTTTAGTGAAAACACAATTAGGTGCTTCATTGGATGATTTAGTGGCTGGTGAGCTAGAAGACGGAGATAACCGCGTTATTTCTGGTTCTGTTCTATCAGGTTCTATTTCAAACGGTGTTCATGCATTCTTAGGTCGTTACCACCTTCAAGTATCTGTTTTACTTGAAGGTCGCGAAAAAGAATTGTTTGGCTGGATTGCACCAGGTAGTGATAAATTCTCTGTAACGCGTACATTCCTTTCTCACCTTGCGCCGAGTCGTTTATTTAAAATGACAACGTCAACAGGTGGTTCAAAACGTGCCATGGTACCAATTGGTAGCTACGAGCGCGTAATGCCGCTAGATATTTTGCCTACTCTATTATTACGTGACTTAATTGCACGCGATTTAGACAGTGCAATTTCATTGGGCGCGCTTGAACTTGATGAAGAAGATTTAGCGTTATGTACCTTCGTTTGTCCAGGCAAATACGAGTATGGTTCTATCCTACGCGATTGCTTAACTACGATCGAGAAGGAAGGCTAGAGAGATGGGTTTAAAAAAATATCTAGAAGATATCGAGCCGAATTTTGAAGCCGGTGGTAAATATGAGAAGTTTTATGCACTGTATGAAGCAGCTGCAACTATTTTTTATACACCAGGCTACGTAAATAAAGGCGCGACACACGTACGCGATAATATCGACCTAAAACGCATGATGATTTTAGTGTGGATGGCGACGTTCCCAGCTATGTTTTTTGGTATGTTCAATATCGGTCATCAGGCCGCAGGTGCTTTAGCACAAGGTTTTGAACTAGCAAACACGTGGCAAGTTGGTTTGTTCCAGTTATTCGGTGGTGAATTAACCGCTGATGCAGGCTGGGGCGCTAAGATGTTCTATGGAGCATGTTTCTTCCTACCTATCTACGCGGTAACATTTGCAGTAGGTGGTTTTTGGGAAGTAATATTTGCTTCTGTGCGTAAGCATGAAATTAACGAAGGTTTCTTCGTTACTTCAGTATTATTCGCACTTATTTTGCCTGCAACGATCCCTTTATGGCAAGTTGCATTAGGTATTACGTTTGGTGTAGTAATCGCTAAAGAAATCTTTGGTGGTACTGGCCGTAACTTCTTAAACCCTGCTTTAGCCGGTCGTGCGTTCTTATTCTTCGCATACCCAGCTCAAATCTCGGGTGACACAGTATGGACAGCAGTAGATTCGTTCTCTGGTGCAACTATGCTAGGCCAAGCTTTCATCGGGCAACTAGACTTTGCAAACATGGAATTATGGTGGAATGCGTTTTACGGTTTCATTCAAGGTTCTGTAGGTGAAACATCTACACTTGCATTGTTAGTAGGTGGTTTGTTCTTAATTTACGTTCGTATCGCTTCTTGGCGCATCGTACTAGGTGTATTCCTAGGTATGGTAGCAACTGCGTTTTTACTAAATGCTGTTGGCTCAGAAACTAACCCTGTATTTGCAATGCCTTGGTATTGGCATTTAGTACTAGGTGGCTTTGCGTTTGGTATGTTCTTTATGGCTACTGACCCTGTATCAGCTGCATTTACTGACAAAGGTAAATTGGCATATGGTCTATTAATTGGCTTTATGGTGGTTATGATACGTGTTGTGAATCCTGCTTTCCCAGAAGGTATGATGCTAGCAATCTTATTTGCTAACTTATTCGCTCCACTGTTCGATCACTTTGTAGTGCAGGCTAATATTAAGCGGAGGTTGGCACGTAATGTCTAGTAATAACGAATCAATCGGTAAAACGTTATCAGTTGTTGTAGCACTATGTTTAGTGTGTGCAATCATTGTATCGTTTGCTTCTGTACAGCTTCGTCCTTTACAGCAAGCTAATAAAAACAAAGATATTCAAAGCAATATCTTGGCTGCTGCGGGTATCGATAAAGTTGAAAATGTTTTAGAAACATTTGATGCAAAAATCGAAGCGCGCGTTGTAAACATGACTACAGGTGAGTTTGTAGATACAGACCCAACAATTTTTGATTTTGAAAAAAGTAAATATGATGCAGCGCTAAGTGTTTCTCTTCAAGAGAAAGGCGTTAAAGATATTGCTGGTATTCAACGTGTGACTAAAGAGTCGCCGGTGTATATCTCTAAAAAAGAAGATGGCTCAGTTGATGCAATTATTCTTCCCATCCAAGGCTACGGCTTATGGGGCTTAATGTACGGTTTTATCTCGCTTGAAAGCGACGCTGAAACAGTTAAGAGCATTATCTTTTACAAGCATAATGAAACCCCAGGTCTAGGTGGCGAAATCCAAAATCCACAGTGGACTGCTACATGGGAAGGTAAAGAACTTCCAATTCAAATTGTTAAAGGTACTGCGGGCAATGATGAGCATAAGATCGATGGTCTTTCAGGTGCTACATTAACGTCTAACGGTGTTGATCATGCAGTTGACTTTTGGACTGGCGAAAATGGCTTTGGCCCTTTCCTTGCGAAAGTACGTAAAGGAGCATTGAAATAATGGCTGATACTAAAGAAATGAAGGCGGTCCTATTTGGTCCGGTTTTAGCTAACAACCCAATCGCACTACAAGTACTTGGTATTTGTTCTGCGCTAGCGGTAACGTCTAGCTTAAAAAATGCGTTAATCATGTCAATCGCATTGACATTAGTAACTGCATTTTCGAGCTTCTTTATCTCGCTTATTCGTAACCAGATCCCATCATCTGTTCGTATCATCGTACAAATGACAATTATTGCATCGTTGGTAATCGTTGTTGACCAAGTATTACAGGCATTCTCTTACGCTACGGCAAAAGAGCTTTCTGTATTCGTTGGTCTAATTATTACTAACTGTATTGTAATGGGTCGTGCTGAAGCATATGCGATGAAGTCGCCACCAATTATGTCTTTCCTTGACGGTATTGGTAATGGCTTAGGTTACTCTGTAGTACTACTTACTGTTGGTTTCATTCGTGAGCTATTCGGTAAGGGTTCACTATTCGGTGTTGATATTATCCCATTAGTACAAGATGGCGGTTGGTATCAGCCTATGGGTCTATTGATCTTACCACCGAGTGCATTCTTCATCATTGGTTTATTCATATGGGTACTTCGTACTTATAAGAAAGACCAAGTAGAAGCTAAAGCGTAAGGGGCAAATAGTGGAACATTATATTAGTTTATTTGTAAAAGCCGTTTTTATTGAGAACTTAGCGTTGTCATTCTTCTTAGGCATGTGTACTTTTTTAGCAGTATCTAAAAAAGTAACTACATCAATTGGCCTAGGTATAGCGGTTATAGTTGTATTGGGTATTTCTGTACCTGTTAACAACTTGGTTTACCATGCGGTACTTGCACCAGGTTCACTTACTTGGTTAGGTTATCCAGATGCGGATCTTAGCTTTTTACGTTTCTTAACTTTCATTGGTGTTATTGCAGCACTTGTGCAAATTCTTGAAATGGCATTAGATAAGTTTTTCCCTGCACTATACAACGCATTAGGTATCTTCTTGCCACTTATCACAGTTAACTGTGCAATATTTGGTGCGGTATCTTTCATGGTTGAGCGTAACTATGACTTCGGCGAGTCTGTTGTCTATGGTATTGGCGCTGGTGTTGGTTGGGCGCTTGCAATTACATTACTTGCAGGTATCCGTGAGAAACTGAAATATTCAGACGTACCAGATGGCTTACGTGGTTTAGGTATTACCTTCATCACTGTTGGTTTAATGGGACTTGGCTTTATGTCATTCTCTGGTATTTCACTGTAAAGGGTAGCGAGGATAAATCATGGATTATCAGATTTTCTTAGGCGTTGGTGTTTTTATCGCTATCGTTGTACTACTAGTTTTAGTGATCATTGGTGCTAAATCTCAGTTAGTTGCAAGCGGTGACATCATCATCGGTATTAATGGCGATAAAGACAAAGCCATTACTACATCAGCAGGTAATAAGCTTTTAAGTGCATTATCTGAGTCAGGTATATTTGTATCATCTGCTTGTGGTGGCGGTGGCTCTTGTGGTCAATGTCGTGTACACATTAAAGAAGGTGGTGGTGATATCCTGCCAACTGAGCTTGATCACATTTCTAAAGGTGAAGCCCGTGAAGGCTGTCGTTTAGCGTGTCAGGTAAATGTTAAAAACGACATGGAAATTGAGCTTGAAGAGTCAATTTTCGGTGTTAAAAAATGGGACTGTGAAGTTATCTCTAACGATAACAAAGCAACCTTCATTAAAGAACTTAAACTGCAAATCCCTGGTGATGAGTCAGTGCCTTTCCGTGCGGGTGGTTACATCCAAATCGAAGCGCCACCTCACCATGTTAAATATGCAGATTTCGATGTTCCTGAAGAATATCGTGGCGACTGGAATCATTTTGGTTTCTTCGACCTGGAGTCAAAAGTAGACGAAGAAACAATTCGTGCATACTCAATGGCTAACTACCCAGAAGAAGAAGGCATCATTATGCTTAACGTGCGTATTGCTGCTCCGCCTCCAAGAAACCTAAGCTTGCCATGTGGTAAAATGTCTTCGTACATTTGGTCACTTACAAAAGGCGATAAGGTAACTATTTCAGGTCCATTTGGTGAGTTCTTTGCTAAAGACACAGATGCAGAAATGATCTTTGTTGGTGGTGGTGCTGGTATGGCGCCAATGCGTTCACATATCTTTGACCAACTTAAACGTTTGAACTCTAAACGTAAGATGAGCTTTTGGTATGGTGCACGTTCTGAACGTGAAATGTTCTACGTAGAAGATTTTGACGGCTTAGCCGCTGAAAATCCTAATTTCGTATGGCATACAGCACTTTCAGATCCACAACCTGAAGATAACTGGGAAGGCTACACTGGCTTTATCCATAACGTGTTATTTGAGAACTATCTTAAAGATCACGAAGCGCCGGAAGATTGTGAGTACTACATGTGTGGTCCTCCAATGATGAACGCGGCAGTTATTACTATGCTTAAAGATTTAGGTGTTGAAGACGAAAATATCTTACTAGATGACTTCGGTGGCTAACACTAATACCAAAACAGTTTAGTTTTGGTTAAAATACCAGCCTCGTAGCACTTGTGTTACGAGGCTTTTTTTATTCTTTAATTTTATCAATCTATTAAGTAGAGCTGTTATGAATCGAGTAAGTACTTCACAAGGCATAATGGCCTTTTTACTAATCACACTGACCTTATTACTGTCTGGGTGTGGCGAAAAACCAGAGTCGAGGGAAACCTTTTTAGAAGGTAAGACTATGGGCACCACTTATCATATTAAATATTACGATGAGCAGGGCCAGCTATCAGCTTCACAATTACAGCTGCAAATAGACGCTGTTTTAAAAGATGTGAATCAGTCTATGTCTACTTACATAGAAGACTCTGAAATAAATACATTTAACAGATTACCAGCAAATCAAGTTATGCCAATTAGCGAAGATTTTAGGGCTGTTATCAGCGAGTCTATTCGCTTAGGCGAATCAACTAAAACACTCGATGTCACTATGGGGCCTTTAATTGATTTATGGGGCTTTGGTCCTGATAAAAAACCAACCAATCGCCCAAGTGATGAAGAGCTTGCAAGTATGGTTGAAAAAATAGGTATTGATAAACTTATTTTAGATGAGCAAGGACTGTCTAAAACAGTTAATGGGTTAGAGCTTTCGTTTTCGGCAACGGCTAAAGGCTATGGTATTGATAAAGTAGCGCAGTTATTAGAAAGCCACAGTATTACCAATTACATGGTTGAGATTGGTGGAGAGCTGCGTATAGCAGGTGAAAAGCCAAATAATCAGGATTGGAAAATTGCGATTGAGCAACCAGATGCGCAACCTGGAGAGCGAAAGGTACACCGTGTTTTATCGCCAGGTACAAACGGTATTGCTACGTCAGGTGATTACCGTATTTTTTATAAAATGGATGGCGAGATCTATACTCATTTAATTGATCCCGTGACCGGCATGCCTATTAAGCACGACTTAGTGTCGGTAACTGTGCTTCATCCAAGCGCTATGACGGCAGATGGTTTAGCGACTGCACTTACTGTGATGGGTATGGAAAAAGCGCAAGCATACGCTCAGCAGCACGATTTACCGGTATACTTAATAGGTAAATCAAATGAGGGTTTAGTTACTTATTCAAGCCCTGCATTTAAACCTTATTTGTAGTATGGTGCTGGCTTGTTTATTTTCGCGTTATTTGGGTATATAATAGCAGTCGCTCAAAAATGTTTGAGTTTAATTAATTGCTGATCAATAGGGGCTAAGCAATGTCACTTTTTCTTCTTACTTTTGGCTTACTAATTTTGATAGTTTCGGCTATGGCCGTTGGTATGATCGTGCAAAAAAAATCTATGGCAAGCAGCTGTGGTGGTTTAGGTTCGGTTGGTATTGATAAAGCCTGTGATTGCGATGATCCATGTGATAAACGCAAAAACCGTTTAGCAAAAGAGCAAGCCTGGAAAGAAAACCAAATTATTTAAGCCCGCCTTAAATATTAAAAAGCGCTTTATAGCGCTTTTTTTGTGTCTGTAAAACTGCTTAACTCGATAGCTTCTAAAGTAATCCAATCTTAATGTATTAGACAAACGTCTATAGTTTAGTTTTTTTCACCTATTAGGTTTATTTTTCTCGTTTGTCAAATTGGAGCTAACACTCTAAAGTTTAACCATAGACACAGAGCAAGGCTCTCGTCATAAGCTTGAGGCAAGTTAGCCTCGCTTAAAAGAATCTTTATATTGTGTGTGAAGATGTTGTCAGTGTGAAAGACAACTCAAGTTCGGTGGATTCACTTCCATAAAGAACGAGTTTGAGTTGTTTTTATTCCCTTTCAATACCACGTAATGTAAACCAAGAATCTTTATATTGTGTGTGAAGATGTTGTCAGTGTGAAAGGCAACTCAAATTCGGTGGTGACTGCATTTGAGTTGTTTTTATTTCCCTACAATGCCACGCAGTGTAAACCAAGAATCTTTATATTGTGTGTGAAGATGTTGTCAGTGTGAAAGGCAACTCAAATTCGGTGGTGACTGCATTTGAGTTGTTTTTATTTCCCTACAATGCCACGTAATGTAAACCAAGAATCTTTATATTGTGTGTGAAGATGTTGTCAGTGTGAAAGGCAACTCAAATTCGGTGGTGACTGCATTTGAGTTGTTTTTATTTCCTTACAATGCCACGCAGTGTAAACAAAAAATCTTTATATTGTGTGTGAAGATGTTGTCAGTGTGAAAAGCGGCTCAATTTCGGTGGTGACTGAATTTGAGCTGTTTTTATTTGTGCCACACAATTATTATTCCTTCCAAAAAAACCTATAATTTTATTAAATATTCTGCTTTAAATCATTTTCAATTCAAGATAACTTACTGTTTTTTATGTCGTTATTTTTTATTAACAAAATAGCTTCGAAAGCTTAACCCAAATTAATTGATTTTTAGTTGAACAGAAAATTCTCTTTGTTATACTCACGTTCGAACTTTCAGTAAGTTTTGAAAGTTTGATTGATACGGATCAATTTTCACAAGGTAAATATGTGCTAGCTGGATTTGATTGTATTTAGCACCTGGTTTTAGGGCTTACAACAGCAATGTTTTTTAAATTTTTCCATTGCAAACTGTATTCCTCTGATTTTGTTATAGTCATTTTAGTAGGTTAATGTTTTTGAACACACTTTCTTTGCATCATACAAATACGGATCTTGCCTCTGGCGAGCCGCAGACGTGTGAGCGCTTGAATAAAGCAGGCAAGGGCGTGTGTGTAGCTATAACTTTATTAGTGTTTAATACTGTAATGTTGCTAAGTGGTGCACTAGAGGATGCCTTCAAGCTTGAAGCGCTATTAAGTGATGGGTTTATTGTAGAGCCGCTGTTACTTACTATTGTGCAATTTTTAGCTCATCCGATCATATCAAGTCAGTTACTTATTGGCCTTTGCTGGCTATTGTTCCATATTTTCCCAGCGCGTCGTGCTGGAATTATCCTCCGTAAAGCAGCCTTTGCTTTTAGCGAGGCTAAAGTTCTTCAGCCAGTGCAAGTTGCACACGGTTGTCGTGCTCCACCTAGCTTTACAGGTTGTCTGTAAGACTGCATTTTGTTGCTGGTTTTAATTATTTGTTCTTGCTGTAAATAATTAAGGTTAGCTAAAACAAAGTAGCTCAGTGTTTTTTAAACACATTTCAGCCAACCACCACTCACCCAAGTTAACTTTTATTACGTTATATAAATGCGTTTAGAAAGCTGGGTTTGTTGCTAGGTCATTATTGGCATGAGCTTTAGGTTTTGAATAGCCCCCTTATTTTTTATAATTTAATTCTAGTTAACTTGGGTTTTACCGAAAAATCGTTGCTTTGTTTTTTATTTAAAGCAGCAAATTAGAACTTTTAGGTTTGTAGGATACTCCCTTGTTAATTCGTAACCTTTGTAATATTGCTTTAGCTAGTACAGTGCTGGCGTTGTCAGGCTGTAAAGGCGGGATACTCGATCCAAAAGGGCAGATAGGCATAGATGAGAAAAATTTAATCATCATCGCAACCGTGCTTATGTTGCTTGTAGTCGTTCCCGTTATTGTGATGACTTTGTATTTCGCATGGAAATATAGAGACACGCAAACTCATGAAATTTACGCTCCAAAATGGGCTCATTCAAATAAAATTGAAGCTGCAGTTTGGGCTGTCCCTATTGTTATTGTGATTATTTTAGGTGTTATTACCTGGGTGTCTACCCAAGAGCTAGACCCTTACAAACCAATTGAAGGTAAAGGTAAGCATCTTACTGTTGAAGTGGTTTCATTAAACTGGAAGTGGCTATTTATTTATCCTGAGCAAGGTATTGCTACGGTTAATGAATTAGTGTTTCCGGCTAATGTACCTGTTGAATACAAAATCACTTCAGAGAGCACAATGAATTCATTTTTCATTCCGCAATTGGGTAGTCAAATATACTCAATGGCCGGTATGGAAACCAAGCTTCACTTAATTGCTAATGAGCCAGGTACATTTAAAGGCTTTTCGGCAAATTACAGTGGTGCAGGCTTTACTGGTATGAAGTTTAATGCCATTGCTACACCTACTCAAGCTGGTTTTGATAAGTGGGTGAGTGATGTAAAAGCGAATTCAAGCGCTAATAATCTTACTCATGCAAATTATGTTGAGCTTGCAAAAGCAAGCGAAAATAACCCAGTTGCTTATTACGGTAAAGTTGATGACGGCTTATTTCATACCATCGTTATGAAATACATGCAGGCACATGGCGATATGAACAAAAAGCAACATGCAATGGGCGAACATGGGCAAATGAGTAAGAAGCATCAAGTAATGGATGAACACTCAATGCCATCATCTCACAGCCAGGGCGAGGAATAATAATGTCGTTATTAGGTAAACTAACAATAGACGCAATTCCGTTTCATGAGCCAATTCTTGTGTTCACGATGTCGGTTATTGCTATAGCTGGGCTTATTATTGCCGGGCTTATTACAAAGTATAAAAAATGGGGCGTGCTTTGGCGCGACTGGATCACGTCTGTTGATCATAAACGCTTAGGCGTAATGTATATTCTTTTAGCACTAATAATGCTGTTCCGTGGTTTTTCTGATGCCATTATGATGCGTGCTCAGTTAGCGCTTGCTACCAGTGGTGCGCCCGGTTATTTACCACCTGAACACTACGACCAAATATTTACTGCCCACGGCGTAATTATGATCATATTTATGGCTATGCCATTTATGATTGGTTTAATGAACATTGTTTTACCACTGCAAATTGGTGCTCGCGATGTTGCATTCCCATTTTTAAATAACTTAAGCTTTTGGTTTACAGCCAGCGGTGCCATTTTAATTAATATGTCGCTAGTGTTTGGTGAGTTTGCTAAAACAGGTTGGGTGGCCTATCCACCGCTTTCGGAGTTGACCTTTAGCCCTGGGGTGGGGGTAGATTATTATATTTGGGCCTTGCAAATATCCGGGCTCGGTACACTTCTAACAGCAGTAAACTTTTTAGCAACCGTGTTTAAAATGCGTGCACCAGGTATGACCCTAATGAAAATGCCAATTTTCACATGGACATGTACGTGGGCAAACATCTTAATTGCAGCATCATTCCCAATTTTAACTGCTGTACTTGCAATGCTAACGCTTGACCGTTATCTCGATTTCCACTTCTTTACCAATGAATTGGGCGGTAACGCCATGATGTACATCAACCTATTTTGGGCATGGGGTCATCCTGAGGTATACATATTAGTATTACCAGCATTTGGTATTTTCTCTGAAATTATTTCGACCTTTGCCGGTAAACGTTTATTTGGTTACAAATCGATGGTTTACGCCAGCGGTGCAATCTCAATTTTAGGCTTTATTGTTTGGTTACATCACTTCTTTACGATGGGGTCGAGCGCTAACGTTAACGCGTTCTTTGGGGTAATGACCATGGTTATTGCCGTACCAACTGGGGTTAAGTTGTTTAACTGGTTATTTACTATTTACCGAGGTCGTTTACGTATTAGCGTACCGGTACTTTGGACTCTTGGCTTTATGGTTACCTTTACCGTAGGCGGTATGACCGGTGTATTACTTGCTATTCCTGGTGCCGATTACGTACTGCATAACAGCTTATTCTTAATTGCACATTTTCATAACACCATTATTGGTGGTGCTGTATTTGGCTACCTTGCTGGTTTTGTATTTTGGTTCCCTAAAGCAATGGGCTTTAAACTTAACGAAAAATGGGGCAAAGCATCATTCTGGTGTTGGATTATCGGTTTCTTCGTTGCATTTATGCCGTTGTACGTACTTGGTTTCTTAGGTATGACACGTCGTTTAAACCACACTAACAACCCAGATTGGAACATTTGGTTATACATTGCCGCAGGCGGTGCTGTAATAATTATGTTTGGTATTGTTAGCCAAGTAATTCAATTATATGTGAGCTTTAGAGACCGTGAAGCGCTTGACGATACAACAGGCGATCCGTGGAACGGCCATACACTTGAGTGGGCTACAAGTTCACCTCCGCAAATTTATAACTTTGCAACAATTCCACACATCGATGATATTGATGCATGGACCGACATGAAAGAAAAAGGCCAAGCATACCAAGATAAAGCAAACTATAGCCCTATTCATATGCCTAAAAACACATCAGCTGGCGTGTTAATGGCAGCAAGCTTAACAGTATTCTGTTTTGCAATGATTTGGCATATTTGGTGGTTAGCTGTTGTTGGGCTAGTAGGCGCAATTGCCATCTTTATCAAACGTTGTTACACCAGCGATGTTGATTACTATATTCAACCTGATGAAATTGCACGCACTGAAGCTGCGTATAATTCAAGTGGCATTAAGGAGCTAAAAGCGTGAGTACACTTTCTGCAAATTTAGAATCAGTATCGCACGATGATCATGCCCACGCGCATGATCATCACGATACATCGGGTGACACCATATTCGGTTTTTGGTTATACCTAATGACCGATTGCCTATTATTTGCCTCGTTTTTTGCCACTTACGCTGTGTTATTTATGAACACAGCCGGTGGTGTATCGGGTAAAGATATTTTTGAACTCGACTTTGTAGCAGTAGAAACTGCTGCACTACTTATTAGTAGTATTACCTTTGGCTTTGCCATGATTGCCGCTCAAGGGCAAAAAAAGGCACTAACACTTACTTGGTTATTTGTTACGTTTTGTTTAGGTGCTTTGTTTATTGGTATGGAAGTATACGAATTTCATCACCTAATTGTGCACGGTAATGGCCCACAACAAAGTGCCTTTTTAACATCGTTTTTCTCATTAGTTGGCTTACATGGATTACATGTAACGGCTGGACTAATTTGGATGACCATAATGATGATTGAAGTTGCTAAACGTGGTCTAGGCAAAGCAACCGTAACGCGTTTAAGCTGCTTAAGCCTATTTTGGCACTTCTTAGACATTGTTTGGATTTGTGTATTTACCGTTGTTTATTTGATGGGAGCAATGTAATGAGCCACAGCGAAACGCATGCGTTAAAACAAACGCAAAGTGATCATCATGATGAATCTCATGGCAGTGTTAAAACTTACTTAATTGGCTTTGTGCTATCGGTAATTTTAACTGCTATACCGTTTTATATGGTTATGGAAGGTGACTTCTCAAAAGCAACAACGCTTTGGAGCATTGTTACTTTTGCAATCGTACAAATTTGGGTGCATTTAAAGTACTTTTTACACCTTAATTTTACCACCGAAAATGGCCGTGCAAGTACTTTTTCATTCCTATTCAGTGCTCTGATCATCGTAATGGTTGTTGGGTTATCTGTTTGGATCATTTATGAATCTAACGCAATGATGATGTACTAGGAGTTGAAGATGTTTCGTCGTTATTTATCAGTGACAAAGCCGGGTATTATTATGGGCAATTTGATCAGCGTAGCGGGCGGGTTTTTACTTGCCTCGCGCGGTGATATAGATCCATGGTTAATGATTGCCACATTAATTGGCTTGTCGCTAGTGGTTGCATCAGGTTGTGCTATCAATAATGTAATTGATAGAGACATAGATGTAGCCATGGCACGAACTCGTACGCGGGTAACAGTAACAGGCGAAATGTCGGCCTTTGCTGCACTTAGCCACGGTGTTTTATTGGGCGTTATTGGCTTTGCTTTACTTATCGCCTATACCACTCAAGCCGCGGTATTTTTTGCAGCCTTTGGCTACGTAATTTATGTAGGGGTTTATAGCCTCTACATGAAACGCAACTCAGTATATGGCACTTTTGTAGGCAGCCTTTCTGGCGCTGTACCGCCAGTAGTAGGTTACTGCGCCGTAACAGGGCAGTTCGATATGGGCGCATTAATACTGCTAGTTATGTTTAGCTTGTGGCAAATGCCGCACTCTTACGCCATCGCTATTTTTCGCTTTAAAGATTACCAAGCTGCAGGTATTCCTGTATTACCCGTGGCGCAAGGTATTGATAAAGCAAAGCGCCATATCGTACTTTACATCGCTGTATACGCATTAGTTGTGATGTTACTGCCAATTACTGGCTACACAGGTGCTGCTTTTATGGCTGTTGCTTGTATTACCAGCTTTTGGTGGTTGCTAATGGCACTAAGAGGGTATCGTCGTAATATTGATATGAGCAGTTGGGCACGTAAAGTGTTCGCATTTTCAATTATTAATATTACAGCGTTAAGCATTGCTATGGCTGTTGATTATCATAGTGTTGCTCCACAGCTATTAACGCTTACCTAATTTAAAATTTTTAACTATTCCAAAGTTAATCCAAAGGCTCGAAAGAGCCTTTTTTTATGCCTAAATATTAAAATAATTGAACATTTTTATTCTCGCTATTTTACTTTTTAAAATCATCAGCATTGTAATAAAGTGGTTTAAGCGTGCCGCAATTAATAAACTTATAGGTAAGCTCATTTTCAGCAGGGACACGTTTTGAGGTACGAAGCTTTTGCATACACGCATTAACTAAATCGACAAAAATAAGATGGTTATAGCTCGGCGCTTTTTGAATTTTATGAATATAAATACGCTCAGTGCCGCTTAGTGTAATCATGTCGTAGTCTTGCCATTGCGATGATTCACTTAAATCTTTTAGTTCTCTGGCATACAGCTGCTTACTCAAGACCAACTCTTTTTTTGAATAAATTAAACTACCACCTTGTTGATAATCACCCTCGTAAATATCGGCAATAATCGTAATTTCTTCACCACGCATTAAATGCTGAATATTAAACGCTTGTGGCTTTACGGTGATTAACTCGGCATTTCTAACAAAGCCTAAAAATGGAACATCGGGGTTTCCTATTTTATAAACAACTTGCACATCATTGGGTAAATTATAGGTGGGTAAATTCATTGCAATAATAGACGAGCCTTGATTAACCAAAGCTATAGGGTGCTCAGCATTGTAAGCGGGGTCTACCGGTGGAAGTTCTGCTTTTTCTTCTTCAGCTGCGGCAAAGCCACTTAAAGTGATTAGTAATAAAGTAAGTAGTAAGCGCATTATAATCTCAATTAATTTATGAGCTTAAATTGTAGTATAAAGTTTATATTACTTATATTTTTAAACTAAATTTAGACCTATATTATTGTTCAGATATGGAGTGCAACAATGTTCGTGCCTTTAAATGTAGATTTGCGTCCTCTGGGTTTGACGTATTAGTCAGCCAAATTACATTGCCTTCTTTATTTACAAACAATGTAGTAGGTGTGCCTCGTATACCTAATTGCTGTGCTATTGCATCGGCTTTTACGGCTGTTTTAAAAGTATAACCTCTATCGCTAAGCGCTTTAGCGGGAGTAGCATCGTCATCTTCTTTAAAGCTCACGGCAATAACTTTTAAGCCCATATCATCAATTTTTTGAAGTGCTGGCTGCAGCTTTTTACAGTACGGACACCACGTTGCCCAAAAGTGTAAAACGTAAGGTTGACCTAATAAATCTTGAGTATTGAGCGGCGACCCATCAGCCATTTGTAAATTTAATGTAGGTAACTTAGGGTATGTTTCTTGCGTGCTTTCTTCTTGCGAATAGCTTGTAAAGCTTATAAAAATTAGTGCGATGGCAATAAATAGTTGCTTCATAATATGTTCGTTCTTATTTTACATATTAAATAAGAACGAGAATTTAACATTTTTATTTCAAACTAAAAGCGAGCGGCTTGCTCAACAACAATAGCGTGGCGTTTAGCGAGCCGAAGATGGTCTTTATCATAGCCACCACCTATTACTGTGGCAACGGGTGTGTTGTGTTCAAGGCAGCGTTTTAGCACTAAATGGTCGCGCTTAACTATGCCATCCCAGCTGATATCTAATTTACCCAAGCCATCGCCTTGCCAAATATCAACGCCAGCATCGTAAAGTACCAAGCTTGGGTTTAGCTCTTTAAGTAAATAACTCAAGGTGTCGTCAACTAAGGCAAGGTATTCGTCGTCTTTCATATTATCGACTAAGCCAATATCTAAATCGCTAGCGGATTTTCTAAAAGGGAAGTTTTTTTCACAATGGATAGAACAAGTATAAGCGTATGCTTGATGCTCTAACATTGCGGCTGTGCCATCACCTTGGTGCACGTCTAAATCAAAAATAAGTACGTTAGTTACTTCACCCGATTCAATTAAAGTTTGCGTGGTAAAGGCTAAATCATTAACCATGCAGTAGCCTGAGCCAAAATCGGTATGCGCATGGTGTGTACCACCGGCTAAGTGGCACGCTATACCATGTTTAAGTGCTAAACGAGCTGTTTGCAAAGTACCTTGAGGAGCTGTAAAGGTACGTGCCATAAGCTCTTTTGACCAAGGTAGGCCAATGCGGCGCATTGCTTTTTCATCTAAGCGGTTATTCCACAAATCGTGTATGTAATTTTCGCAGTGTATTAGCTCAAGTGGCTCTGGCGTGCCTAATATTGGCTCAACCAGGTTATCGCCAATCAAACCAAGCTCTGCAACATGCTGATATAAATGTGCAAACTTACTCATTGCAAAACGATGCTTTGGATCGAAATTAAACGAGTAGTTAGGGTGATACACCAAAGGTAAATGTGGATTTAAAGTCATGTTTACACAAGTTGAAAAGTTTGCACCATGGTAATCAACTAATCCAAATGAGTCTATTCTTGCGTGTCGTGAATCAACATAGCGAGTTCGCGATGTAATAGTTCGTCATCAGCTAAGTTTAGCTCTATTAACCGCTTTAAATAAGTAATGCTGTCTATATCAATATGGTGGCATTTTAAACCAATATGATCCGCTTCTATATGGCACACCACAACCTCCATTTTTATTTCTATTTCGCTTTGAGGCAGCGAAAAACGCAGAACAGCTTGGCTATTTTGGTTGCCAATAAAAGCATCACATTTAGTGATTAATGCGCCATGCAAAGATACATCAAGTAATTTACATGGGTATTGGTGATCATTAAAAATTACTTGTGCATCGGTTGAAAATAAAACACGAGAAAACTGACGACGATTTTGCATAACCTAATTTAGCCTTACTGTTTTTATAATAAATTAAGCATAGCGGGTAATTCTCTACATGCTAGCAGGATATGCTCCTGTAATGCTGGTGGCATAAAAAAGCCCCGCATAAATGCAGGGCTTAGTATTACTGTAATAAATTAGCTACAGTAAATATTAACCAATTTTTTTGTACTTAATACGTTTAGGTTCAGTTGCTGCTGCACCTAGTGTCTTTTTAAGCCACTCTTCGTATTCAGTATAATTACCATCAAAGAAGTTAATTTGACCTTCGTCGCGGTAATCTAAAATGTGCGTAGCAATACGGTCAAGGAACCAACGGTCATGCGAGATACACATTACGCAACCAGGGAACTCTAAAATAGCGTTCTCTAGTGCACGTAGTGTTTCAACGTCCAAGTCATTGGTTGGCTCATCGAGTAGTAACACATTGCCGCCAGCTTTTAATAACTTAGCAAGGTGTAAACGGTTACGCTCACCACCTGATAGGTCTTTAACAAACTTTTGCTGATCGTTACCTTTAAAGTTAAAGCGACTTACATACGCACGGCTTTGGAACTCAAAGTTACCAATTTTTAGTACGTCTTGACCGTCTGATATTTCTTGGAAAACAGTTTTGCTTTCGTCCATACCGTCGCGGAACTGATCAACAGTAGCAAGGTGTACGCTTTCGCCAACGGTAATGCTACCGCTGTCTTGCTTTTGCTCACCACTGATCATTTTAAACAGCGTTGATTTACCCGCGCCATTCGCACCAATAATGCCTACAATGGCACCTTTTGGCATGCTAAAGCTTAAATCGTCAATTAAAACGCGATCGCCAAAACTCTTACGAAGATTAGTTACTTCAAGCACTTGATCCCCTAAACGCGGGCCAGGTGGAATAAACATCTCGTTAGTTTCGTTACGTTTTTGGTAATCAGACTGCTGCATTTCAGTAAACTGAGCCATACGTGCTTTTGACTTAGCTTGGCGACCTTTAGGGTTTGAACGAACCCATTCAAGTTCTTGCGCAATTGATTTTTGACGTGCTTTTTCAGATTTTTGTTCTTGCTGTAAGCGCGCATCTTTTTGTTCAAGCCAAGAAGAGTAGTTACCTTCCCATGGAATACCTTCACCACGGTCAAGCTCTAATATCCAACCCGCTACATTATCAAGGAAGTAACGGTCATGCGTTACCGCCACAACAGTGCCTTCGTAATCGTGTAAGAAGCGCTCTAACCATGCAACCGACTCAGCATCCAAGTGGTTAGTTGGTTCATCGAGAATAAGCATGTCTGGTTTTTCAAGCAGTAATCGACATATAGCAACACGACGACGCTCACCACCTGAAAGGTGCTCAATTTTAGCATCCCATTCTGGCAGACGAAGTGCATCAGCAGCACGCTCTAAAACGTTATCAATGTTGTGACCATCGTGCGCCTGGATAACAGCTTCAAGCTCGCCTTGCTCTTTTGCAAGTGCGTCAAAGTCAGCGTCTTCCATGGCGTATTCGTTATACACTTCGTCAAGACGTTTAAGTGCGTGTTTAACTTCGCCAACAGCTTCTTCAACAATTTCACGAACTGTTTTGCTTTCGTCTAAAACAGGCTCTTGCGGTAAATAACCAATTTTTGTACCAGGCTGAGGATGTGCATCACCTTCAAAATCTTGGTCAACACCGGCCATAATACGTAGTAACGTAGATTTACCAGAACCGTTTAAACCAAGCACACCAATTTTAGCGCCAGGAAAAAAGTGTAACGAAATATCTTTTAAGATAGTGCGCTTAGGTGGCACAACCTTAGATACTCGACTCATCGAGAATATAAATTTATCAGGTAAAACCATGGAGGAAAGCCTTCAAATAATAATAAAAATTTCAATGTTGTATTGTAGTGGCTGACAGGTGAAACAGTCAACGAATGGCGAGGAGGAATATATCTTAATCGTTTTTATCTTGTTAAATGTATAGTTTTATTTGAGTGTGCTAACGTATTTAAACCACAGCAAAATAAGAAAAAATATGACTATACAAAAATTTGCAACAACCATGGCTTTACTCACTCTATTTGCAAGTAATTCTGAGGTAAAAGCAGAAAGTTCGCCTTGGCCTGAAATAAGAAAACAAAGAATCAGTCAACTACTTCCACAAGCATTAAAAGCTGCAGATGTAGATGCTTGGTTGATAGTATGTAGAGAAAATAATAATGACCCATTAGCTGATCATATTGGCTGTGAAAACGCAGGGTCGCCAGCAGCTTATTTATTTTATTTTGACAGAGATAAGTTTCATTCTGTTGCTTACTCACCTTCAAGTGAAGCAAAAGCGTTAGATGAACTCGATATACATGAAAAAGTTATATCTGTTCCCCGTAGCGTGTCAGCATTAAAATACGCTGCTGATTTTATAAAAAAACAATTATTCCGTAACATTGCAATTAATGTATCTGACCTTAACGCGCAGGCTGATGGGTTGTCGCATTCGCAGTATAAACAGTTAGCCAGTTTATTAGGGCCTGAACAAACAGCTAAGCTAATATCCTCTGAAGAACTGGTTTATCAATGGCTTTCAATTAAATTACCGGCTGAAGTTGAAATAATGAAAGAAGCGGCAGCGCTCTCTGCAAAGTGGCAGCTAGAGGCATATGAAACTATTATTCCGGGCAAAACTACCGATGCAGACGTAGCCAAGCTTTTAAAAGCTAAAATGAAAGCGCGAGGCGTGACCGATGCATGGGCTGCAGAGCAAAACCCCAATGTAAACTCAGGCCCTGACCGAGGGCATTCACACTCTACAAATAAAGTGATTATGCCTGGTGATGTGATACAAATTGATTTTGGTGTAAAGCTCTACAACCGCTGGGTAAGTGACATTCAGCGTTTTGCTTATGTGCTTAAAGAAGGAGAAACCTCAGCACCGGCCAATATTCAGCAATATTGGATTAACGCAAGAGACAGCGGTTTTGCCGCATTTAATGCAATGAAGCCCGGCGCAAAAGGCATCGACGTGGATCAAGCTCAAACCGTATTAATGAATAAATACAACTCAGAGCCTGTGCCATGGAGCACCGGCCATCCAGTAGGGTATGTTGCACACGACACCGGCCCTAACTTGGGTGGCTCTCGTAGTGCGCAAGTAAGGCCTGCGTCACAACGTGAACTTAAAGAAGGGATGGTGTTTGCCTTTGATGGTTTTTTTAGTTGGCCTTTGAATAACACCGAGTTTAAAACCATTTCGGTTGAAGAAATGGCTGTAATAACAGCCAACGGGGCTGAGTACTTGATACCACCTCAACAAAACTTAATTTTAGTGGGTAAAAATTAACAGGTAGTGCTAGGTGTATTTATGTTCAGTACGATAAGTTAAGTGTTTATAGGTAGGCTTAACTTATCATTCATCAAACAGTTTATTCACAGTGAATAAATTTCATTTAGACATCTATACATCTAGAGGTTGATATTTTTTACTTTCAGTTCATAATTAAGCTTCGGTTTTTATGAGCAGGAGTAAAGTATGCCAATTACAGTAAAAGACGAGTTGCCGGCAATTGCACGTTTACGTCAAGAAAACGTATTTGTAATGCCAAAAACACGTGCAAAAACGCAAGAGATACGCCCAATGCGTTTGGCTATTTTAAACTTAATGCCTAATAAAGTAGAAACCGAAGTTCAGTTTATTCGCTTGCTTGCCAACTCGCCTTTGCAAGTAAACGTAGAACTACTGCGCCTCGACACTCACCGCAGTAGCAGCAATTCAGAAGAGCACCTTGATACCTTTTATCGTTATTTTTCTGAGGTTAAAGACAACAATTACGATGCATTAATAGTAACTGGCGCGCCACTTGCGCATTTAGAATACGACGATGTAGCGTATTGGGATGAGCTAAAGGTCATTATAGATTGGGCTGAGCAACACGTTACCTCTACGTTATTTTCGTGCTGGGCAGCACATGCAGCGTTATATCACCGTTACAATTTAAAGCGTGATTTAAAAGACGACAAACTGTGTGGTGTATTTACCCACCAATGTTACTTTGATCACGGCGCACTGACTCGCGGGTTCGACGACACCTTTTTGGTACCGCACTCACGTTATGGCCACATTGATATAAATAAAATAAACGCCTGTGATGAGCTAGTTGTACTGGCAGGTTCTGAGCGAGTAGGGGCTTACTTACTTAAAAATAAATCGGGTAGCCAAGTGTTTATAACCGGTCATCCTGAGTACGACGCCGACTCGCTAAAAGCAGAATACGAGCGCGATTGTAAAAAGAGCCCTAATGCACCAAAACCCGAAAATTACTTTCCGGATGACGATGCAACCAAACAACCTTCAAAAACGTGGCAAAGCCATGCTTTTTTACTTTTTTCGAACTGGTTAAATTACTACGTGTACCAAACCACACCGTATGATATTAATTTAGTTAGCCAAGACGTGAGGACTAACAACTATGCCGAATAACGCTCCTACAAATAACAAGCAAGCCGAAATAAGCGCCGCATTAAAAGAACGCATTTTAATTTTAGATGGCGCTATGGGCACCATGATCCAAGATCATAAGCTAGAAGAAGAAGACTATCGCGGAGAGCGTTTTAAAGACTGGCATGTATTAATTAAAGGCAATAACGATTTATTAAGCCTAACCAAGCCCAATTTAATCACTGACATTCATCGTGGTTTTTTATCAGCGGGCGCCGATATTATCGAAACCAACACGTTTAACTCGACCACTATTTCGATGGAAGATTACGACATGGCAAGCTTAAGTCGTGAAATAAACCTAGAGTCGGCTAAATTAGCACGCGCAATTTGCGATGAATTTACGGCTAAAACGCCAGAGAAACCACGCTATGTAGCCGGTGTTTTAGGGCCGACATCTAAAACGTGTTCAATTTCGCCAGACGTAAACGATCCGGGTTACCGAAATGTCACCTTTGATAAGCTGGTTACTGCGTATATTGAATCAACACTTGCATTAATGGAAGGCGGCGCCGATTTAATATTAATCGAAACTATATTCGACACCCTTAACGCAAAAGCGGCCTCGTTTGGTGTAGAAGAAGCCTTTGAGCAAGCAGGGCGCACATTACCAGTTATGATCTCGGGGACTATTACCGACGCCTCTGGTCGTACGCTTTCGGGGCAAACAACCGAAGCATTTTATAATTCTATTCGCCATATTAAGCCTATTTCGATTGGTTTAAACTGTGCGCTTGGTCCTGATTTACTGCGCCAGTATGTAGAAGAGTTATCGCGCGTGTGCGAAACCTTTACATCGGTACATCCTAATGCGGGCTTACCAAATGAGTTTGGTGAATACGACTTAGAAGCGGGCGATATGGCAACCGAAATTATCGATTGGGGTAAATCGGGCTTTATTAATATAGTAGGCGGATGCTGTGGCACCACGCCTGCGCATATTCGCGCTTTTGCAAAAGGTTTAGAGGGCGTTAAACCACGCCAACTACCAGAGCTTGAAGTACGCATGCGTTTATCAGGCCTTGAAGCCTGTAACTTAAATTAAGGAGCCAGCATGACCCAACAAATAGCAGTATTTACTAATGTCGGCGAACGTACCAATGTAACGGGTTCTGCCATGTTTAAACGTTTAATCATGGAAGAAGACTTTGAAGCCGCACTAACCGTGGCCCGCGAACAAGTAGAAAATGGCGCACAGGTTATTGATATAAACATGGACGAAGCCATGTTGGACTCAAAAGCCGCTATGGTTAAGTTTTTAAACTTAATAGCCTCAGAGCCTGATATTTCTCGCGTACCAATTATGGTCGACTCCTCAAAATGGGAAGTAATAGAAGCAGGCTTAAAGTGTATTCAAGGCAAGGCAATTGTTAACTCAATATCGTTAAAAGAGGGTGAAGAGCCGTTTATTCGCCAAGCTAAAATAATAAAACGCTTTGGTGCAGCCGCTGTTGTAATGGCGTTTGATACCGACGGGCAAGCCGACACGGCAGACCGTAAGTTCGCAATATGTGCGCGCAGTTATAAAATATTGGTAGAAGACATTGGCTTTGCGCCAGAAGATATTATATTCGACCCTAATATATTTGCCGTAGCCACCGGTATTGAAGAGCACGATAACTACGCCGTAGAATTTATTGAAGGCACTCGCCGTATTAAGCAAAATTTGCCGCACTGTAAAGTGTCGGGCGGTGTATCAAATGTATCGTTTTCGTTTAGGGGTAATAACCCCGTACGTGAAGCCATTCACTCGGTGTTTTTATATCACGCTATTCAAGCTGGTATGGACATGGGTATTGTAAATGCGGGGCAACTAGCCGTTTACGATGATATACCAGAAGAACTACGTAAAGCCGTTACCGACGTAATACTTAACACCGACTCAGGCGCAGGCGAGCGTTTAGTAGAGCTTGCACCAAAATACTCAGGTATGGCGCAAGCCGAGCGAGTAGAAGATTTAGAGTGGCGCACATGGCCTGTTGCAAAACGCCTTGAGCACGCGCTTGTTAAAGGTATTACTACCTTTATAGATGAAGATACCGAAGAATGCCGCGCCGCAGCAGCTAAACCTATTCACGTAATTGAAGGACCGTTAATGGACGGCATGAACGTAGTAGGCGACTTATTTGGCGCAGGTAAAATGTTTTTACCACAAGTTGTTAAATCGGCGCGCGTAATGAAGCGAGCCGTAGCCTACCTAGACCCATACATTGAGCTTGAAAAAGAAGAAGGCTCAACTAACGGTAAAATAGTAATGGCGACCGTAAAAGGTGACGTACACGACATAGGTAAAAATATTGTGGGTGTTGTACTGCAATGTAATAACTATGAAGTAATCGACTTAGGTGTAATGGTACCGGCTGATAAAATATTACAAACCGCAATCGACGAAAAAGCCGATATTATTGGGTTATCGGGCTTAATTACCCCATCGCTTGACGAAATGGTACACGTAGCAAAAGAAATGAAACGCCGTGGTTTTGAACTGCCGCTGTTAATTGGTGGCGCAACTACTTCTAAAGCGCACACCGCAGTAAAAATTGAGCCGCAATATGACAAAGGCGTAGTGTATGTAAGTAATGCCAGCCGTGCGGTAGGTGTAGTATCTAATTTATTATCAAAAGAGCATAAGCCTGGTTTTTTAGAAAAAACCCAAGCTGAATATGTAAAAGTACGTGAGCAACAAGCGCGTAAAAAACCACGTTCTAAGCCTGTTACAATCCAGCGTGCCCGTGATAACGCAGCAAAGCTTGATTGGGATAACTACACGCCACCAGTGCCTAAAAAGCTTGGCGTGATCGAGTTTAAAAACGTATCAATTGCCACTTTACGTAAATACATAGATTGGACGCCATACTTTATGACGTGGTCAATCGCTGGTAAATACCCGCGCATAATGACCGATGAAGTAGTAGGCGAGCAAGCGCAAAGCTTATTTAAAGACGCTAACGATATGTTAGACGACCTTGAAAAAGCATGCAGTTTGCAACCACTTGGCGTAATAGGTTTATTCCCTGCTAACCGCGTTGGGGACGACATAGAAATATACACCGACGAAACACGCAAAGAGCTGTTAACTACCTCATGTCATTTACGTCAGCAAACCGAAAAAACCGACTTTGCTAACTACTGCCTAGCCGACTATATAGCACCCAAAGGTACACCAGATTATTTTGGCGCATTTGCAGTAACGGGCGGTTTAGAAGAAGACGACTTAGCGAATGCGTTTGACGCACAACAAGACGACTACAATAAAATAATGATTAAAGCGGTTGCCGACAGGCTCGCAGAAGCGTTTGCAGAATACCTGCACGAAAAAGTACGTAAAGAGTATTGGGGTTTTGCACCAGACGAAAACCTAGCAAACGATGAGCTAATACGTGAAAACTACCAAGGTATTCGCCCAGCGCCAGGTTATCCCGCGTGCCCAGAGCACACCGAGAAAAAGAAAATTTGGCAGTTGCTCGATACCGAAAAACGCATTGGTATGCAGCTAACTAGCTCGTACGCCATGTGGCCAGGTGCTGCTGTTTCGGGTTGGTACTTTTCACACCCAGAGGCTAAGTACTACGCAGTAGCCGCAGTGCAAAAGGATCAGGTAGAAGATTACGCCAAGCGAACTAATATGACGCTTGAAGAAGCTGAACGTTGGCTATCGCCTAACTTGGGGTATGATCCGGAGTAAAAGCGCAGCGGTCAACTATCAGTTAAAACAAAAAACGAGCCTAATTTGGCTCGTTTTTTATTAAGAAAACTTATTTTTAAAGTATTAAAAATAGTTAATATATTCATTATTTAAACATAAATTATAAGGAAATATTTTGAGCTCTATAAAAGAAGTTTTATTTGGTGAACAAGAGAAACAGGCTGAAAAATGGGTTCGCGAAAGGCTTACTGATCAAAATTTAACAGTTGAATCTGAGGAGTGGCAAAGTTTACTCAATGACTATTCAGCTTATCAAGATTATTTAAATGATGAATATGAATGGATTTCAGAGATAAAATGGTTAAAAGAAAATGGCTCAGTTGATATCTATCAAAATTTTGTGACTGAGTTAACCAATATCAAAAAACTTGCTGAAAATTCACTTTCTGAACCTATACCTCTTAATGAAAATTTAATAATTAAGATGTGTTATTCATACTCAGTAACACTTCTAGAAGCTTTCTTAGGGGACTCAATAAAAGCTTTAATATCTGAAAATAAAGTTTATCTCAATAATGCGATAGAGCGTTTGGAACAAATAAGAAATACGAAATATTCATTGTTTGATTTATCTAAATCAGGAATGGATTTAAGTGGGTTGGCAATTAAGTGCGTTAGTGAAGTATTATTTCACAAAATTGATAAAACCATGGAAATGTACGAAAAAGTACTTGGTTGTAAAATAAATATAGACACTTCTAAAGTGAAATTAATCATCGACATAAGACATGATATTGTTCATAGAAATGGGTATACCAAAGAAAACGAGGTAATTGATATTCTTCCTCATGATTTATATCAGGCTATTACTGATATAAAACATCTGGTTAATAAGTTGCAGAAAATAATAGCGAATCAAAAACTAAAGGACTAAAAATGAAGTATCTAAATTTCATCTTACTTTGCTTATCTCTACTTTTCACATCTAGCACATTTGCGCTTGAGCAAAAGTATCACGAGTTCGTTTTACCTGTTATTGCTGCCTTTACAGATCACGATAAACCTGCAATTGCTGCACTTATTCGTTACCCATTAAAACGACGATACCCGATACCTGACATTAAAGATGAGGCTGAGTTTATTAACCGCTTTGATGAAGTGTTTGACGACGAGCTTATTGCTGTTATTGGCAGCTCTAATATTAATACCGATTGGGATAGCGTAGGTTGGCGCGGCATTATGCTAAATAAAGGCGTTATGTGGGTAGATACCGACGGTAAAATTATTGCTGTAAATGCACAAAATACTAAAGAGCAGGCACTTGCTAAAAGACTAATCGAAGACGATAAGCAATCTTTGCATTCAAGTATTAATAACTTTGAAAAGCCAGTACTCGATTGGAAAACGGCTAACTACCATATTCGTGTTGATGATTTAGGTGATGGAAATTACCGTTATGCAGTGTGGGGTATTAATAAAAAGCCAAGTGACAAGCCTGATATGGTTTTACTAAATGGCGATATCACATTTGAGGGCAGCGGCGGGAATCATCATTATACGTTTAAAAAGGGTCGCTATAGTTATGTGCTACAAGTAACCATTATTGGCTGCGATACATCACCACCAGGTTGGCTTGAAGTTTATAAAGACGATGAGCGATTGTTGTCTGAAGATGTTATAAGCACCCATTAATGTATGTTTTAGTATGCTTGATAATGTAGATCTGTTTTTAACAGTAAAACGTTCTAATAATTAGTATTTTTATAAAACAGATCTAAGTGGTAGGCTAAAAGTAGTAAGTATAAAATAGTAAGTAATTAAAAATAGTTCTCGCGCAACAAGGAACCCTCCTGTAAAGCGCTTTGCCAAGGAGTTTAGTATGATCACGCTTACCATTAATGGTAATAAACATGAGTTTTCTGGCGATCCGTCAACGCCAGTATTATGGTATCTCCGAGACGAATTGAATTTAACCGGACCTAAATTTGGCTGTGGCATGGCACAGTGTGGTGCGTGTACCGTGCATATTGATGGGGTAGCTCAACGCTCGTGTATATTACCTGTAGCGGCAGTAGCGGGTCTTTCAATTACTACAATTGAAGGGTTAAGCGAAGATGGCGACCACCCAGTGCAACAAGCATGGGTTGAGCATAAAGTGCCGCAATGTGGTTTTTGTCAGTGTGGTCAAATGATGCAAGCTGCGAGTTTATTAGCAGCAAACCCAACCCCAACCGACGATGAAATAGTAAGTAATATGTCGGGTAATATTTGCCGTTGTGGTACATACCCGCGTATTCATAAAGCAATTAAGTCGGCTGCTAAAACAATGGCGAGTGTTCAGTATTTTGACCCAAATGAACAAGGGGAAGAAGTATGAGCCAAGATAACAAATATTTTGATTTAAACCGCCGTAAGTTTTTAAAAACCAGTGCAATAGGTGCGTTGGTACTCGGCACTTATTTTGTAGGCAGTGCGCCAAGAGCGATTGCTGGTGTGTTAGAGCAGCCATCAGAGCTGGCAAAACGCGCAAACTTATTTATTGCACTGCGCCCAGACGGCATGGTTGAAATAACGTGCCATCGCTCTGAAATGGGTCAGCAAATTCGCACCGCGATTGCACAAATAGTTGCCGATGAAATGGAAGCCGCGTGGGATAAGGTTATTGTTATTCAGGGTAAGGGCGACCCTAAATACGGCGATCAAAATACCGATGGCTCGCGCAGTATTCGCTACAACATGCAGCGCCTGCGTGAAATGGGCGCAAGTGTGCGTTACATGATGCAGCATGCTGCCGCTAAGTTTTGGAACGTTGACCCGCAAACTTGTACTGCTAATCAACACGTTGTTACACACAGCTCAGGTAAATCACTTACTTATAAAGATTTAATCGACTTAGCGCTTACAATAACGCCACCAGAAGCTGACAAACTAACACTTAAAACACGCAAAGAATGGCGCTACATTAATACTGGCATGGCGCACATAGATTTAGCCGATTTAGTAACAGGTAAAGCAATATTTGCAGCCGATGTACGCGAACCACAAGCGCTGGTGGCTATAATTGAACGCCCGCCTGTAGTAGGCGGTGTTGTTAAGTCATTTGATGCCAGTGCTACAAAAGCGATAAACGGCGTTATAGATGTTATTGAAATACCTGCACCAAAAGGCGCGCCGCAGTTTCAGCCAAAAGGCGGCATTGCGATTATAGCTAAAAACACATGGGCTGCATGGCAAGGGCGTAAAGCATTAAAAGTAGTGTGGGAAGATGGCAAAAATGGCGATTACAATTCAAAAGAATTTAAAAAGTCATTACTAAAAACAGTACAAACTCCACAGGCAAATATACGTGATAAAGGCGATGCCATGGGCGTGTTGGCTAAATCGAGCAATAAACTGGTAGCTGATTATTACGCGCCGCATCTTGCTCAAGCCCCAATGGAGCCACCTTGTGCAACTGCTATGTACAACAAAGACAGTGTTGATATATGGGCTGCTACGCAAAATCCACAAGCCGATATGAAAACAGTGGCGGCAATGCTTGGTATGGATGAGAGCAAAATTAACGTTAACGTTACCATGTTAGGGGGCGGTTTTGGGCGTAAATCAAAACCTGACTTTTCAGCTGAAGCAGCTTACCTTTCAATGAAAGTAGGCAAGCCTATTCGTGTTCAATGGACGCGTGAAGACGACATACAACATGGTTTTTACCATGCAGTTTCGGCTCAGCACATTGAAGCATCGCTAGATAAAAATGGCGCAATAGAATCGTATTTACACCGCACCGCGTTTTCACCAATTACCTCTACCTTTTCAGAAGGGGCGACTACGCCAGGGAGCTTTGAACTGCGTTTAGGATTTACCGATAACCCCATTAACACACCTAACATGAAGTTAGAAAACGGTGATGCGCCTGCCAAAGCACGAATTGGTTGGATGCGTTCTGTATCAAATATTTTTCATGCCTTTGCTATTCAGTCATTTATTGGCGAAGCAGCGCACAAAGCCGGTCGTGACCAAAAAGACTATTTACTAGACACGATAGGTCCGAGTCGTATTGTTGATGTAACTGAGCAAAATGCTACATACGATAATTACGGTGGCGATAAAGCGGTTTATCCTCTAGATATTGGCAGACTGCGCCATGTGATTGAAAAAGTAGCTGACATGAGTAAATGGGGGCGAGAGCTTCCTAAAGGTCGAGGTTTAGGAATAGCAGCACACAGAAGCTTTTTAACTTACGTAGCTACGGTAGTTGAGGTAGAAGTGTCGGATGCTGGCGATTTAAAAGTAATTAAATCTTGGGTTGCCATTGATGCGGGTACGGTTGTAAACACCGACACCGTTAAAAACCAAACCCAAGGTGGCTCTATTTACGGGATTACAACTGCAATCAGCGATGGTATTACCTTTGATAAAGGCCGCGTACAGCAAAGTAATTTTCATGATTATCGCGTACCGCGTATGAGCGACTCACCTCTTGAGATTGACGTTGAAATTGTACAAAGTGATGCACCACCAGCAGGGGTAGGCGAGCCGTCTACACCAGTTTATGCGCCAGCATTATGTAATGCTATTTTTGCAGCGTGCGGAAAGCGTATTAGGCAGTTACCGATTGGTAACCAATTAAAAGCGTAGCTAAATAACCTACAGCTTAAACAAAAAAAACCGCCAAATGGCGGTTTTTTTAAAAGCGGTTAACGCGGTTTAACGACCTTTTTCAAACTCATCAACTTCACGCTCTGCTTCTTCTTTAGATTTACCGTATTGCTGCTGAATTTTACCAACTAGCTCTGTACGGCTACCTTCAATTTTATCTAAATCGTCGTTGGTAAGATCGCCCCATTTTTGTTGAGCCTTACCTTTAAGTTCTTTCCAATTACCTTCGATACGATCGCTGTTCATAAGTTTATCCTTACTTTAGGTTAGTGAATTAACTGTCAGTTATAAAGTAGCAAGCCTTGTACCAAGGAATAATAATGGTTTTATTGTTTTTATTATCAGTTGGTTATATTTTTATGTTGAGCGATTTTGTTTTTAATATTGCGCTATTTATTAAAAAATATACATAGCAGCCTGTAATTATTGCTGACATAAGTTACGCCGCTTTGATGTAACTCATTCTTAAATTTTTGTTTTAAGCTAATATGCAGGTATTAAACAAAGTAGTTAACCTGAGTGAGTTATGAATACAAAAACGTGTGAATACGGAGTGGATGACTGCTCATACAAAATGGCAGGTGAGTTAGCAGGTATTACACAATTGGTGAATGCGTTTTACGATAATATGGACGCTTTAAAAGAGGCTGAAAATATAAGGAGTATGCATTCAAAAGATTTATCAGCATCACGTAAAAAGCTCGCTTACTTTTTGTCGGGCTGGTTAGGTGGTCCTAAATTATACGCTGAACATTTTGGCAGTATTAACATTCCTCAAGCGCACAAACATCTACATGTAGGAATTGAGCAAAGTGACGCATGGCTTTTGTGCATGCAAAAAGCGGTTGATGAGCAACCTTACGAAGCACCATTTAAAATTTACTTAATGCAGCAATTACGAGTGCCTGCAGATCGAATTAGAATGGTATCGGGTAGTTAATAGCAATTATTAATAAACATCTACCGCGGTGTCGCTGCGGTTTTTTGTTACAATGCCTGCAAAGCAATTTAGGGTAAATAGCTGTGCTGCCGGTTCAAGACATATATCAACAACTCGTTACTACATTACAAAGTAATCCTATTACGTTATTACAAGCGCCGCCTGGTGCGGGTAAATCTACGTGGTTGCCGCTGCAACTAATGCGCGATGGGCATTTTAAACGTATTGTAATGCTAGAGCCTCGCCGTTTAGCTGCTCGTAATATTGCCAGCTACCTAGCAAAGTGCCAAAACGAGAGTGTTGGGCAAAGTGTGGGTTTGCGGATTAGGGGCGAGAGTAAAGTAAGCGCTAATACGCGCCTCGAAATAGTCACCGAAGGCATGCTAACGCGCATGTTGCAAAACGACCCCGAATTAAGCGATATTGATTTACTGATATTTGATGAATTTCATGAGCGTTCAATTGCAGCCGATACCTCACTTGCCTTTGCGCTCGAGACCCAAAGTGCGCTGCGTGAAGATTTAACCATTATGCTTATGTCGGCAACTCTTGATACTGAGCGTTATACAGCGTTTTTTGACTGCCCTGTAATTCAATCAAGCGGTCGCAGCTACCCAATAGACGAAATATACATACCCATAAAAGATGAAAGCCGTTGGCTTGATGCAATTCCTACCATAATAAAACAAGCACTTAATGAGCAAACAGGTAGCGCATTGGTATTTTTACCTGGACAATTTGAAATACTACGCGTGCAACAAGCACTGAGCGATTTACCAAGTAACTGCCAAGTTGCAACGCTATTTGGCGAGCAAGATAAAGCTAATCAACAAGCTGCTATTGCGCCTGCACCAAACGGCATGCGCAAAGTAGTGCTAACCACCAATGTAGCCGAAACCAGTTTAACTATTGAAGGCATACGCATTGTAATTGACAGCGGCAAGCGCCGTGCAGCGACCTTTAATTTAAAAACAGGGGTTACAGAGCTCACAACACAAAGTATATCGCGCTCGTCTGCTGTGCAGCGAGCAGGGCGTGCAGGGCGAATAGAGCCGGGCATTGTTTATCGAATTGGCTCAAAGCAAACCTTTGAGAGACGTAATAGCCACGACAATCCCGAAATACTCACATCAGACATAAGCCAACTTATGCTTGAGGCAAAGCAATGGGGAGCCAGTATTGATGAGCTAACCTTGCTCGATAAGCCCACTGAGCAGCAATGCGAACAAGCAAGTAACCTGCTTAACATGCTAGAAGCTGTTGATAGCAAGGGTAAGCTCACACCGCTTGGCAGTAAAATGTTAGGTTTTGGTGCTGATATTCGTTTGGCGCATATGCTACTAAAAGCACAAATACTTGATGACCAACTCCCTGGTATTTTTAGGCTCGCTATTTATTTAGTGGCATTACTTGAGAGCCGAGTAAACAGTGCAAACGAGTTGAGTTTAGCGTTGCATAGCCAACAGCAACGTCCGCATCCGGTATTTAAACAGCAGTTAAAATATTGGCAAAGCCGCTTAAAAGTAAAAGACGAAAACAGCGAATTAAATACGCATTATATTAGTTTGCTAGTGGCATTGGCGTACCCAGATCGCATCGCTAAAAAACGCGGTAATGGTTACCTACTTGCCAATGGTGCAGGTGCTGAGTTAAATGCCGATTACTGGCACAACGACGATTACTTAGCTATAGCAACCATGGGCGGGCACAAAGGAGGGCGTATATTTGCAGCCACCGCGCTTAACCCATTTGAGTTACAAGAATTTTTACCGCATTTATTTAGTGAACTTACTCGCTGTGAGTTTGACGAAAAATCAGCACGTTTTATTCATCAAGATGAAGTAAAGCTCGGGGCTATAACGCTCAGCAGCCAGCCTAGTAAACAAAAACTAGATAAGAGCGAGCGCGCTAAAGCGTGGCTAAACTTATTTGCTAAACACGGTTTTGCATTATTTAACGAGCAACCTGATGCGCAGCAATTGCTGATACGTATGAGTCTAGCAAGTAAGTTATTACCCGATAAATTTCCAAAAACAAATGAGCAACAACTCATTCAAAATGCAGCGCAGTGGCTAAGCGTGTTTTTAGAAGATATTAAAACGCTCACGCAGCTTAAAAAGTTTAACTACTTTGAAGCATTACAAAACTGTTTTGATTGGCAACAACAAACCGCGTTAAAAGCACTGTTACCACTGCGCTTAACGGTGCCAAGTGGCTCAAATATAAAAATAGAATACCAGCTTGATGGCCCCGCAAAGCTAAGCGTGCGTATGCAAGAAGTTTACGGCTTGACCAGTACGCCTATGCTTGCCAACGGTAAACTGCCACTGCTTATGGAGTTGTTATCGCCAGGTAAACGCTCACTGCAACTTACTCAAGATTTAGCGCACTTTTGGGCTAGCAGTTACCGCGATGTGCAAAAGGAAATGAAGGGTCGTTACCCTAAGCATTTTTGGCCAGACGACCCTGCCAACAGCGTTGCAACGAATAGAGTTAAGAGCAAAATGTAGATGTTAGTTACTTAAAGTTATTTGTTTTATTATTGAGCGTATTAATATAGTGTACCTATAAATGAATCAATATTTTTAACTACAGGGAAGTAAGTGATGAAGCTACTTTTAACGTTAGGCTTGGCCTTAGTAACTGCTTTTTCGGCTTATGCTGAAAAGCCACTCGACTTAAATGCGTTTGCGCAGCAGTACTATAAAACAATGACCGCCACACAAGCACCTAACGCAGGTGCTAAAGAGCTTGAGGCTTACCTTGCATTGTTAACCGATGATATTGGCAATCAGCATATTCCGTATCAACCGGATGACTCACGTACTCCAGATGGTAAAAAGCAGATGCGCAAAGGTATGAGTTTTTACTTAGGTGCGCACACATTGTTTGAAAGCACACTGCTTAATACATTTGTATTTAACGATACAGGCTTTGCTATTCGTTATAAGAGTCATGCAAAGGGCATTCATCCGCAAAATAAGCAGCCAATAGAATACACCTCCACAATGATGGAAGTAATAGAAGTTGAAAACGGTAAAGTGGCGATGATCCGCAAGTATCACGAATAACAAATAAGGATATATATGAAACATTTACTTATCGCATTATCAATATTAATGCTTAGTGCATGCGTTAGCACAAAAAATGATTTTAGATTTGATGGCTCTACACCTGAGACAACTCAAGTGGGAGTTAATAAAGTTTTAAAAGCATTAAAGCCTCAAGATTCCATGCGTTTTTTAGGCGCTTTAATCGCAATTCAATTTTCTGACGTGCAAAGCTTAGACGATATTATGGGCGACCCGACCATGATGGGGGAAATGAATTACTTTATTATAGGCAAAAAAATAGATGGTTTAAATTATTACGAATTACTGGAGCTTGCGAGTTCGTCTCCATCAAAAGTTGAATTTTCTGTCGTGGAATAATTTCAGCTTTTTGTACTACTTTAAATGTGTAATACCAATCCGCAATAATACTTAATCATTTTGCGGGGTTAAACGTGTCGCTACCTGCGTTAAAAAATTCTCATTTAGAACAACTAAATAGCGAATTTTTTGCCTAGCTATCAACACGTTTTTCCGCCCTCAAAATAGACCACTTAATTAAGCGAATTGGTATAATTTTATGTCTATATTAAATATATTATTGAAAGGGCTAAAGTTTTAACGCTATAAAATTTAATAGTAAACTTTGTTTATTCCTGCTCATGAATTTATACTACGCTTTAGTAAGAAGCTAATTATTTATTATTTAGGTACAGGGAGTCTAAAATATAAAAATGTAAGCTACTTTGACTTAATTTTACACGATTAGATAGAGACTATGACATTAAGATTTTTTGTAATAATAGGTACTTTGATTTTAATGTGCTTTGTAACAAGTTTATTAGTAGGGTACCGCTATTTCTTTAGCCTGCCGACCATAAACACTAGTATTGAAGATTATCAAAATCGTGAATTATTAAGTCTTAAAATTGCGCTTGATAGAGAGTTTATATTTTTAGAAACACTCAATTATGACTACGCCGTATGGGATGATACCTATAATTACATGGCTGATTTTGACGTAGAATATGTAGATTCAAACTTTGTAGGTGACACCTTCTACTCTCTCAAAATTGATGGTGTGTTTATTTACGATATAAACTTTAATATGGTTTTCGGGCAAGCGTATAATTATATTAAACATACTGAGTTTGATGCACCTGATTTAGATTTACAGGTTAATAAATTAAACCGCGCAATTATTCCTAATTCAAAAGCCTCTGAAGACGACAACAGTTTAAGCCATTCTGGTTTTTTGCAAACAGCGGACGGCCCTGTCATGTTTGCATCGCATGTAATAAAGCGAACAGATAAAACAGGTGAGCCTGTTGGTAGTATTGTTTTTATAAAAAAGTAAGACCGTCGTTGATCAAGTCCTTAGCTGAGATTGCACAAGTGGAGCTTAGCTACTCACAAATAGAACAGGCTAGTTCTTTAAACGATATTGCGACGCTTAAAGGGAGCCTCCAAGGAGAGGACATTGCCACTCAAAGGAAAAGGGTGATTCTAGATATAAACGGTAATCCACTTATTGCTTTGAACATTAAGCACCACCATCAAACACTGCCAGTTTTATTTGATCACTATTTAAAACTTATTTTGTTAATGTTTTTTGTAATGTCACTTTTGAGTTTCTATATTGTAAATCGTTACTTTATTGAACCACTTATTAACGGTGCGTCCGCTATCAATTCAATGTTGGTTAAAAACGATTTACAGCCTCTGAGATTCAGTAATAAATTTTTAGAAATGCGCGTTTTAATTAGCGGGTTTAATGCATTAATTAAACAAGTTAAAGATCAAAATTTTAAGCTTGAAAAAATAAGTAAAATTGATGGGTTAACCCAAATTTACAACAGGCGTGCCTTTGACGAAATTATTGTGGCGCAATGGGAACAGGCTCAACAGCAAAAAAATGCCTTTGGAATAATATTACTTGATGTAGACCATTTCAAAAATTATAACGATTTTTATGGTCACCAAGGCGGAGACAACGTTTTACAAGCTCTTGCCCAAAAGCTAAAACAAGTAGCTAAGCAAAACACAGGTACAGTGGCGCGCTATGGCGGCGAAGAGTTCATATTATTCTTTAAACAGCTTTCTTATGAAGAGTTTGTAGATATATCTCAGCAATTGCTTTTGGCGGTTAGGGAATTAAATCTACCTCATGAAGCGTCGCCTGTACGTGAGTATTTAACAATTAGTGCTGGGTGTGTATTTGCTACAAAAGAAACCTTAAGTAGTAATAATGTGTCTATGCAATCACTAATTAAAGAAGCTGACATAATGCTTTACGAAGCGAAAAACTCAGGTAGAGATAAAACATCTATCAAATCTATATAATTCAAGTGAATTATATAGATGCATCAGCTGTTTTTTATTATAAAACGCTTAAACCTCTTTCCCGCCATGGCTCTGTGCTAGGTCGTCAAGTTCGGCGCAAGTGTAATCAAAACCACTTTCGTCGTATTCGTATGTCACTTTTACACTATCGCCGCCATTAAAAAGTCGTGTTTTTACATCGTTAACCGGCCAGTCTTTCAGCTCGTGTAAAAACCGGTTAGCAACTTGTGAAGATTCAAAACAATAGCGAATTTCTGTTTTCATAAATAATAAAGCTCTGGCTGTTTACCCCTGCAGCTAGTGCATTATTAATGGGGCGTTCATGATTCGGTTACAAAAAATAAAGAGTTAAATTGTAAATTTTGTGTTTCAATAAATGCATCAAACTCGGTACACACTAACGTACTTTAATTAACAAATGATGACGACTTTACATGCATTATAAATTTGCTCTGATCGCAAGCTCGGTTTTTATACTAAGCGCTTGCGGTGGTTCAGGCTCAGATGATACGCCAACCGTTAACGGAAATAAAATCCCCATTTTGTCAGTCGCTGATATTCCTAGTGAATTAAGTAAGGGCCAAACAATTGAGCTAACAGCAACAGCCAGTGATAAAGACGGCACTATTACATCGATTGTATGGCAACAAACGCAAGGGCCTGAACTAATTAGCGGGCCTTCAGAGGCAGTAACCACCTCAGTAACACTGCTAAATGCGCAAAGTTATAAGCCTGTTAATTACGCTTTTTCGGTCACAGCAACCGACAATGAAGGAGCAAGCAGTGTAAAAACGCTGAGCTTTATAGCGCGCAATAATATGGATGAGATCAGCGCCGCACGGTTACTACACCAAGCAACAATGGGGCCTAAGTTTAGTGAAATACAAAACGCACAAGGTTTAAGCGAGCAGCAATGGCTTGATAAACAAATAGCGCTACCTATTAATTATCACCGTGATTATTTAGTAAAGCTAAATGACGATGACGACTTTAAATACATAAGCCGCATAGATGCATGGTGGAAAGCAGTAATGCAAAGTGACGATCAACTTCGTCAACGTATTGCGTTTGCGTTAAGTGAAATATTAGTGGTGTCGGATGAAAATAGTGCCTTAAGAGGGCAACCTGAGGGCATGATCACTTATTACGATTTATTACTCAAACATGCCTTTGGTAATTATCGTGACTTACTCGAAGATGTGACGCTTTCGCCTATTATGGGGACTTACTTAAGCCATTTGGGTAACGAAAAAGCAGACGATACACTTAATATTCGCCCAGACGAAAATTACGCACGTGAAGTAATGCAGTTATTTACTATTGGCCTTGAAGAACTAAATCTAGATGGCAGCGCCAAGCTTGATGCACAAGGTAATACCATTGCCACTTACGGACAGGTAGAAATAGAGGGTTTTGCACGCGTATTTACTGGTTGGACGTTTGCCGATAGTGAAACATTTAAGCGTAAAAGTCGTGATTATATTAAGCCAATGGAAGCATTTGACGAGTACCATTCTAGTAAACAAAAAACCTTACTAAACGGTGAGGTTATACCACAAGGTTATGCAGCAGAAGAGTCATTGCAAATAGGGCTCGATAATTTATTTAATCATCAAAATGTTGCGCCGTTTATTAGCAAACAGCTTATTCAGCGATTAATTACCTCAAACCCAACCCCCCAATATGTTGAGCGAGTAGCTAATGTATTTATTGATAACGGCGCTGGTGTACGCGGCGATTTAGCGGCGGTAGTAAAGGCTATTTATTTAGATGATGAAGCGCGGCATTTTGGCTCAGTGCTTAATTACCAAGGTAAAATTAAAGAGCCTATTTTAAAAACTGTACAGTTTTGGCGAAATCTCGATGCTAAATCGCCAGCGGGTTATTATAAAACATGGAATTTAATAAATAGCTACGGACAAGGACCCATGCAATCGGCTTCGGTATTTAACTTTTTTAGGCCTGATTATCAAACCGCAGCTTTGCGAAATGAAGGTATTGTTGCACCAGAATTACAAATAGCAAACGACGCAACACTGATTGGCACCATGAACGCGCTTTACGCAAGCTTAGTTTGGAGTACCGCAGAAGCGCGCAGCGATTTAAATTCAAATAGTATTTATATTTATGTTCAAGACGACATGAATTTTTTAGAGAAAAATGGTGTTAGCGCGCTATTAGCTCAGTACAACACGTTATATTTTGCAGGCGCAATGAGCAGTGACACGCGCCAAGCGTTACTTGATTTAGATGCCTATTTTAATGAAGAGCAATACCGTGAACGGGTTTCGTATTTATTATATATGATTGCTATTTCACCTGAATTTAACGTGCAGTATTAGGAGCGCATAATGAGCATTAATAGAAGAGAGTTTTTGTCGTTATGTGTAAAAGGCAGTGTATCGGCTGCCGCGTTAACGAGCCTGCAATTACAAGCATTAACTGGAGCGACTAATGCCGTTGAGCTAGGTGATTACAAAGCATTAGTGTGTGTGTATTTATACGGGGGGAATGATTCGTTAAATATGCTAGTTCCGCTTGAAGGCGAGCAACGGAGTTTGTACGAACAAAGCAGGCAAAACCTAGCGGTAGAGAGCCCACTTGAGCTAAGCAATAAAAGCCAGTTTGCCGGTGGAGTCGGTATTCATCCTTCACTTGAACCTATACAAAATGTGTTTGAATCTCAAAATTTAGCATTTATAGGTGGGGTAGGTACTTTACTCGCTCCCACAACATTGAGTGACTATAAAAATAAAACAATAGGTTTGCCTAAGCATTTGTTTTCGCATAATGATCAGCAAGCTGCATGGATGTATGGTCGAGAAAAACAATCACTTAATAGCGGGTGGGGCGCACGACTTTTAGAACGTTTAGAGCTACAAGATGAGTTTGCAGCTAATGTATCACTCGACGGTACTAATTTATGGCAAACGGGAAGTGCTAGCAATGCATTTGCGCTTAACAAAAGTGGCATTAGTAGTATTAACGCGTTTGGAGGGTATCAACCTCGTAGCGAGCACGTAACTTCTATTATGAACCGCTTACTAGGCAATACGAGCCATCCGTTAAGTACAGCTTATGCCAATGGCTTAACAAGTGCGATAAATAACACTCAAGCAATGAACAGCGCGTTAGAAAGCGCGCCTGCACTTATTACCCCATTTAGCGATAATAGTCTTAGTGAGCAATTTGCAGCAGTCGCTAAAACAATTAGCGTACAGGCAAAATTGAGCACTCAGCGCCAAGTGTTTTTTGTTTCTATGGGAGGGTATGATACGCACGATAACCAATTAACAACGCACCCTGCTTTATTAAATACGTTAGCTCAAGGGTTAAGTGAATTTGATAGCGCGATGAAAGAGCTTGATATGGCAGATAAAGTGACTGCGTTTACTATGTCTGATTTTGGTCGCACGTTGACCTCAAATGGCGATGGCACTGATCATGGTTGGGCAGGAAACCAAATAGTAATGGGCGGCGCAGTAAAAGGCGGCAATATATATGGCGAGCTACTAACTCAACATTTGGATGGCCCACAAGATACCGGTGGCGGGCGTTTAATTCCAAGTGTTGCTAATGAGCAGTACTTTGCCACATTGGCTCAGTGGTTTGGTGTGCCAAGCTCTGAACTTGTTGATATTTTTCCAAACTTGAGTAACTTTGATCACACAACATTGGACTTTTTTGTGTAATTAGTCGCTAATAGTAATCTAAAAGCACTTGTTAGTAGTATAAGCTACTGGTTAATAGTGCTTATCTGTTTTAATAATAAAAATCACACACAATATAGGAATCATAAAATGAAAGTTTTAGTGAGCTTAGTTAGTTTAATCGCTTTTTTACTCGTCATACTGCCAGGGCCTTTGTATAAATTTGGTATTGTAGAATTAGGTGTTGCGTTTACGGGGTTTAAATTTGGCGTTTATGCTGGTGGCGCTGCATTGGTGCTACTTATAGTACAAGCGTTATTTATGCGTAAAACGTTAACGCTAAGCAGTGGTGTTATTGCACTTGTATTTTCGGTTGTGGCCATTGCTATGCCACTTAATATGATGAACAAGGCTGAAGGCGTACCGGCAATTCATGACATTTCAACTGATTTAGTTAATCCACCAAAATTTGTAGCAATTGCACCACTGCGTGCAAATGCATCTAACCCAGTAGAATACGCGGGTGAAGAAACGGCAGTACAGCAACGCAAAGCATACCCGGAGCTGGTAACGATAAGCTTTGCACAATCTAAAGCCGATTTAATGACAGCAAGCGAACAAGCAGTTAAAAATCTTGGCTTTGCATTGGTAAGTGCAAATACGGCTACAGGTATTGTGGAAGCTACCGATACAACAACGTGGTTTGGTTTTAAAGACGATGTGGTAATTCGTATTAAAGATGAAGGCAGCCAACGTTTTGTTGATATTCGTAGTAAGTCGCGAGTAGGGCGTAGTGATTTAGGAAAAAATGCAGAGCGCATTCATTCAATTATTAATGAATTAAACAGCTTACTTGCAAAATAATTAAATTTAGCTCCCTAGTCCTAACGATTAAGCCCAAACACTGTTTGGGCTTTTTTTGTGCCTATTTTATATTGTCAGGTTCTATTCACAGGCTATGTACTATGCTGTTGATGATTTAAATTTTTAACCACTATGGAGTTATTATGAAAACTGTAGGATATGCAGCAAAAAGCCAAGGTTCTGAATTGACAGAGTTTTCTTTTGAGCGCCGCGATTTACGAAATAACGATGTAGAAATTGAAATTTTATACTGTGGTGTGTGCCATTCAGATTTACACGCCGTACGAAATGATTGGGGTGGCAGTGACTACCCATTAGTACCTGGGCATGAAATTGTTGGTAAAGTTATGTCGGTAGGTAGCGACGTTAAAAAATACAAGCAAGGCGACACGGTTGCTGTTGGTTGTATGGTTGATTCGTGCCAAAGCTGCGATCAATGTGATAACGATGAAGAGCAATTTTGCCGCGAAGGTATGATTGGTACTTACGCAGGCAAAGACCGCATTAGTGGTGAAATGACCCAAGGTGGGTATTCTAAACATGTTGTTGTACGCGAAGAATTCGTACTTTCCGTACCAGTAAATTTAGACCTTTCTCGCGTAGCACCGCTACTTTGTGCAGGTATTACTACTTACTCGCCACTTCATAAATGGGGCGTAAAAAAAGGTAGCCGTGTTGGTGTTGTTGGTCTAGGCGGACTTGGCCATATGGCCGTTAAAAATGCAGTTGCAATGGGCGCAAGCGTTACGGTAATTGGCCGTAGTGAGTCTAAAAAAGATGATGCGGTTAAATTGGGTGCTCAGCATTACTTAGTGTCATCTAATGATGACGAAATGAAAGACTCGCAATCTGCCTTTGACGTCATTATAGATACGGTACCTGTAAAACATGATTTATCTATTTACACACCACTACTTGATGTAGATGGTACTTTAGTTATTGTAGGCCAAGTTGGTCCTGTAGATGAGCTAAGCACGGTGCCATTATTAATGGGTCGCCGTCGTATTGCAGGCTCACTTATTGGTGGTATTGCACAGACGCAACAAATGCTCGACTTTTGTGGTGAAAATAACGTGCTACCTGAGTGCGAAATGATCAACATTGACGAAATTAACACTGCATACGAGCGTATGGAAAAGTCTGACGTACGATACCGCTTTGTTATTGATATGGCATCGTTAAACGCTTAATTTTACCTAAAAAGAGCCGCTAATTAGCTAACACCGATCAGTTAAGGTATTTTTGATCGGTTGACCGATCTTTTGGTTGCTTCACAATACCCTTATCATCTTTTGATTATGAGGGTATTTTTATGCTTAGTCATTGGTTACTTGAT
>NZ_JADYXK010000025.1:0-67123 GCF_015864275.1 Pseudoalteromonas sp. NZS11_1
TGACGGCTAAGAATATGATATCAAATAGTTTATGAACCACTTTACCTTGTTGGCGAGGATCATCGATTGATTCGAAATATTTAAATAGCTGAGTATCAAGCATGAGAACGCTCCTTGAAAAGAGGAGTATAAGATCATACTTTTAAGTCAAGGTAAAGTTCGTGATCTTGCCCTGGGATATGGCCTAACCAGCTTAGTTTCTCTAGCAGTTCGATGGCTGTCATTCAGTATTTCTCGTCAGTATCTATAATGAGTCCAGGGAACATTCCAATACACTGGCAGCACTTACTCAATACACTGGTCTTATTTAAGCTTCCAGCTAGACGAGAGGATAGAAGATATCCCCGATGGGTTAAGCCAAAACCATCTAAGTATCCCCATAAAAAGAAAAATGCCAGTCAGCTTAACTGACTGGCATTAACCTTTAGGTGCTTTTTTTGGTTTTAAACTCAGCTTATAAATTTAATAAATAAGCTTCAATAAAACGGCGTTGGTTAGCGGCTTTTGGTGCTGTTTTAAATATAAGTGTATTACCATTTTTACGTAGTTTTAGCTCATTAGTAAATTTACATTCGATAGCATTGAACTGAGCTATGTCGTTTTTAAAACTTTGGTCTTTTTCGCACATGTATGCCATTTCGTTTGCAACTTGTGCACAAAATGAACCCACTGGATATTCTTTTAGGTTTTCATCATCAATGCTTTCCCAATCAACATTGGTATTTATTTTTAATCCGCATTGCTTATCTATTTCGCTATTAGCGGCAGCTATATTTTTTTGTTGATACCCTAAATGCTTTTCACGATTAAACTTCGCTAGTTTAGCTTGAGTACCTTTATTTAACTGTTGATCGTATTGCGTTTTTAAATCTTCAACAATGGCAGGGTTTGACTCTTCTTTTTTTGATAAGTAAATTCCATCACGAGTGTCTGGAATATAAAGATTGTAAGAGCAACAGCGGTAGCCTTCCTCAACACTTACTAAACTTCTTTGTGTACCATCGTAAGTATATTTGTAAGCTTTATTACTACCATGAGGTTTTAAATCGGTTAAAAATACAATCCCATCAATATCATGGTTTATGCCTGTTACTTTTACTAAAGCTTGTTTTTTATCTGTTGTTGGGGCAATAACAACATTAACGCCTTCGCCCGAACTTAATTCTATTGGGTACTTAGCAAATTCCAAAGCAAAGCTTTTTTGACTAAGTAAAATACAGGCTATAAAGAATAGTTTTTTCATATTAAGTCCTTTTTAAGTTTTAAAGTTATACAGCAAGCTGGTTTATAACATTGATAATAATTGATTAAAAGCAATACAAGGTAGGTGAACGTGCCTATTTTTTGATTTTTAGCATTTAAAAAACTAATTAACGTGTTTTTGGCACGAGTGAATTGTGCAGACGTACATAGTAACTAAGCACGAATTTTGGCATTATAGCGCCATTAAACTTTGCATAGCTGTAAAGTGAGCATACGATTTAAGGAAAGTATATGCATATACATATTTTGGGCATTTGTGGCACGTTTATGGGTGGTATTGCAGCCATTGCTAAATCATTAGGTCATAAAGTAACGGGTTCTGATCAAAACGTTTACCCACCAATGAGTACGCAACTTGAAGAGCTTGGCATTGAACTGACTCAAGGCTACGACGTATCTCAATTAGAGCCAAAACCAGATATGGTAGTTATCGGTAATGCAATGAGCCGTGGTAACCCGTGTGTTGAATATGTGCTTGATAAAGGCCTGCCTTATACATCTGGCCCTGAATGGCTTAAACATAACCTATTACAAAACTCGTGGGTACTTGCTGTAGCCGGTACGCATGGTAAAACAACCACAGCAAGTATGCTTGCGTGGGTATTAGAGTACGCAGGTTTAAAACCAGGGTTTTTAATTGGCGGCATAGTCCAAAATTTTGGTGTATCGGCCAAAGTAGGTGAAACGCCATTTTTTGTTATTGAAGCCGATGAATACGACACAGCTTTTTTTGATAAGCGCAGTAAGTTTGTCCATTACCTTCCGCGTACACTTATATTAAATAATCTTGAATTCGATCACGCTGATATTTTCGAAGATTTAAACGCAATAAAAAAACAATTTCATCACTTAATGCGTACATTACCTCAAAGCGGCAAGGTAATTTGGCCTAAGCAAGACGTAGCGCTTAATGACGTAATAGCACAAGGGCTTTGGAGCGAAAGCGAAACACTCGGTGATGACTGGGGCTATGAATTAATAAAAGCCGATGGTAGTGAGTTTAATGTACTTTTAAATAACGAAAAGCAGGGTACTGTTTGCTGGCAAGCAATAGGCGAGCATAACGTTAAAAATGCAATTATGACTATCGCAGCAGCGCGCCATGTGGGTATAGCTGTTGATCATAGTATTGATGCCTTAGGAGAATTTATTAGCCCTAAAAGGCGTATGGAGCTAAAGGCTGATATTAATAATATTAAGGTGTATGACGATTTTGCGCATCACCCAACAGCAATTAAAACTACGCTTGCAGGACTGCGCGCAAAAGTAGGTGATGAAAAAATTATCGCTATTTTAGAGCCGCGCTCAAACACTATGAAAATGGGCGTGCACCAATATACATTATCAGATTCACTGCGTGATGCTGACGACGTACTACTTTTTGAACCAGAGAATCTAAATTGGTCGCTAAAAGAGCAAGCAGATAAAGCAGGCATGCAGTGCTTTAGCAGCACGCAAACAATTATTGATACGGTGCTTGAAAATATTGAGCCTAATCAGCATATTTTAATTATGAGCAATGGCGGTTTTAATGGCCTTCATCAACACCTTGTTGATGGTTTAGCTGATAAATACAGCGGAGAATAGTGTGCAATTTAAAGATAGAATTACGCTCGCTTTTAGCGGTGCATCAGGTGCGCCTTATGGTTTAAGGTTACTTGAAGTATTGCTTGAGCAGCAATTTCAAGTTTACGTACTTATCTCAAGTGCAGCGCGAGTGGTGCTTGATACAGAATCAAATATTAAGCTCTCTGGTAATGAAGACAAAGCCACTGAGCAGTTAAGTACGCTGTTTAATGCTAAATCTGGGCAGTTAAAAGTATACGGTAAAGATAACTGGTTTAGCCCTGTGGCTTCGGGCTCTGCGGCGCCTAAAAAAATGGTGGTATGCCCGTGTAGTGCAGGATCGGTTTCTGCAATTGCAGTAGGGGCGTCAGATAACTTATTAGAGCGCGCCGCTGATGTGGTAATTAAAGAACGCGGACAGTTAATTTTAGTGCCGCGCGAAACACCGTTTAACGAAATTCATTTAGAAAACATGCTTAAGTTATCTCGTTTAGGTGTGACCATAATGCCAGCAGCGCCTGGCTTTTATCATAAGCCACAAAGTATTGAAGACTTAGTTGATTTTATGGTGGCGAGAATTTTAGATCATTTAAATATTGAACATAACCTAACAAAACGTTGGGGTTATGGTGAGGGTAAGTAATGAATAAGCAAAATATTGCTTTAAATATAGAAGGCCTTACCAAGGTTTATAAAAATGGTGTTGAGGCTATTAAAGGCGTTGATTTACAAGTTAAAGAGGGCGACTTTTTCGCTTTACTTGGTCCAAACGGAGCAGGTAAATCAACCTCCATTGGTGTTATTTCGTCACTTGTTAATAAAACAAAAGGCAAAGTAGAAGTATTCGGTTGTAATATTGATACTGACTTAGAAGCTGCAAAAGCGCATTTAGGCTTAGTGCCGCAAGAGTTTAATTTTAGCCAATTTGAAACGCTTAGCCAAATACTTGTTAACCAAGCCGGTTATTATGGTGTGCCACGTGGCGAAGCCCATAAACGTGCTGATAAATACTTAGCGCAACTTGGCTTACTTGAGAAAAAAGACAAACAAGCACGTACGCTTTCAGGCGGTATGAAACGCCGATTAATGATTGCGCGTGCCCTTATGCACGAACCCAAGTTGCTTATACTTGATGAGCCAACAGCGGGTGTAGACATAGAACTTCGTCGTTCAATGTGGGATTTTTTACGCCAAATAAATGAGCAAGGCGTAACTATTATTTTAACTACGCACTACCTTGAAGAAGCAGAGTTACTGTGTAAAAACATCGCCATAATCGATAATGGCCGAATTGTTGAAAACACGACCATTAAAGCACTGCTTGCAAAGCTTGATAAAGAAACCTTTATTTTAGATTTAAAAATGCCAGCAAACCCTGTAACGCTTGAAGGTTATAAATTTACCATGACGGACGATCACACTGTTGAAGTAGAAGTCGCTAAATCTCAAGGATTAAATGCGGTTTTTAGTGCATTAACAACTCAAGGTAATACTGTATTGAGTATGCGAAATAAAGCAAACAGATTAGAAGAGTTATTTGTTGGATTACTAGAGCAAGGGCGGGGCGAATAAATGTTTAAATATGGCGTAGCCTTAAAGAGTTTGTGGATCAAAGAGTGCATTCGTTTTTTACGTATTTGGGTGCAAACTTTAGTACCGCCAGCAATTACGATGAGCTTATATTTTGTTATTTTTGGTAACTTAATTGGTTCACGCATTGGCGACATGGGCGGCTTTAGTTATATGGAGTTTATTGTACCTGGCCTTATAATGATGTCGGTTATTACTAACTCTTATTCCAACGTAGCCTCTAGTTTTTACTCAACAAAGTTTCAAAAAAGCATTGAAGAGCTTTTAGTTGCACCTGTACCTAACTACATCATTGTTCTAGGTTATATGGGGGGCGGTATGACGCGCGGTATTATGGTGGGCTTTATAGTTACCTGTGTATCGTTATTATTTGTTGATATTCAAATTCATAATATTTTTGTAATTATGGCGACGGTTATTTTAACCTCAGCTGTGTTTGCTTTAGGTGGCTTAATTAATGCGATTTACGCAAACAGCTTTGACGATATAAGCATTATCCCCACCTTCATACTAACGCCACTAACTTACTTAGGCGGTGTATTTTATTCAATTACGTTGCTGCCTGAATTTTGGCAGAATGTATCACAAATCAACCCTATAATTTATATGGTTAACGCATTTCGTTATGGCTTTTTAGGTGTGTCGGATGTTGATTTGAGCGTGGCTCTTGGGGTTATTTTAGTATTTATAACAGCGTTATTTACATTAGCGCTTACATTGATCAAAAAAGGTGTGGGGCTAAGACACTAATGAGTGATGCAAATTCACGTAGTATTGTATCTAATCAAGCGGGTATTCACGAAAAGCTTGATGAAATAGTAAATAAGCACTTAGATGCTGAATTTAAAAAGCCAATTGCAGCGCATACCCAAGCCGCATTTGACGAGGTTAATGCTAAAGTACAAGCCTTTAGTGGCCCGCTTATTTTAGACTCGTGTTGTGGCGTAGGTGAAAGCTCAGCTAACTTAGCTAAGCGCCACCCAGATGCACTTATAATTGGTATTGATAAATCGTCGCACCGATTAGATAAGCACGATGTTGAATATAAGCAAACCGACAGTGGTCAGTACATCTTAGTGCAAGCAGACTTAAACGACTTTTGGCGTTTAGCGGTTGCTGCTAATTGGCAACCTATACACCATTATTTGTTGTATCCAAACCCGTGGCCTAAATCTAAGCATATTCGTAGACGCTGGCATGGCGCGGCTATTTTTCCATTTATCGTTAAGTTAGGTGGAAAATTAGAAGTGCGCAGCAATTGGGATATTTACGTTAAGGAGTTTGCTCGGGCGCTCGAATTAACAGGCAACCCTTGCGATGTAACGCTTTATGAGTCAGACGATGCCATTACGCCTTTTGAGCGTAAATACTGGGCCAGTGGCCAGCAAAGCCACCGACTCGTTATTAACTTACCTCGCTAAAGTAAGTTAAAGTGCTAATTCTTCTTCTATAACCGTACTAACATGTGACACTGGGTGGGCAAAGTAGTTGCCTTGCATTAGTGTCACATTCGCCTTTTTAAGTGCGGTTACTATGGTTGCATTTTCTACCGACTCTGCCATTAATTGCAAACCAAGTTGATTAGCAAAACTGGCTATATGTTCAATAAATAAATAGATATCTTTGTCATTCACTATTTGCTTTATTAGTGCGCCATCTAGCTTAATACCATCTACTTCCAGCTTAAGTACGTTTGATATATTTGAATAACCACTACCAAAGTCATCAATAATAACCTTAACGCCTTTCGTTTTAACCATTCCAATAAATGCTTTTACCTCAGAAAAGTTGGCAATAGCTTGGGTTTCTAAAAGCTCTAGTGTGATATTACCAGGATGCGGGTAGCGCTTAAGTTCGTCCGCAATAAACTCACTTAAATTAGGGTCGAGCATATCTTGTGCTGTTATATTTAAACTCCAGCAAATATCGGTTTTTCTAAAGCGACTAACACATTGTGAAAATATAGTACGGGTAAGTATTCCGTCCATTCTTGATCGAGTAACAACATTTAAAAATGCATCAGGTTTCAACACTTCCCCTTGCGCCGTTACCATTCGAGCTAAACATTCGTATTGAACGACCTTGTTGGTATTTGTATCAATAATGGGTTGAAAGTAAGGCACTATACGGTTGTTATCAAACGCTTCACGCACCTCTTTAGCCATTTCAACATTGTATTGATATTGCGTTTTTACATCGTGTAGCGCTTTTGAGTAGTTAACTACGCTATGCCTGCCTTGTTTTGCTTGCAGCGCCGCTATATGAGCATTTTCAAGCAGTAGCGATTTATTGCCACTGGCAATACCTGCACATAGGGTTATGTAAATAAAAGGGTCAGTTAACACTGGGGTATTAAAGTTATATGTTTTTACGAGATCGGTAAATTCGTCATTACTCATTTCTTTAGGCGCGAGTAATACTATTTTGTTGGTTGCTAGTCTGTATATATGGCAATGCGCAGAGCTTCTGAGTTTAAAGTGAATAAGTAAGTTTTTCATTACTTTGTCACCCACTTCAGTGCCGTAGAAACTGTTTATATCTTCTATTTCATTAACCCAAATAACGGCTAACTGCATGTGATGAGCATTACTTTTTTTAATAAAGTACTCAAGAGCAATATGATTTGAAAAACCAGTACTTGAGTCAGTTGCTAAAGAGCGCTTTAGTAAATAAATATATATGGCGGCAACTAGTATCGCGATAAAAAAGAAGAAGCTCGCCATGGCAGCTGCTTTTGATACGCTTTCTTTAAGTTTCTCGTTTAAATTGTAAATAGTTATATCGGCACCCGTTAAATAGGTATTGCCGTTAATAGGGTCAACGTAAGGAATAAAAATAGTTTTAAAGTGGCCCCACTGATCGCTCGATATTTCAAATACAGGCTCGGTTGAGTAAAAAGCACTTATATTTGCATCGGTAGCTTCAGGGTAGAGATCTAAAAATTGAGTTACTTTGCCATTATTCTGATCGTCTTGCGTGTAGCTTGATGAGCTAAAAAGAACCTTTCCGTCTTTTAAAATCATTGAATACACATAAGCAATATCAAGTGCTTGAGCAAACTCAGAGAGCTGTTTACTCTTATTTTGATAGTAAGAAAAACTTATGTTGTCGCCTTGATTAACCGCACTTAAGTAATTTTCACCTAGAATATGTTTAACGCTGGTGGCGGCATTAAGTAAGCGATTATCAACCGACTGCATTATTTCAGCACGCGTGGTTTGGTAAGTGTAGTAAACATAGGTAAGCAAGCTTATTAAAAATAAGCTAAAGCCTGCCACTATCCAACTAACTTTGACTCTTCCTTCTGGCATATGTGTCCCTTTTTTGTTATCAAATTTATTATACCCAAAATAAGTAAATGCCCAATAAATAATTAGGTTTGGTAGAGTTTTAATTAAATTATCATTTTTTTGTCATCGCTTTGATTGCTTTTACAGGTTTAAACGAGACATTTTAGTTATATTGCAGTAAAGTTAGCGCAATTTTTAAAGAAACACGATTGCTCTAAATGTCCTAATAATTAGGCGTTTTTGATGGGTAAGCGCGTGTTTTAGCTACACACACTAGGTATTGAGATGGATCAAAAGCGTTGTGCCGTCGCCTCTAAAGAAAGCCTTAAGCGTATATTTACTGTACCTGAAGCGCCAGACTCAACTTTAAGCAAAATCGAGCTTGAAATTTCGAGTAATTTAGCAGGTTTTCTAAACGAAAATATAGCGGCAATTGAAAAACCATTACATGAAATCGAAAAAGATTTTCAGTCGGCAGTGATCCCAGAGGATCCAACGTTTGTATCTGCTTATGCCCAAGACATAATGGAGCAACTTGTTGCGCATTCTGTGCATACAGCTGCGCCTAGCTTTATTGGTCACATGACCTCTGCCTTGCCGCATTTCTTATTACCGCTGTCAAAATTGATGGTAGGGCTAAATCAAAATCTAGTAAAAATAGAAACGTCTAAAGCGTTTACGCCTCTTGAACGTCAAGTGCTTGGAATGATGCACCATTTAGCTTATGGGCAAGACGATTCATTTTATTCTAAATGGATGCACAGTGCTAAAACCTCATTAGGTGCATTTTGCTCTGGTGGAACGGTCGCTAATATTACTGCGCTTTGGATTGCTCGAAACCGCTTATTAAAACCCGATGGCGATTTTAGAGGTATCGGCGCACAAGGCCTAATTGCCGGTATGCTGCATTACGGCTATAAAGGTTTAGCAGTATTAATATCAGAACGCGGACATTACTCGTTAGGTAAATCGGTTGATTTACTCGGTATTGGCCGCGATAACTTAATTGGCATTAAAACCTGCGAAAATAATAAAGTTGATGTAGGAGCTATGCGCGAAAAAGCACGTGAGCTTGAATCGCAAGGCATTAAAGTAATGGCGATTATTGGGGTAGCGGGTACAACCGAAACCGGTAATATTGACCCACTTGATGAAATGGCCGACTTAGCACAAGACATTAACTGCCATTTTCATGTAGATGCTGCATGGGGAGGAGCAACCCTTTTATCGAACACGCATCGCCCTTTACTAAAAGGGGTTGAGCGAGCAGATTCAATTACCATCGATGCACATAAACAAATGTATGTACCAATGGGAGCGGGCTTAGTTTTATTTAAAGATCCCGCTGCAACCGATGCAATAGAGCATCACGCTGAGTACATATTACGTAAAGGTTCAAAAGACTTAGGTAGCCACACGCTTGAAGGCAGCCGACCTGGTATGGCAATGTTAGTACATGCTTGCTTACGTGTTATTGGTCGTAAAGGTTATGAAATGCTGATTGATCGAAGCATCAAAAAAGCACATTACTTTGCTGATTTAATTAAAGCTGATGAAGACTTTGAGCTTATTTCAGAACCTGAATTGTGCTTATTAACGTATCGTTATGTACCTAAGCAAATTAAACAAGCAATAGCCGATGCAGATGCTGCAACTCGGTTAGATATTTTTGCCTCTCTGAATCGTTTTACTGCCAGTATGCAAAAACGTCAGCGAGAGTCTGGTCGCTCATTTGTATCACGTACTCGTTTAACGCCTTCTAAATACGACAATCAACCTACAGTTGTATTTAGAGTGGTACTTGCAAACCCGCTTACCTCAGGTGCTATTTTAAAAGAGATATTAGCTGAGCAAAAAGAGTTGGCTGCAACAGATCCGGTATTCAAAAAATACTTAAGAAAGTATATGTAATCTAAATACAAAAAAGGGTCCATAAGGACCCTTCTTAATATCAAAAGTACTTATTAATGCAAAATACGTGCTCTAATTGTACCCTCAACAGCGCTTAGTTCTTTAAGTGCTACTTCAGATTGATCTGTATCTACATCAATAACTACATAACCAATAGATGCGTCTGTTTGTAGGTATTGCGCAGCAATGTTAATACCGTGCTGTGCAAACGCTTGGTTAATTTGCGTTAGTACACCAGGGCGGTTGTGGTGCACGTGTAATAAACGGCTACGATTAGCAAGCTCAGGCAGCGATACTTCAGGGAAGTTAACGGCAGTAATAGTTGAGCCATTATCTGAGTATTTAGCCAGTTTACCCGCTACTTCAATACCAATGTTTTCTTGCGCTTCTTGTGTAGAACCACCAATGTGCGGCGTTAAAATAACATTGTCGAATTGGCGCAGTGGCGATACAAATTCTTCATCGTTAGACTTTGGCTCAGTAGGGAACACATCGATTGCTGCTCCACTTAGTTTTTTCTCTGTTAGTGCTTCTGCAAGTGCATCAATATCAACAACAGTTCCGCGTGAAGCATTGATCAAAATAGATCCCTGCTTCATAACAGCAAGTTCTGCGCTACCAATAAGATTTTTAGTTTGCGGTGTTTCTGGTACGTGTAAACTAATAATATCAGAGCGTTGTAACAGCTGAGTTAGGTTGTGAACTTGCTTTGCATTACCGAGTGATAATTTATCTTCGATATCGTAATATTCAACGTTCATACCGATATTTTCAGCCATAATACCTAGCTGAGTACCAATGTGACCGTAGCCAATAATACCTAATGTTTTACCACGTGCTTCAAACGAACCATTTGCTGTTTTTAACCAGCCACCACGATGAGCCGCTGCATTACGCTCTGGAATACCGCGTAATAAAAGTAGGATTTCACCAAGTACAAGTTCAGCAACTGAACGAGTATTAGAAAATGGTGCGTTAAATACAGCAATACCGCGTTCGCGTGCTGCATCTAAATCAACTTGGTTTGTACCAATACAAAAACACCCAACAGCAACTAGCTTGTCAGCTGAGTCTAATACGGCTTGGTTAATATGAGTACGAGAACGAAGTCCTACAAAGTGAACATCTTTAATGCGCTCTTTTAATTCGTCCTCAGGTAAGGATGTTTTAACGTAGTCGATATTGCTGTAACCGTTACGTTTTAGCGTTTCAACAGCGCTTTGGTGAACACCTTCAAGCAAGAGAATTTTAATTTTGTCTTTTGCTAACGATACCTTACTCATAACCTCATCCTATTTAATTTGTGGCCCATTTTTAGTACCGATAATCACTTTATCAGCACCACGCATTGCAAATAGGCCGTTGGTAACTACGCCAACAATTGAATTTATTTGTGCTTCAAGTTGTTTAGCATTGGTAATTTTTAAGTTAAATACATCTAATATAACGTTACCGTTATCGGTAACTACGCCTTGGCGATAAACAGGGTCACCACCAAGCTTTAATAATTCTCGTGCAACGTAGCTGCGAGCCATTGGAATAACTTCTACCGGAAGCGGGAAGTCGCCTAATGTTTTTACTAATTTGGTGTCATCTACAATGCACACAAATTGTTTAGCTACAGCGGCTACTATTTTTTCGCGAGTAAGGGCTGCGCCGCCACCTTTAATCATTTCGTTTTGATCATTTATTTCGTCAGCGCCGTCAACGTATACATCTAAAGCAGCAACGTTATTAAGCTCAAATACTTCAATACCTAACGCTTGTAAGCGCGCGGTTGAGGCTTCTGAGCTTGATACAGCGCCTACAATAGTGTCCTTTACTGAACCAAGGGCATCAATAAAGTGATTAACAGTAGAGCCTGTACCCACACCTACAATAGTGTTTTCTTTTACAAACTCGAGTGCTGCCCAAGCAGCTGCTTTTTTTAATTCGTCTTGTGTCATTGCTTTGTGCTCATGTATGTCAGAAATATGCGGTTAGTAATCAAATTTAATTGTTACCAACAGTATGTTTTATCTGGGGTGATAATGGTTTTAAGTGGTACATCCCACGACTCGATTGGTAGGGCCTCAACTTTTTGGCATTCATGTGCAAGGCCAATTAGTTGTGGTTTTTGCCAATTTTGTTCGTGCAAACGCGCCAATGTCCGGTCGTAAAACCCACCTCCCATTCCTAGGCGATTACCTTGTTTATCAAATGCAACTAATGGCATAAGGAGGTAATCAAGCACTGGTAATGGGCATATTTGAGAGCAGTTCAGCTCAGGCTCCAAGATACCATAGCGATTTGCTCTCATGGGTGAGTTTTTCTCATAGCGCTGAAATAGTAAATTAGCGCCATTGAATGGGTGTATTATAGGTAGGTAAACGGTATGGTTTAAACTCCATAATTCTTTAATTAACAATGAAGTGTCTAGCTCCCCATCGTTACTTAAGTAAATGGCAATATGCTTTGAATTCGTTGTTTTTTCGCTTTTTAAATGTTGAATAAAATTCATTTTTAGCGATTGCGCAGCAATTATTTGCTGATTATTTGACAAGTTTTTACGGGTGTTACGAATTTCCGCTCTTATTTTTGCGCGTTTATTGCTCATTAAATTAATTAGCCATTCTTAAAAAGAGAATAAATCGGGAAAAATTAAAAAAACAGCCAGTACGACTAGCAAAATGGTGGCAGTTGCAATCAATGAATATAAAAGTAAGTTACTGCGTTTTTTAGGAGGCGCTAAATCATCACCTAGCATTAGATCGTCACCTTGCCATTCGTCAATACTTTCGTCTGGTGCTTTTAACTGAGCTTCAGGAAGGCGTTGCTCTAACTCGTCTAACTTTTCTTCAAGGCGAATTAAGCTGCTAGTGATGTAATCGAGTGCATCAAAAATACGTTCATCACGTTGATTGTTATTTGCAGCAGGGTTTGAGCCATTTTGAATGATGTTTGAAACAGCTTGAAGCTTACTTTTAATGCCTAAGCCTGCTAGTAACTTAGCCTGTTTTAACGCTTTGTCTTTATCGCTTGGTGCAAACAGTGGCTTACCTTTAAAAAAAAGAGCTACTTTTTCATCTGACGTTTTTAATTTTGCAGCTAAATTTGTACATGCTGTTTTTATGTCAACGTTATCGGCAAGTCCTGCAAATATAACGCGAAAGTTATCGGCCATTTAACTGTCCCTAAAGCTTTTATAATGAAATGAGTATATACCTAAAGTACAAAAGAATTCGAGGTCGATTTAATAGTTATTTTGTAGACGCTCTACAAACAATATAGCGAATAAGTTTTAGATGTAAAAACGGCCCTTAAAAGGGCCGTTTTTAATTTACTACAACAATTTTGGCTTAAAGGCCGGCAGCTGCGCGAAGTGCGTCTGCTTTATCTGTACGTTCCCAAGGGAATTCGTCACGACCAAAGTGGCCGTAAGCCGCTGTAGGAAGGTAGATAGGGCGCTCTAAATCAAGCATTTGAATTAAGCCGTAAGGGCGCAGGTCAAAATGTTCACGAATAAGCTCGATTAAACGGCTTTCTTCTAGCTTGCTTGTACCAAACGTTTCAACGCTGATAGAAGTAGGCTCTGCAACACCAATTGCGTAAGAGACTTGTAGCTCACACTTGTCAGCAAGACCAGCAGCAACAATGTTTTTAGCAACGTAACGTGCAGCGTATGCCGCAGAACGGTCAACTTTTGATGGATCTTTACCAGAGAAAGCACCACCACCGTGACGAGCCATACCACCGTATGTATCTACAATGATTTTACGACCAGTTAAACCACAGTCACCCATTGGTCCGCCAATAACAAAGCGACCTGTTGGGTTAATGAAAAACTTAGTTGCACTTGTAATAAGTTCTGCAGGAAGTACCGGCTTGATGATTGTTTCCATCACAGCTTCTACTAAATCTTTTTGCGAAATGTCTTCGCTGTGCTGAGTAGAAAGTACAACAGCATCAATACCTACAGGTTTGCCATTTTCGTATGCAAAAGTAACTTGAGATTTTGCATCTGGACGTAACCAATTAAGCTCGCCGCTTTTGCGTACTTGCGCTTGGCGCTGTACTAAACGGTGTGAGTAAGTAATTGGAGCAGGCATTAGTACTTCTGTTTCGTTACATGCGTAACCAAACATTAAGCCTTGGTCGCCAGCGCCTTGCTCTTCTGGGCTAGTACGGTCAACACCTTGGTTAATGTCAGGAGACTGTTTACCAATAGTGTTCAAAATTGCACATGAATCGGCATCAAAGCCCATGTCTGAATTTGTGTAGCCAATGTCACGAATTGTTTTACGTGTAATTTCTTCGATATCAACCCATGCGCTAGTAGTGATTTCACCACCAACCATAACCATACCGGTTTTAACGTAAGTTTCACACGCTACGCGAGCCTGAGAGTCTTGCTCTAGGATTGCATCAAGTACCGCATCAGAGATTTGATCGGCGATTTTATCCGGATGACCTTCAGAAACAGATTCAGAAGTAAATAAATGTTTTGCCATTGTATTTCTGCTCACAAATATTGCGCTTCACAAATGTCGGTATTAGCGCTAAAAAATTAAGGGGCGTATTTTATCGAAAACAAAACGCATTGCATAGTGTTTTTACGCCTAGACGTCTAAATAAAATTACGAATGTCGTTCTAGTCTCAAAAAAAATTCATAATGCTGCCTTTTCTGGGGTTTTTAATTGCACACCGCCCCCACAATAAGTAAGAATGGATATATAACAGTATCCAAGTTATTTGGTTACATAAACAAACACATAAATACCCGCGCAAATACACATATAAGGTAGGAGAATTCATGCCATCTCGCAAAGAACTTGCAAATGCTATTCGCGTCTTGTCAATGGACGCAGTACAAAAGGCCAAATCTGGCCACCCTGGAGCCCCTATGGGCATGGCTGATATCGCAGAAGTATTATGGCGCGATTATCTAAAACATAACCCAACGAATCCAGAGTGGGCTGACCGTGACAGATTTATTCTTTCAAACGGCCACGGTTCAATGCTTATCTATTCTCTATTGCACCTAAGTGGTTACGACTTACCACTGGACGAAATTAAAAACTTCCGTCAAATGCACTCTAAAACTCCAGGGCACCCTGAATATGGCTATGCACCAGGAATCGAAACTACTACGGGTCCATTAGGTCAAGGGATCACAAATGCCGTAGGTATGGCAATTGCTGAAAAAGCACTTGCTGCACAGTTTAACCGTGAAGGTCACGATATTGTTGATCACTTTACCTATGCATTTATGGGTGATGGCTGCCTTATGGAAGGTATTTCTCATGAAGCAGGTTCACTTGCAGGCACATTAGGTCTGGGTAAACTTGTTGCATTTTGGGATGACAACGGCATCTCAATCGATGGCGAAGTAGAAGGTTGGTTTACAGATGATACACCAGCTCGCTTTAAAGCATACGGTTGGCATGTAATTAGTGGTGTTGATGGCCACGACAGCGATGCTGTAAGTGCTGCAATTGCAGAAGCAAAAAGCGTTACCGATAAACCTTCACTAATTTGTTGTAAAACAATTATTGGTTACGGCTCACCTAATAAATCAGGTAGCCATGATTGTCACGGTGCACCACTAGGTGATGACGAAATTAAAGCGTCTCGCGAATTTTTAGGTTGGACTGGCGATGCTTTCGAAATTCCTGATGATATTTACGCACAGTGGGATGGCAAAGAAAAAGGCAAGCAGCTTGAATCAAGCTGGGACGAAAAATTTGCAGCATACGCAAAAGCATACCCAGAGCTTGCAGCTGAATATAAGCGTCGTATTAATAACGAACTGCCTGGCGATTGGGCTGAAAAATCTCAAGCGTACATTGAGCAATTGCAAGCAAACCCTGCAAATCCAGCTTCTCGTAAAGCGTCACAAAATGCATTAAATGCATTTGGTCCGTTATTACCAGAATTTATGGGTGGCTCAGCCGATTTAGCTGGCTCAAACTTAACAATTTGGGATGGCTCTAAAGGTTTAACACGCGATGATGCAAGTGGTAACTACATTTACTACGGTGTACGTGAGTTTGGTATGTCGGCAATTATGAATGGTATTGCGCTTCATAAAGGCTTTATTCCTTACGGTGCAACGTTCTTAATGTTTGTTGAATATGCAAAAAATGCTGTTCGTATGGCTGCATTAATGAAGCAACCAAGCATTTTTGTATACACGCACGATTCAATTGGTTTAGGTGAAGATGGTCCAACTCACCAACCAGTAGAGCAAATTGCAAGCATGCGTTTAACGCCTAACTTATATAACTGGCGTCCATGTGACCAAGTTGAGTCGGCAATTGCATGGCAACAAGCTATTGAGCGTAAAGACGGTCCTACATCGCTTATCTTTACTCGCCAAGGTCTTGAGCAACAAGCACGTGACGCACAGCAATTAAGTGACGTTAAAAAGGGTGGTTACATCCTTAGCTGTGACGGCAACCCAGAGATTATTTTCATTGCAACGGGTTCTGAAGTACAACTAGCACAAGATTCAGCTAAAGAGCTACGCAGCCAAGGTAAAAAGGTACGTGTTGTATCTATGCCATGTACTGATGCCTTTGAAGATCAAAGCGCAGCATACAAAGAAAGCGTATTACCGGCATCTGTTTCACGCCGCGTAGCAGTAGAAGCTGGTATTGCTGACTACTGGTACAAGTACGTAGGCCTAAACGGCGCAGTAGTAGGTATGACTACCTTTGGTGAGTCAGCACCTGCAGGCGAGCTGTTTGAGCACTTTGGTTTTACAGTGGCAAACATTGTAAGCAAAGCAAACGAGCTTTTTTAATCGCTTTGATTAAATAAAGTAAGTAATTGAAAAACCCGCACGTGTTGCGGGTTTTTTTATGCCCTTACATGAAGCAACTTCACCTTGAACAATGCAGCTTTCCTTGCAAGAAAGTAAGCTATCAGGCAAGGTAGTGCGATAAAATTATATAAATAAAAATCTTAAATTAATAGCAGGAGCTAAAAATGCCAAAGTTCGATAACGTAAGTGTAGTAAAAAAAGCCAATGTATATTTTGACGGAAAAGTGTCGAGCCGTACCGTTATTTTAGGTGATGGCGAAGCGAAAACGTTAGGCTTTATGCAACCAGGTGAGTTTGTTTTTGATACAAACCAAAAAGAGTGCATGGAGCTTTTAGCTGGCCAATGGGATATTTTATTACCAGGTGCAAGTGAGTGGAAAATATTTAACGCGGGTGAATCGTTTAATGTTGATGCAAATGTAAGCTTTAAAGTAAAAGTATCTGATTTTGCTGACTACTGTTGTTCGTACACAGATTAACCAGTACAGCTAGACGTCTGAAAGCCCATGCACTATGGGCTTTGCATAAACTTTGCACAACGCATGATTTAAATCACCAAAAACCACAAATAAACCTCAAATATCTCTATTTTTTCCTTGTGTTAATCTAAATAGCCCCCAATACTATTTATGAGGTAACAAATAAAAGGATACCCTATGAAAATTAATCTTTCTGGTCACCATGTTGAAGTTACTGACTCTATTAGAGAGCACATCAACGAAAAATTTTCAAAAATCGAGAGCCATTTCCCATCGCTTATTGCACTCGAAATTATTTTGTCTAAAGAACATCATAAAATCCAAGCTGAAATTAGCACTAATTATGAAGGCACGCGCATATCGGTAAAAGGGGAAAACGAAGTTATGTACCCTGCCATTGCAAGTGCAGCTAAAAAACTCGATGCAGCACTAAAACATCGAAAAGGGCAGATAAAAGCAAACTTACACGAAAAGCCTGTTAGCACTACACCTGAAATCGCACACGAGATCATCCAAGAGATGGATCTTAAATAAAATTTAGTCACAAAGTATTGTAAAAAAGAGCCGTATGGCTCTTTTTTATTGCCTGTAATTTAGGTAAGTTATGCGTTCTTGCAGTTTATTAATTATAAAAATTAATAAAAAGAACACACAACACACATATTTTGAGAAATTAATGCACACAACAAAAGCAGTATGGAAGTCTCGACTAGGTGCGCTTGGACCTGGAATACTCATGGCAACAGCCGCTATTGGCGGTTCTCACTTAGTTGCGTCTACACAGGCTGGAGCAATATTTGGCTGGCAACTATTTTGGTTAATCCTCGTTGTTAATGTCTTAAAGTACCCGTTTTTTCGCTTTGGTATGGAATACACACTCGCCACTAAAAATAGCCTAGTGGAGGGCTATAAAAGCAAAGGCCCGTTTTACTTCTACAGTTTTATTGGCTTAAACATTGTTGCCGCTGTTGTTAATACCGCCGGCGTATTACTGCTTACCGCAAGCTTACTGCATTACGCGCTGCCTGTAGTGATAGAGGTAACACTGCTATGTTGGATATTATTAGGAGTGTGCTTAGCCATATTATTGTTAGGGCACTTTAAAGCGCTCGACAGTGTGGCCAAAGGCATAATGGGATTATTAACGCTGGCTACCGTTATTGCGTTAGTTATCGCGTTTAGTAATGGCCCAATGGCGCCTACTGACTATGTTGGCCCATCACCTTACGAGCTGGCTATGCTGAGCTTTATGGTCGCGTTAATGGGCTGGATGCCAGCGCCTATCGAAATATCTGCATTAAGTTCTTTATGGCTAAAAGAAAAACAAGCACAGCAAACAGTTTCTAAAAGCCAAGGCTTGTTCGATTTTAACGTAGGTTACTGGCTTACAGCTGGCTTAGCGTTAGTATTTTTTAGTTTAGGTGTATTAGTGCAGTACGGGCAAACCAGTAGTATAGAGCTCGGTGGTGTCGCGTTTGCCAAGCAGCTTATTGATATGTACGCATTAACAATAGGCGAGTGGGCAAGGCCGCTTGTATCAGCAATCGCCTTTTTATGTATGTTTGGCACCACACTCACGGTGCTAGATGGCTACGCCCGCACGCTTAACGAGTCTCATAAACTACTTGGCTTTAGGCAATCAAAACACAGCCTAAATATTTGGTTAATACTGCAAGCACTTGCCGGTATGGCCGTTATTTTATTTTTTAAATCAGCCCTTGGCCCCATGCTTACGTTTGCCATGACGCTTTCATTTGTCACAACGCCAGTGTTTGCATGGCTTAACTTTAGCCTTGTGCGATCAGAGCCTGCTATAAAGCACAGCGTTTTACTACGTAGTTTAACGTGGTTAGGTTTGGTGTACTTAGTTGGGTTTGCTGTCGCGTTTGTAGTGTGGAAACTAGCAGCCTAAATAGAGCCACTTACTTAGGGTTTTAAATAAAGCCTAAGGCATTAAATTCTAGGATTAAACGAGGTATAAATGGATATTAGAATAGGTGAGCTTTCAAACCCAGAAGTTATAAAGCTACTACAAGCGCATCATAACGATATGCTAAAGCACTCACCTGTTGAGAGTGTACATGCACTTGATGTGAGCAAACTCACTCAGCCCGACATAACTTTTTATAGCTTATGGATTGATAATAATTTAGCGGGTGTTGGCGCTTTAAAAGCGCTAAATACAACGCATGGCGAAATTAAATCAATGCGCACATCAAGCAACTATTTACGCCAAGGCATAGCGGCTAAGTTACTCACCCATATTATTGAGCAAGCAACACTCCGTGGCTACAAAAAGTTAAGCTTAGAGACCGGCACTGCAAAAGCATTTTTACCCGCGCAAAAGCTTTATTCTCAATTTGGTTTTAAAGAGTGCGAACCGTTTGGTGATTATGAGCTAGATCCTTACAGCTTGTTTATGAGTAAAGCGCTTTAGCTAAAGCAAGAGATACCTGCGCCAATCGTTTAAAATCTTTAATTGAATTTATACGCTATCTGCGTATACTTTAATGTATGAAAAGCCTATTTGTTGAATCAAACATATTCGAAAAGTACCGAGAGTTGTACTTGAGTGATGACGAGTATCGTTTATTTCAAGCAGATCTAATGGTTAACCCAAAACAGGGCGATGTTATTCAAGGAACAGGCGGCTTACGTAAAATACGAGTTGCGAGCAAAGGAAAGGGTAAGCGTGGTGGTTCAAGAGTTATATATTATTACTTGGACGATAAAAGACGTTTTTATTTGCTCACTATTTACAGTAAAAACGAAGTCACCGATTTAACAGCAGATCAGAAAAAGCAATTAAAAGAATTCTTAGAGGTGTGGCGCAATGAGCAAACGTGATTTATTTTCAGAATTAACTACAGCACTTGTGGACGCTAAAGCGCATTCACAAGGTAAGCTTACGTTACGTTCTCATGCAGTAAAGGATATCAACGATCTTGCTATCTCACCTGATGAAATAGTAAATATTCGAGAAACATTTAATATGTCGCGCGGTGTATTTGCAAACATTCTACATACATCAGCAAGAACGCTCGAAAACTGGGAACAAGGACGCAGCGCACCGAATGGGCAAGCGATAACTTTGCTAAAGCTTGTACAGCGTCATCCTGAGACATTGAACCATATAGCTGAGTTATAGAGCTTCGCACACTTTGAGATATGAAATAGATTTGAACAAGAGGGTAGGCAATAAATGGATGTTTCTGGCTTTTTAACTTTATTCGCGGTGCTAGCTGCAATAATCACCTTATTACCTGAAGATAAAAAATTAGAATTATCACTTAATCTTAAATCAAAAGTTACGTGTTCCATTTTTCTATTATTTTGTTCGTTTTCTACTTATTTCCTGCTTTATGATGTTTTTTCTGCTTGGGGAATAATAATACCTTTAAAATGGATAAAAGGCTTTGATCAAGAAAGTGCTTTACTGCTTATTTCGATTCTTTTTCTGGGGTATATTTTTAAATTGATTTTAGCTAAATCAATCAGAGAAAATCAGATACCTCACCTTATTGATGCAATTTCAAATGATATTTAATACGAACAAAAAATGAGCCTCATTGACTCCTTATTAAATAGAAATCTTTGTACTTTGAAACGTTATTTGATTAAGGAAACTTTATTTAAATCACTAAGGGTAAAGTTATTAAATCAAGATATATCAAACTACTTTAACGAACCATTGATTGCCCTCACCAATGAGCAGCCTAAACAAGAGTCATTGAGTGCCAAAAACTTTTTCAAGTACCACTTTCTTATAGTTCCCTTAACTAAATTTGAGCAACTTAGTAGATTAAGCAGCAGGCAAGAAAAATTAATTGAAGTACTGAAAAAAGAATTTTTCACCTCTAGAGTTAAAGCTCATATCCTGAAAAATAATCCTAGAGTTGCATTCGAACTCATTTCACTTACTGGAAATGACTTTTCAGAAGAGGATATTGAAATATTAATAAGTTCTTCACACTTTAAACATGAGTTAGAGACTTTCTTTGAAGATTACTATTTTTATGAAAATATTCTTGGATTTTCTCCTTTATTAGATGAGTCTATTGGAAATGCTGGTTTTATTGATAAATCTAAGTTTTTTGATAGGCTAGAAAGTATAGTAAAAACGTATATTTTAAATAACAAAAATCAACTTGTTGAGGCACATGAGTACATACCAAATGACTCATTTATAAAGCAAACACGATTAAATTTTTATATAGACTGCGTATTCCATTCTTCAGTTGAAGTAAGCAAAAAAGAACAATCATTTTCTTCTCGACATCCTAGCTGGGTACTAACAAAAATTGTAGAGCAATTGATTGAACTCTCTAACGAAAATGCAGCGAAGGTTCAAAAAAATTGTGAATTCGAAAGCAGAGCTGGCTATTTCATATTTGAGATATTAAATAGCCAAATTAAAGTATTTGAACATATTTTTGAAAGCAAAAGCACTCAAAGCTACGATAATATACTGGAATCTATGGGGCATTCGTTTTATAAAATTTTCAAAGATTCTAATTCAGAAGTAATAAAAACATTTTCATTTGAACTTTTAGCAAGGGTATTTGTTAAATCCGAACAAAATGTTCAAATACTAGAAAGCTCGATTTATGGAGTTTATGGAAATGGCTTTAAATCATGTTTATTAGATTTTAGTATTTTAAAACCACTTTCCGTAAATAGTGGGAAAGGTTTTAACTGGGATATACTATCTAACAATCTGGTGAATTATTACTCAGAAAACGAATGTGTATAACAAAATCATATAGCTCAACTACTTCTAAGCACTATAGATTTAGAAGTAGTTGCTAATTTATTTTAACTCAGCTCTTTTATCGCTCTACTTATCCCATCTAAACTCAGCGCATACATGCGATTGTTCATTAACTCTTTTATAAAGCCAATTGATTGATAGTACGGCCAATGTTCAACCGGTTGTGGGTTGAGCCATGCGACTTTATCAAAGTGGTTTGTGACACGTTGTAACCATGCACTGCCGGGCTCTTCGTTGTAGTGTTCTACCGAGCCGCCCGCATAAGCTATTTCGTAAGGTCCCATAGTGGCGTCACCGACAAATATTACTTTATAGTCGCTGGTGAACTTGTTTATGAGCGTCATGGTGTCTATTTCGTTTGAATGGCGGCGCGCGTTGTCTTGCCAAACGTGCTCGTATAAACAGTTATGAAAGTAGTAAAACTCTAGGTGTTTAAATTCGCTGTGGGCGGCGCTAAATAATTCTTCGCAGGTATGAATGTAGTCATCCATTGAGCCGCCAATATCAAATAGCATCAACACTTTTACGGCATTGTGGCGCTCGGGTGCCATTTTTACATCAAGCATGCCGCCTTGTTTTGCAGTAGCGCGAATAGTCTCGTTTAAATCAAGCGTGTCGCTTGCGCCAGTGCGGGCGAACTTACGTAACTTTTTAAGGGCGAGTTTAATTGTGCGCGAGCCAATTTCTCTGTCGGTGTCGAGGTTTTTGTATTCTCGTTTATCCCACACTTTTACCGCTTGGCGGTTACGATTGCCGTCTTGACCTATGCGCACGCCTTCTGGGTTATAGCCGTATGCTCCAAAAGGTGATGTGCCGCCAGTGCCCACCCATTTATTGCCGCCTGCGTGGCGTTTTTGTTGCTCTTCTAAACGCTCTTTTAGGGTTTTCATAAGCTCGTCGAGTCCGCCCATAGCTTTAAGTTGGGCTTTTTCTTCATCGCTTAGGTTTTTTTCAAACTCTTTACGTAGCCAGTCTTCAGGTAAGTTGTGCTGTTGCTTTAAGCTCTCGAGCAAATCAAGGTCGGCAATACCACTAAAGTAGTCGCTAAAGGCTTTGTCGAATCGGTCAAAGTGCGTTTCGTCTTTTACCATTATGGTGCGTGCTAAATGGTAAAAGGCGTCTACGTCGGCAAATATAACGCCTTTTTTTAAGGCGTTTATTAAATCGAGTAACTCGCGCAAGCTTACCGGTAAACGGTATTTACGTAGCGTGAAAAAAAACTGTACTAACATGTTAGCGACGACTCATAAACGCGAGCTTTTCGATTAGGCTGATGTCTTGCTCATTTTTAAGTAATGCGCCAAACATGGGCATTAAACCGCCTTTTTTAGCTTTATCGTGCAGTGTTTTAGCGTCTATGTCTTCTGCCATAAGCAATTTAAGCCAGTCGAGTAATTCGCTGGTAGAAGGTTTCTTTTTAAGGCCGTTAGCTTCGCGCAGGTTAAAAAATACCTCAAGTGCTTGGCGTACTAAATCTTGTTTAACGTTAGGGTAGTGCACGTCGATAATTTGCTGCATTTCATCGCTGCTAGGAAAATCAATATAGTGAAAAAAGCAGCGGCGTAAAAATGCGTCCGGTAATTCTTTTTCATTATTGGAAGTGATGATCACAATAGGGCGCTCTTTTGCGACAATGCGCTCGTTAGTTTCATAAACATGAAACTCCATTTTATCGAGCTCAAGTAGTAAGTCGTTTGGGAACTCTATGTCGGCTTTGTCTATTTCATCAATTAAAAGCACTGGGCGTTTGCCGTTAAGCTCTGCATACGTAAATGCCTGCCAAAGCTTACCTTTAACGATGTAGTTGCCAATATTGTGTACGCGTTCGTCACCTAATTGGCTGTCGCGCAGGCGCGAAACCGCGTCGTACTCGTATAAGCCTTGCTGTGCTTTAGTAGTCGATTTTATATGCCACTGAATAAGCGTGGTATCTAAGCTTTTAGCTAACTCCTCAGCCAGCATGGTTTTACCTGTGCCTGGTTCGCCTTTAATTAAAAGTGGTTTTTCAAGCATAATGGCAGCATTTACAGCTTGTTTAAGCGCGCTACTCGCTATGTAATTGTCAGTTGAATTAAATTGCACGGTGTACCCTTGTCTGGTCTGAGGAGTAAGTTATTTTGTTATAATGCCATAGTTAAACGGCAGGTCCAATATAAGCAAAACGCTGTATGACCTCACCTTCTTTTTCAACAGTTTCTAAAAACATACTAAGTGGGCGCGCCCACATACCAAATTCACCATAGAGTGCTTGATAAATCACAAGCTGCTCCTCGGTTTCGCTATGGGTGGCAACATGAACAACTTTGTATTGCGGCCCTTTGTAGTGTTGGTATATGCCTGGTTTGAGTGAAAGTGGTTTTATTACTGTAGTCATGTTTTGATCTCTTGTATAATTTGGCTTTGCACTTTTAATGTTAACTAATTTGCCAATACTATGAACTATATTTCGCTAGATGATTACAAAAAAGCATGGGTTTTTCGTCATAAAGACTTACCTGTATCAGATGAAGACGCAGTAAAAATAAAGCCTATGGGAGATGAGCGCGCAGCCGTACTTTGGACAACCATGGTAAGCCGTGAGTTTGATCACCCAGATTTTTTTGAAGACACCGATTGGTGTGGCCAAGAAAAAAGCTTTAGCCAAGAAGTAGATTGGCAAGATGCGTGGGAAAATGGTGATGCGCAACCACCAGAAGCAATCTTAACGTTTTTAGATTGGGAAGCTAACACCACTGTTTATTTTTGTATGGCACGCGATAATATTATCGAAACAACATTTGATGTATTTAAACGCAATTGGCAAAACTTTATGTTTTTAGCTGATGGCAGTTTGCTGATTGGTAAAAAGCGTAATACGGTTGTGCAATTTTTAGAATCAGGTAAAGCAAAATTAGGTGAAAAGCCAAGCGCTTAATTAGTGCGCTGCGCTTAAAAAATATTCAATACTGTGTTATAAAACATTTACCTGAATATTTTTGAGTACAGCTTTTGGTCGCTAAAAATCAGTCACTTGGTGCTCAGCAGCAAGTTGAAATTTGGCAAACTGATGCACAAAAAGTGTTGTATGCACAATTGTGCAATGCGTTTTATCAGCGTGAGGTTCAGCGATTAGTTGCAGAGCCTAATGCCGATAAACTGCGCCGTCAGTTAAAAAGCCTACCTTATTATATTGAGCGAGCTGCAACGTTAGTTGCCAATGGTGACACGCCTTTTACGCTGGACGCGCAAAATGGTACGTGGCTTGAAAAGCAAAAACCGACCCCACCCGATGTGAATGTTCAAGCTAATGAACTTTTTTATCAAACGTATGCCAAAGTGGGTCTTATAGTGCCTGCTATATTACATGGCTACGATCAGGTGCGTCTTAGAATAGACAGTATCGATCAGTTAGGCGAAAATAAGCTGCATTGTAACGAGCTTGGTTGGTTTGATTTTTTAGGAAATGGGCTAGAGCAGCAAAATGCTCAGTTAATAAAGCCAAGTAAAGTGAGTTTAACCGCGGCATGTTGCGGGCATCAGTGGCAATTTTCGAAGCGTTGTATGCCACGGGTTTTATCACTACGCGAAATGCTTTTAGCGGGTAGTATTAATTGGCGCAATTTAAAGCGCCCCTTAGCGTATTAAAGTTAAGGTATTTGGAATTTAAAATAAGGAGTGTTAAATGCGTATTTTTCAAGTTGGCTTACTGTGCTTAGCACTGTTTGTACAATACAGATTATGGTTTGGTCATAATGGTTTACAAGACTACACACGGCTAAAAGGTGCTGTAGCGTCGCATCAAGAAACCAACGAAAAGCTCATTAAACGTAATAAAGTACTTAAAGCAGATATTGAAGACTTAAAGCTTGGCCAAGAAGGCATTGAAGAGCGTGCACGCAACGAATTGGGAATGATTAAACCGGACGAAACATTTATTCGTGTTTTACCGGGCAAACAATATGACAAATAAACAGACTATTGCAGCAATTGTACCTGCTGCGGGCGTTGGCAGTAGAATGCAGCACAATGCGCCTAAGCAATATATACAATTAGCCGGTAAAACTATTTTAGAACACACTTTAGCTAAACTTTCTCAACTATCTCAATTACGCACTATTGTTGTTGCCCTTAGCGACTGCGACCCCTATTTTGACGAACTCCCAATACTTGATAAGCGCATTGTTCGAGCCAGTGGCGGAAAAGAGCGTGCAGATTCAGTACTCAATAGCTTACTTTTTTTAGCGCCTAACCCCCCAACATGGGTGTTGGTGCACGACGCTGCCCGTCCGCTAGTTAATATCAGTGATATAGAACGTTTAATTAGTGAGTGTATAAGCGCTGATGAAGGGGGTATTTTAGCTACCAAAGTAAAAGACACTATAAAACGTGGCCACACTCATGCATTGCAAACTGTGCCGCGAGATGATTTATGGCAAGCACTTACCCCCCAACTTTTTAAATATGACGAGCTTAAAAATGCACTTCAAGGCGCATTAGCAAGTGGGGCAACTATTACCGATGAAGCAAGCGCAATTGAATGGGCGGGTAAACCGGTAAAGCTTGTTGCAGGTCGCAGCGATAATATTAAAATAACCACGCCAGAGGATTTAGATTTGGCTGGATTTTTACTACACAAACAACAAAACGAGAGTGCATTATGATACGAATTGGCCATGGTTTTGACGTACATAAATTTGGCGGCGAAGGCCCGTTAACTATTTGTGGTGAAAAAATTGATTACCCACAGGGCTTTTTAGCGCACTCAGATGGTGATGTTGCTATTCATGCATTATGCGATGCTATTTTAGGCTCGCTTGCAATGGGTGATATTGGTAAGCACTTCCCAGATACGGCAAGCGAGTATGAAAATATCGATAGCCGTATTTTACTTCGCCATGTGGTGAGCTTAGCTAAAGAGCAAGGTTATGTAATTGGCAATGGCGATGTGACTATTGTTGCACAGGCGCCAAAAATGCTGCCACACATTCAAGCTATGCGTGCTAATTTAGCCAGCGATTTAAATTGTGACCTTAGCCAAATTAACGTTAAAGCCACTACTACCGAAAAGCTAGGCTTTGAAGGGCGCAGGGAAGGTATTTCGAGCCATGCAGTGGTTATTATGAGTAAAGAGCTTGCGAGTACAAAAAACGCATGAGCGATCTAAATTATTTATACGGTGCGCCGCTTTCTAAAGCTGATTTTAAAACCACTGCTGAAGACTTTATGGTTGATGAAGACTTAGGTATAGAGTTTACCGGTAGTGGCGAACACGTGTGTTTGCAGGTGGTTAAAAAAGGCGAAAATACGCAATATGTTGCCAAGCTAATTGCGCAGCGTGCGGGTGTTTCACCGCGAGACGTAAGTTACGCCGGCATGAAAGATCGCCACGGTGTGTGCTCACAGTGGTTTAGTGTAAAAGTACCGATTAAAAAGCCTATCGATTTTAGCGATTTAAATAGCGAGAGTATTTTTATTGTGTCGCAACAGCGCCACGACCGTAAATTACGCACGGGCTGCCACAAAGGTAATAAATTTACTATTACGCTTCGTAACGTAACCAAGCCCCTCGATATTTTATGCCGCATTAACGCAGTACGCGCAGGTGTGCCTAATTACTTTGGCGAACAACGCTTTGGGCATGGCGGTCATAACTTAGTAATGGCTGAAAAAATGTTTGCAGGGGAGCGCATTCGCGATAAAAAACTGCGCGGCATTATTATTTCAGCAGCGCGCTCTCATGTGTTTAATCAAATAGTAAATTTACGTGTTAAAGAGCATGGTTTAGCTAAAACAATGCACCGTGAAGTATTTATGCTCAGCGGCAGTAATGCATTTTTTGAAGATGCAATTAACGACGAAAACATAGAGCGATTAGCCACTGGCGATATTATGATGTCGGCACCTATGGTGGGAAAAAGCGAAAAAGGTTTAACCGAACAAGAAAAAATATGGCTTGAACCTTTCCAAACATGGTGCGATGGCTTAGGTGAGCTAGGCCTTAAAAATGAGCGTAGGATGCTGCGTTTAATTCCGCAAAACTTAACGGTTGAGACCATAGATGAAACCAGTTTAAAACTGAGTTTTGGTTTGCCAAAAGGGTGTTTTGCAACTGCATTATTACGTGAGCTGGTGGATTATAAAGATGCTAGCCCTCGAGATCGCAAAGAAAAGGATAATGACATAAATGAAGATACTGTTAAGTAACGATGATGGTGTAAATGCTAAAGGTATTGCGGTTTTATATCAGGCGCTTATACAAATTGCAGACGTAACCCTTGTTGCACCAGATCGCAACTGTAGTGGCGCAAGTAATTCTTTAACATTAATGAACCCGCTACGAGCGACTACACTCGAAAATGGTTTTATGTCGGTAAATGGCACACCTACTGATTGTGTGCATTTAGGTGTCAATCAGTTAGCTAATGAAAAACCAGACCTTGTTGTTGCTGGCATTAACCATGGTGCCAATTTAGGCGACGATACGCTTTATTCTGGCACCGTTGCAGCTGCAACTGAAGGTCGCCATTTGGGCTTACCTGCAATTGCAGTATCGCTTTGCTCACATAAGGGCGAGCATTTTGAAACAGCCGCTGCTGTTACCGTTAATATTATTAAAGGTTTGGCTTCGCATCCGCTTCCTAAAGATCAAATCATAAATATAAATGTGCCAGATATTCCATTAAGTGAATTAAAAGGGGTGCAAGTAACACGTTTAGGCGCTCGTCATAAAGCAGAAACCATGACCAAACAAACCGATCCTTGGGGTCGAGATATTTATTGGTATGGATCGCTGGGCATAGAAAGTGATGCAGGTGAGGGTACCGACTTTTACGCAATCAATAACGGTTATGCCTCAGTTACGCCATTAAGTGTTGATATGACAGCCAAAGACAGCCTAAAAGCAGTAGGAGACTGGTTAGCCGATTTGGAGATTAATCGTGCTCGCTAATTATACCCGCAGTGCAAAAGCGCTATCTGACTTACTAAAGCGCGAAGGCGTTGAAGATACACAAGTACTGAGTGCTATAGCTGATATTCCGCGACATATATTCGTAGACGATGTGCTAAAACACAAAGCTTATGAAAATACGGCGCTACCTATTGGGCAAGGGCAAACTATTTCCCAGCCTTATATAGTAGCGCGCATGACAGAGCTACTTCGCTTAGCTGGTGTACGCAATAAAGTGCTGGAAATTGGTACTGGCTCTGGATATCAAACTGCAATATTAGCCAAAACGTTTACAAAAGTTTATTCGGTAGAGCGTATTAAAACGCTTCAGTGGCAGGCAAAGCGTCGATTGCAACAACTCGATTTATATAATGTAACCATGAAGCATGGTGATGGTTGGCAAGGCTGGCAATCACAAGCACCTTTTGATGGTATTATAGTGACTGCTGCGGCCTCTAAAGTTCCGCAAGACTTACTTGCTCAGTTAGCCGATGGAGGCGTGTTATTAGCGCCCATTGGTGAGAGCGATCAAAAATTAGTAATGGTTATTCGCGAAGGCGATAATTATAAAGAGCATGTTATTGCTCCCGTTAGATTTGTGCCGTTAGTACCTGGCGATATTGAATAGGAATTCATTTTGAAGTTGTTTACCAAGTTATACGATATGGCCCTAGTGTGGGCAAAGCACCGCCATGCGGAACGTTATTTAGCTGCAATGAGCTTTGCAGAGTCAGTTTTTTTTCCAATACCGCCCGATGTAATGCTTGCACCTATGTCGCTTGCGCAACCCAAAAAAGCATGGCGTTTTGCAAGTTTTGCCACAATAGCATCGGTTGTTGGTGGAGTAGTTGGTTACTTGCTTGGGTTTTGGCTATTTGAACCCGTTGTTGAGCCATTGATTGCACAAATGCACTGGCAAGAAAAGTTTGATATCGCATTAAATTGGTTTAAAGATTACGGTGTTTGGGTTGTGTTTTTAGCTGGTTTTTCGCCTATACCATATAAAGTATTTACCATTGGCGCAGGTGTTTTACAAATGGCATTTTTGCCATTTTTACTCGCATCGGCGATTGGACGTGGTGCGCGATTCTTTTTAGTTTCAGCCTTAATGACGTGGGGCGGGGCTAAAATGGAAGCAAAATTACGTCAATATATTGAAATACTTGGTTGGGGATTAGTGGTATTAATTGCGCTAGCGTACTTTTTATTGCGTTAAGCGTTAAAAATATCAATTGTCTAATTTGGGAGAAAAATACAATGAATAAACAGTTTTTACTGTATGTGACTATATTTATTGGTGTTTTTCTTTCTGGTTGCTCTTCTCGCCATGTTCCTGCGCCTGTTAGCAGTCTAAATAATAATGTTAACGATTTAGGTCATACTATTAACATTAATGGAAGCAACTATAAAGTACAAAGAGGAGATACCCTTTACTCTATCGCCTTTAGTGCTGGGCAAGATGTTAGATTACTTGCAAAAAACAATTCAATTCCATCACCTTACACTATCTTTCCTGGACAAAATATCTCCTTAATCCCTAAGCCTAAAAAAATAAAAAGGGATGAAAAATATACGAATTCGAGTAAAAAGTCTACAAAAAAAACACAAAAAAATAACATAATATTAAAGAAAGAGCTTGATCCCCCAAAACAACGAGAGTATGTTCAGAAACAAGCCAGTAACAAAGTTAGTAATACTAAACATTTGTCGAGCAGTAAAGTTAAGTGGTTTTGGCCTGCAAAGGGCAAAATTACCAAACGCTTTTCTAATAAGGAAAACGGTTATAAAGGTTTACAGATTACTAATCGCAAAGGGGCTTCAGTCTTAGCTGCGGCACAAGGAACAGTGGTATACGCGGGTAACGCTCTACGAGGTTATGGTAGTTTAATCATATTGAAACATAATGATGATTACCTAAGTGCTTATGCACATAACTCGAAATTACTTGTTAAAGAAAAGCAGAAGGTTAAGGCAGGACAAAAAATAGCAGAAATTGGTAATTCAGAATCTCCGGTCACCGCGCTTCGCTTTGAAATTCGCTACCGAGGGCAAGCTGTCAATCCTGCTAAATACCTACCCTAATTTTTAGGTATTGATAATTGCTCGGGAGAAGGCTTATGGCTAGCGCAGCAAAACTTGACAAACATACTACGACTGACGAAAAATTCGATAATATTGATGCTGATGAAAGTACAGCGTTACTAGAAAAAGTAGAAGACGATGAAATCTTTGCAAAAGAAGAAGTAACTAAAAATCTTGACGCAACCCAACTTTATTTAGGCGAAATTGGTTTTTCTCCTTTGCTTAGCGCAGAAGAAGAAGTGTTTTTTTCTCGCAAATCACTTCGAGGTTGTGAAGCCTCACGCAAACGTATGATTGAAAGTAACTTACGTTTAGTTGTTAAAATAGCACGCCGTTACAATAACCGTGGCCTTGCTCTACTCGATTTAATTGAAGAAGGTAACTTAGGCTTAATTCGCGCTGTTGAAAAATTTGACCCTGAACGTGGCTTTAGATTTTCTACTTACGCTACATGGTGGATACGTCAAACAATTGAACGTGCCATTATGAACCAAACGCGTACCATTCGCTTACCTATCCATGTAGTTAAAGAGCTTAATGTTTACCTGCGTACAGCACGTGAATTAACTCAAAAGCTTGACCATGAACCAACAGCTGATGAAATTGCAGCTTGCCTAGACAGACCCGTTGAAGACGTAACTAAAATGCTACGTTTAAACGAAAGAATTGCATCGGTTGATATGCCGATTGGTGGTGAAAACGACAGTGTACTGCTTGATATCATCCCAGATGAAAAAAGTGCAGGCCCTGAAGGCGAAGTACAAAATAATGATATTAATAAACATATTGTAGATTGGTTAGGAGAATTAAACCCTAAACAACGTGAAGTGTTAGCTCGTCGATTTGGATTGCTTGGCTATGAGCCATCTACACTTGAAGATGTAGGTCGTGAAATAGGCTTAACACGTGAGCGTGTAAGACAAATTCAGGTAGAGGCATTACGTCGTTTAAAAGACATTTTGCAACAAGAAGGTTTAAGTACAGATAGCTTGTTTAATCAGTTTTCGTAACTAGTTAAATAGTATAAGAGACTATGTGTGTTAAAAAGCCGAAGAATTTATTCTTCGGCTTTTTTTATGCTTGTAAATTAGATGATATAAATTACAACAATGCTTTTAGTTTATATAACAAATCGTGCGCTTGGCGTGGCGATAAATTATCAGGGTCAATTGCGCTTAACTGCTCTTCAACTTCTGAAGGTGTATTTTGTGCAACTTCATTATTAAAAGTAAATGCTTGTTGCTCTGTATTTGGTGCAGTAACGCTTTGATGATTTTCAAGTAACTTAAGTTTTTGCTTTGCTTGTGCAATAACAGCTTTTGGCACACCTGCAAGAGCGGCTACTTGTAAACCAAAGCTTTTGCTTGCTGCGCCATCAAGTACTGTATGCATAAAGGCGATTGTATCGTTATGCTCTATTGCATCAAGGTGCACGTTTACCAGACCTGTTGTTTGTTCAGCAAGTTCTGTTAACTCAAAGTAGTGCGTAGCAAATAATGTTTTAGCTGATATTTTTGACGCTAAATGATCGGCTGTTGCATACGCAAGCGAGAGCCCATCGTAGGTACTTGTACCGCGACCAATTTCATCCATTAACACTAAAGACTGCGCCGTGGCATTATTTAAAATAGTTGCTGTTTCGGTCATTTCTACCATGAAGGTTGAGCGACCTGATGCTAAATCATCGCTTGCACCAATACGTGTAAATATGCGATCGATATTACCAATTTTAGCGCTGTCTGCAGGTACATAACTGCCAATGTGAGCCATTAGTACAATAAGTGCTGTTTGGCGCATATAGGTTGATTTACCGCCCATGTTTGGACCCGTAATAATCAACATTTTACGTTGGCTGTTTAATTCAACAGGGTTAGCAATAAACGGTTCTTTCATTACTTGTTCAACAACAGGGTGACGACCTTGTTTAATGCTTATATTGTCGTTATCGCATAGTTCTGGTTTTGCATAATTGAGTGCAAATGCACGTTCGGCCAAGTTATTTAATACGTCTAAATCGGCCAGTGCTGCTGCCATCATTTGCAGCTGTTCAATATGTGGAGCGATAAATCTGAACAGCTCTTCGTATAGTTGCTTTTCAAGCGCTAAGGCTTTTGATTGGCTACCAAGTACTTTATCTTCGTGCTCTTTAAGCTCAGGAATAATATAGCGTTCGTTATTTTTGAGCGTTTGGCGACGAATGTAGTCGGCTGGCACTAAGTGGGCATTGGCGCGGCTTACTTCAATAAAAAAGCCATGTACGCGGTTATAACCAATTTTAAGCGTACTAATACCCGTGCGTTCGCGTTCACGTAACTCTAGTTGATCAAGTACATCGGTTGCACCTTTACTTAAGTTACGCCACTCATCTAGTTCGCTGTTGTAACCAGGGGCAATAACGCCACCGTCACGAATAAGTACCGGTGGGTTTTCTATCACTGCACGTTCTAATAACTCTTGTAAATCAGGGAGCTCAGGCGAGTGCTTGATAATACCCGCTATACGAGGTTCGTTAGCATCACCTAACAAAGTATGTAGTGGCGCAAGTGCTTGTAATGCGCTGCGAAGGCGAGTTAAATCGCGCGGGCGAGCTGTGCATAAAGCTAGGCGTGCAATAACACGCTCTACATCACCAATCTCTTTTAATGATTCGTGTAATTCGCCGCACAGTTGTACATCTAAAATAGCGCTAATTGCATTTAAGCGTGAATTTAGCTCGTCTTTATTACGTACAGGTGTATGAATACGGCGCTTAAGTAAACGAGAGCCCATAGGTGTTGCTGTTTTATCAAGTACCTGGGCAAGTGTATTTTCAAACCCACCTGATAAATTAACGGTAAGTTCTAAGTTTTTACGAGTAGCGGCATCTAAAATCACAGCGTGTTCGTTGTGCTCAAGTGTAATTGCACGAATATGTGGCAGTGCAATACGTTGTGTATCTTTTACGTATTGCATTAAACAACCGGCAGCAACAAGCGCGCTGTGGGCTTTATCAACACCAAAACCAACTAAATCTTTAGTACCAAACTGATCGCATAATAAGTGCTCGGCCGTATCTAAGTCGAACTCCCACTCTGGGCGGCGGCGGGCACCTTTTATATGCTCAATTAAATGAAAGTTTTCAAAGCTTTCGCTATACAGAAGTTCTGCCGGAGCTAAGCGCTGAATAGTTGAGCTAAAGGCTTCGTCGGTGTTAACCTCTACAACGTTAAAGCGACCAGAGTTAATATCAAGGTACGCGATACCGTACAGACCTTTTTTACTTTGCCAAACGCTGGTAAGGAGGTTGTCTTGTCGTTCTTGTAAAAGCGCTTCATCAGAAATTGTACCAGGTGTAACTATACGAACAACTTTACGATCGACAGGACCTTTACTAGTTGCAGGGTCACCCACTTGTTCACAAATAGCGACTGATTCACCCATTTGGACTAGGCGTGCTAGGTAGTTTTCTACTGCATGATAAGGTACGCCCGCCATAGGGATAGGATCGCCACCGGCTTTACCGCGATGTGTTTGCGAAATATCGAGTAATTGAGCGGCGCGTTTAGCGTCATCAAAAAAGAGTTCGTAAAAATCGCCCATACGATAAAACAATAAAATATCGCGATGCTCTGATTTTATTTTTAGATACTGCTGCATCATAGGGGTTTGTTGTTTTATAGTGTGTGGTGCATAAAGATCAAACGACATGTATTTACCCAAAGGCTGAATATGGAATTACATCAAGAGATTAAAACACTTGCTGCGCAATTAGGCGCTATTTTAACGGATAAATGCTTATGGATCACTAGTGCTGAGTCATGTACTGGTGGCGGAGTGAGTTATGCCCTTACAGATACGCCCGGAAGCTCGGCTTATATTGACCGCGCATTTGTGACTTACAGCAACCAAGCAAAGCAAGACTTACTAAATGTAAGTGCCAGTACATTAGCGCAATTTGGTGCTGTGAGCGAGCAGACAGTACGTGAAATGGCACTAGGTGCAATTAAGGCAACAAACGCAAATATATCTATAGCTGTATCGGGTATTGCAGGACCTGGCGGGGCAACTGATGGCAAACCTGTGGGACTTGTGTGGTTTGGCATACAAATTAATGACAAAGTACTGACCTTTAAACAAGTATTCTCTGGCGATAGGGCTCAAGTTAGACTGCAAGCTATTGTATTTGCATTGAAAAGTGTAATAGATGAGATAAAATAAAAAAATTAGCTTGATACTGTGATTTCATACAGTATACTTGATTCCATTAGCTGGATTTGGAGAATAAAATGAACGATAACAAACAAAAAGCGTTGGACGCTGCACTATCACAAATTGAACGTCAATTTGGTAAAGGCTCAATTATGAAATTGGGTGATAACAAAGCGTTAAACATTGAATCTGTATCTACAGGCTCATTAGGTATTGATATTGCTTTAGGCATAGGTGGTTTACCTATGGGACGTATTGTTGAAGTATACGGACCTGAGTCATCTGGTAAAACAACGCTTACTTTACAAGTTATCGCAGAAGCACAAAAAGAAGGCAAAACATGTGCCTTTATTGATGCTGAGCATGCTCTAGATCCAGTTTATGCACAAAAGCTTGGTGTTAACATTGATGAGCTTTTTGTATCGCAACCAGATACCGGTGAGCAAGCATTAGAAATTTGTGACATGTTAGTGCGCTCAAGCGCGGTAGACGTTGTTGTAATTGACTCGGTTGCTGCACTTACACCAAAAGCTGAAATTGAAGGCGACATGGGCGACTCGCACATGGGCTTACAAGCACGTTTAATGTCGCAAGCATTACGCAAGCTTACTGGTAACATTAAACGCTCTAACACGTTATGTATTTTCATTAACCAAATCCGTATGAAAATTGGTGTTATGTTTGGTAACCCAGAAACAACAACGGGTGGTAATGCACTTAAGTTTTACGCATCGGTACGTATTGATATTCGTCGTATTGGTTCTGTTAAAGAAGGCGATGAAGTTGTTGGTAACGAAACTCGCGTTAAAATTGTTAAAAACAAAGTAGCGCCGCCGTTTAAACAAGCTGAATTTATCATCATGTATGGTGAAGGTATTTCTAAGCAAGGCGAGCTAATTGACCTAGGCGTTAAGCATAAAATTGTTGAAAAAGCAGGTGCTTGGTATAGCTACTGTGGCAACAAGGTTGGCCAAGGTAAATCTAACTCAATTAAGTTTTTGAAAGAAAACCCAGAAATTGCAGATGAGATTGAAGGCAAGTTACGCGAAATGCTTTTATTAAAAGCAACTATTGAACCAGATGATGGTGAAGATAAGTTGGGCGATGACGCTGATCTTTAACAGCCTCAAAATGAGTTTTTAAGCTTGATTTGACCCGAGCTTTAAAAAGCGTTAATCAGTAATGATTAGCGTTTTTTTGTTATTAAAAACTTAAAGTAGATAACCTGAGCTCTGGATAATAAATCTATCTCGAGCAGCTATTTTCAGCGCTAACTGCGTTGAATTTACTTACAATAGGCCAGCTATTGACGCGTAAATTCGCCTTGTTTCCACTGAAAATCTCTGGCTAGAGAAAATAAATTTAAATACCACTATGATTCAATACGTTAGTAAATCTCTTAACCAGAGTTTAGGTTAGATAAAAATAAAAACGACACATTAAAAATGTGTCGTTTTTTAATTTAACCGCAAAAATCTACAGCCTTTAATTAATCAAATATATTTATAACTGCCAATTTACAGATAGAGCGTAGTTACGCGGTGCACCGTAGTAACCTTGTTCCCAGTATAGGCTGTGCAAATATTTTTCACCTGTGGTGTTATTAACGTTGAAAGTGACTCCTACGTTATCTGTAATTTTGTAAGTGGCCATTAAATCAAGTAACCCGTATGCATCTTGGTTGGTAGTAACACTTGCAATACCATTAGCATCTTTAACTTGAACTCGGCTAGTTGAATCCTGCCAGCGATAGTTTGCACCAAATGATAAGCCATCAACTAAAGGAACTTGGTAGGTTGCGGCCACTTTAAGTTGGTTTTCTGGTGTGTAATCTTTTACTAAATCATCACCATCAATATTTAAATTACTAAAGCTAATACTTGCACTTAAATCATCTGTAAATTTACCACTTAACTCTACTTCAAAACCATTACTACTAATGCCATCAGCTGCATAATAACGCGTATCACTTGGTAATGAGTTAGCTATAGCAACAGCAAGGCCATCTTGTTTTGCATCAAAATAAGCAAACGTTACAAATAACTGGTCGTCTAGAAGCTGTGCTTTGACACCTATTTCGCTACTTTTGCCAGTAACAGCAGGTAGTTGATTGGCATTTATGTCTAGTTCTTTTTGCGGTACAAATGTTTCTGTATAGCTTGCATAAGCCGATAGAGATTCGTTAAAGTCGTACACTGTACCAATGTACGGTATTAGCTCAGAGTCACTTCGAGTTTGAGCAACGCCATAGGCTGTGCCTTTTGTTTCCCAATCGGTATAACGCACGCCAGCGAGCACACTTAAAGGCTCACTTAATTTAATGCGAGTAGATATGTAAGCTGATTTTTGCTCGTTAGTAATATCACTACCATTTACGCCATCAGCAAGTGTTGCCTTTGGTACTACACCATCCCACGTTTTAAGTGATGGCATATCTGGAAAACCATTGCCTGTAGTGTAATCGTAAAGAGACTGCTCGTTGTAATCCATTTTAGCTTGGCTAACACCAAATGATAGGTCGTGCTCTTGATTAAATAAATCAAACTTACCACTGGCGTATAAATCAAATAAGTCATGCTTATCTTCGTAATCATAACGGCTAGCATAACCTGTTAAACCAAGTTCAGTATCTTTATCAGGGGTACCGTATACGTAGAACAGCTCTGAGTTTTGCTTGTTTTCGATGTGAGCATAGCGTGCTCTAGCCACCCATGTTGCTGATAAGTTTTGTTCAAGCGTTACATATACTTGCTCTGCACTGTTATCCCAGTAAGACCAATCAGCAGCAGTACTGGTTGATTCGTCATAGTTAGTTGGTGAGCCGTCGGTGTAATAAAGAGGTAGTGCCCCCCAAAGTGGGCTATCAGCATCTTTTTGTTGGTTAACGTAGTTAACGCTTAATAATGTGCTGTCTGTTAATTTGCCTTCGTAGGCTAAATAAATAATTGTTTTATCTGTTTCGTAGCGATCTAGGTATGAATCAGCTTTTTGCTTTGTAAATACAGCACGTACGGCGTGTTCTTCATTTATTGGCGTAGATACATCTAAATCTAAACGTTTTTTATTCCATGAGCCATACGAGGCTGATGCATTTGCTTGTGTTGTGTAAGTTGGTTTCTTTAAAACCATATTTACAGTTGCAGAAGGGTTACCGGCACCGGTCATTAAGCCATTAGCGCCACGAACTATTTCTACACGGTCATAAATTGAAGTATCAAGGCTGCCTTGAATAGATCCAGAGCTTTGTGGAATACCTAAGCCATCAACTTGAAAGTTAGTAATTTCAAAGCCACGAGCTTTAAAGTAAGTACGATCTGTTTCTATTTGCTCTACTGTTACGCCGGGGGTGCTTTCAAGTACTGAGTTTATATCGTCTAGTGAAAAGTCGTCCATTAATGCGCGTGATACTACCGAGATTGACTGTGGTGTTTCTTTAATTGTTAAACCTAGTTTGGTAGCTGATTGCGCTTCTTCTGTTATGTAGTTTTTGTGATGTTGACCATATACCGCAATTTTTTCGAGAGGTTCATCTTTTACAGTTGCTTCATCAGCAAGTGCATAACCAGATAGAATTAAAGAAGTAGCAAAGCTTAATTTAGATAAACGCAAAACTTGAGGGGACGACATAAGTTTTTCCAGTTAGTTCAAAAAGAAGTGCGTAACTTAATCTAAATGATATCGATTTGCAATTAGGTTGTGTGTTTTTACCTATTATTATTCTATTTTGTTGGATTTTAGCGTCACATAAAGAGATTATGGGTACGAATTGATGAATTATATAGAACTTAATATCCCTTATAAAAAAGCGGCCTAGGCCGCTTTTTTAAAGTAGTTAGCTTTTTAGTTATTAAAAAGAGTATTTAACAGAGAATTGTAAACGATCTAAATCGCCATCTACGCCACTTTCAGTTTCACGCTCAGCATGTTTTAGCTCAGCTCCAAATGTTAGGCGTTTAACAGGGGAATATAAAATGTTAGCGCTATAGCTTTGGCTTGATTCAGTCGGATCACCAGAAATAGCTAATAAATCAGTGTTGTTATCAGCAGAGAAGAAAGAGTATAAGAATGTTGAACGCCATTGGCTTGTCCACTTGTGCTGGTAAGCAACAAAACCAGAAGTCGAATCAATGGCATCTAGTTCATCGCCATTAAGTACTGCGCCGTGAGCAACGTTTAAGCCTACGTAACGGCCTAAGCCTTTACCTTGAGTAAGCATAAATTTAAGGTTGTCTTCACCAAGGTTTATTTTACCCGACGCACTAATACCAAAAGATGTTTCATCTGCATCAACACTGCCTACCTTATAGGTAAGTTGGCGAGCAAGCGCTGCAACAACAATGTTACCCCAATCAGCTTTGTGTGTGTAACGAGCTGTAAAGTCAGGCAATGATGCATCATCAGTTACTACCATACCGCTAGTAGTAGAAATTGTACTTTCTGGGTTTTCTAATGAGAAAGACCATGCGCCAGTGGTATATTTAATTTGCGATTGACGAACAAATATAGTGCCTTCAGCTGGGCCTACAAAATCAAGCGTTTCAGCAAGGGCACCCACGTTTTGAAAGTTAGACCATGTTTGACCAAATAACCAACCGTCGTATGTCACAAACGCATGGCGAATACGTGGAGCATAAGAGTTTGATACACGTTCATTGCCGCCAGCAGCTGAGGCTAAAAAATCAATCTCAATTTTAGTGTTAACGGTCTTACCGTTATCCATAACAGTGGCTGTGCCAAAGTTAAAGCGTGACTCGCGAGCATGCATATCAAACACAGCATCTGAGCTGTTATCGTCGCCAACTGTTAGCGTACTTGGTACGTAAAAGTCACGACCTACGTTTGAACCTGCAGGCGCACCCGCTGAATAATCACTCCACATAGAGTCGAGTTTAATGTATCCACCGTAAGTAAATTCGGTATCACCAATTTTTGCAGCAGTTGCCGCGTATGCAGTACTTGATAGTGCACATAGTACAGCGCTTGCTGCCAATGTTTTTAATGGGGTAAATTTCATTGTGGTGTCCTTTATAGGCTACTTGTTATTTGTTACTTTTTTTTCATAGATATTTGTATTACTTGCTACGAGTATTACTTACGAATAAAAAGGGTTGTTAATTTGGCTTTCAATTCACTTTCTATTTTCATTCGTTAAATAAAGCATTTTAGTAAGTACAACAAAATATCTTTATTAGAGTACGACAACACTGTTGAATATGTGCAATATTTACTCAATTACCTATTGGTCTATAAGACTAAGGTTTGAGAGCAGATTAGTTTGTATTTACTTACATTTAACGCGTTGTATTATTTATGTAAAAAAATTGAAAGCAGAAGGATTATAAACTACAAATGAGGAAATTGAAGAGGTGTACAACTAAGGTCTAATACTTAATGTAGCACTGCTGAGTAATCCTTGATAAAAGCTTAAGGCAAGTAATTTAAATGGAGACTAAGATGTCACAAAGTATCTATCCAGTTCCTGCGCATATTAAAGATGCGACTCTTGTAGATAAAAATAAATATAATACGCTTTACAAGCAATCTATTGATGACCCAGAAAGTTTTTGGCGTGAGCATGGCAAACGTCTTGATTGGTCTACCCCTTATACAAAAGTTAAAAACACATCATTCGACAAAGGCCATATAAATATTAAATGGTATGAGGATGGCTACCTTAATGCTTCGTACAATTGTATCGATCGTCACTTAAAAACCAAAGCAGATAAAACGGCGCTTATTTGGGAAGGTGACAGCCCATCTCAAAGTGAGAATATTACTTATCAACAATTGCATGATGAAGTAGCCAAGTTTGCCAATGGTTTAAAAAAGCTAGGTGTTCAAAAAGGTGACCGTGTAGCGATTTATATGCCTATGACGCCTCAAGCTGTTTATGCAATGCAGGCTTGTGCACGTATTGGTGCTATTCATTCGGTTGTATTTGGTGGCTTTTCACCTTCTGCGATTGCAGATCGTATTCGAGATTCGGGTGCCAAGGTCGTTATTACTTCAGATGAAGGGCGCAGAGCGGGTAATTGTGTTCCATTAAAAGCAAATGTAGATGAAGCGGTAGCGCAAGAAACTGTAACCTCAATTGAGCATGTTATTGTGCACCAATTAACCGGCGGTGAAGTTGATTGGAATGAGCACGATATATGGTGGCATGACCTAGTTGCTGATTTACCAGCAAAGTGTGAACCAGAGCCAATGAACGCTGAAGATCCATTGTTTATTCTATATACGTCAGGTTCAACAGGTCAGCCGAAGGGGGTTGTGCATACGACTGGTGGCTACTTAGTTTACTCATCAATGACACATGAATACGTATTTGATTTAAAAGAAGACGATGTGTATTGGTGTAGTGCCGATGTAGGTTGGATCACAGGCCACAGTTACATTGCATACGGGCCATTAGTAAACGGTTGTACACAAGTATTATTTGAAGGTGTACCAACTTATCCAACTGCAGGACGTATGGGCGAAATTGTTGATAAACACGGTGTAACTATTTTATATACTGCGCCTACAGCAATTCGTGCGCTAATGGCGAAAGGTGATGAGCCAACAGCTTCGTCAAATCGCGATAGTTTACGTATTTTAGGCTCGGTTGGTGAGCCAATAAATCCAGAAGCATGGACGTGGTATTACGAGAGTATTGGTAAATCTAATTGTCCGATTGTTGATACGTGGTGGCAAACAGAAACCGGTGGCATAATGATTACGCCTCTACCGGGTGCAACTGATACAAAACCTGGTTCTGCGACACATCCATTTTTTGGTATTGCCCCTGCATTATTTGATGCTGAAGGCAATAACCTTGAGGGTGCTGTAGACGGTAATTTAGTAATTTTAGATAGCTGGCCATCGCAGGCGCGAACGGTTTACAACGACCATGAACGTTTTGAACAAACTTATTTTAGCGCCTACCCAGGTGTTTACTTTACAGGTGATGGTTGTCGTCGTGATGAAGACGGGTATTACTGGATCACAGGACGTGTGGACGATGTACTTAACGTATCAGGCCATCGCCTTGGTACTGCCGAAATTGAAAGTGCTTTAGTTGCGCACGAAGCAGTAGCCGAAGCTGCAGTAGTGGGTTACCCGCATGATATTAAAGGCCAAGGTATTTATGTTTATATTACGCCTAACGAAGGTGTAACAGTAAGCGATGAGTTAACCAAAGAGGTACGTAACTGGGTTCGTAAAGAGCTTAGCCCAATAGCATCACCAGATATGATTCAATGGTCACCGGGTTTACCTAAAACGCGCTCAGGCAAGATTATGCGTCGTATTTTACGTAAAATCGCTGCAAATGAGCACCAACAACTCGGTGATACGTCAACGCTTGCAGATCCATCTGTAGTTGATGAACTAATCGAGAACAGATTAAATCGTTAAATGTGCGTTAAAAACTTGATTACAAGTTGATTCTAAACGTAGTATATCGGCTGTCAGTAATGGTTTTATACCTAACTGGCAGCCGAATTTATTAGGAGTGAACCATGAGTCAGTTTTTAATAGCGGACGACCATCCGTTATTTCGTGAAGCACTAAAGGGCGCATTGAGCGCAAAATTTGAAGGTTTAGAGGTTTTTGAATCATCCGATTTTGACAGCACACTGCAAGTGTTAAGCGAGCAAGAGGATCTTGATATATTACTGCTAGACCTTCACATGCCAGGTAATGGTGATTTATATGGTCTTATTCGTATTAGAGAAGAATACCCAAGCTTACCTATTGCCGTTGTTTCGGGTAGTGAAGACGCTAATATAGTTTCTAAAGTAATGGGTTACGGCGCTATGGGTTTTATTCCTAAATCGTCATCGTCTGATGATATTGCCAGTGCAATTAACCAAATACTTGAAGGCGATACATGGCTACCAAAAGAGCTAAAAAACAAAGTAGCTGAAATTGAAGGTGAAGACCGAGAAATAGCAGCGCAAGTTGCCTCATTAACACCTCAACAATACCGAGTGCTGCAATATCTGCACGAAGGTTTACTTAATAAGCAAATTGCTTATGAACTGCACATATCAGAAGCAACAGTAAAAGCACACATTACAGCCATATTTAGAAAACTCGGCGTGTACAATCGTACCCAAGCGGTTTTAATTGCCGCTAAATTAAAACTCGAGCCAATAGAGCAGGCATAATTTTTATACAAAAAGAGGCTAAGCCTCTTTTTTTGTCGTTTCATCCTTTTCTTTTCATTTTTATTCGACTAGCTTTTTTTTTGCATGTACTGTAAATAAATAGAGCAATAAGTAATCAAAAAGCAATCAAAAAATACTTAAAGGGATTATTATGTCTAAAATTAGATTGGGTTATCTATTTTTAATTGCCAGTTTCGTTTCTTTTTCTACCTTAGCAGAGAAAACCGCTTTAGTTGGGGGGCGGTTAATTGATGGTTTTGGTAATCAACCAATCGCAAATAGTGTGATATTGATTGAAAATGGAATCATTCAACAGGTAGGAACTATTGAAAGCTTAGATGTGCCAAGCAGCTTTAAAATAATTTCAACTGAGGGAATGGATGTACTGCCAGGGCTTTGGGAAAATCATGCTCACTTAATGTTAAATGGTCATTCAGATTATGTACATTGGGATAAAACCTATCTAAATCGATTGTCAGATGAAATTATGCCAGCAAGTGCACTGCAATTATTACTCGCAGGTGTTACAAGTGCTCGGGATTTAGGCGCACCACTGGCAGATACCGTTAGCATAAAAAACAGAATAAATAATGGTGATATTCCAGGCCCAAACTTATATGTATCAGGGCCATTTTTACAGCATGAAGCATATTCAGGGGCTAAAGCATTTCGATGGGGTATAAATGGTGTTAGTGATGCAAAAAGAAAAGTTAATAAATTAGCAGACGCTGGAATGGATATAGTTAAGCTAATAGATCAAGATAAAATGACGCTTAAAGAGGCACAAGCGATCGTTGAGCAAGCACATAAGCGAGGCTTGAAAGTTGTAGCTCATTCACATAGGCCTGATGAAATAAGACGAGGGCTTGAAATCGGAGTTGATAACTTTGAGCACACAGGGTTAACTACTGCACCTGAGTACCCTGAAGATATTGTTAAGATGCTGAAAGAGCGTACGGCCACAGGTAGAGTTGCCGGTGGTCCATTATTTTGGACTCCAACAGTTGAAGGTTTATGGAATTATCAGCAAACGGTTGCTAACCCGGAAAAGCTAGATAGTAAATGCTGGCAACGAGGTCTAAAATCAGACACGATAAGTGATATCCAGAACTCACTTAAAAATGTTGGACAACTAGAATATATGCAATTAACCCCATTAAGAAAGCCAACATTAAAACGAAAAATTGCTCAATTAAAAGATGCTGGAGTTGTTTTTTTGATTGGAACAGACAGCGGTATTCCGACAAAGTTTCATTGTCAAAGTACTTGGAATGAAATGGCAGTTTGGGTTGAGCAAATGGATATAAGTGCTATGGATACAATTCGCGCAGCCACATACTGGCCTGCAGTAATGATGGGAGTTAGCAAGAAAACGGGTACAGTCTCTGTTGGTAAAACCGCTGATATCATTGCAGTAAAAGGTGATGTTTTGCGCTATATAAATTTATTGCAAAATGTTGACTTTGTTATGAAAAGTGGAATTATTTATAAAGAACAAGGTTTACCTGTAGAAACGAATTTATAAGCAGGCTCAGTGTCTAAATGAAAGTGATTGAATGCAGTTTTCGATTATTATAATTTAGATATAAGCTCAAACTGTAGTAAGTCTACTCAGGTTAGACATAAAACAGTTAGGGCTTATTTTCAAAGAAGGATATTAGGTTAACTAAACACTACAGTTTTATTACCATTAATAAATAGCTTATGCTCTGATGCAAGTTGGAGTGCTTTACAAAACACTGTTTTCTCTACATCTTTACCCATTTTAGCCATCATTTCGGCGGTATTAGCATGTGTAACGCTTGTTACATCCTGCAAAATAATAGGGCCTTCATCAAGCTCATTATTCACAAAGTGAGCTGTAGCACCAATAATTTTTACGCCGCGCTCAAATGCTTGATGATAAGGTTTAGCACCAATAAATGCGGGTAAAAATGAATGATGAATATTAATTATTTTGCCTTCGAAGCGACCCACAAATTCAGGGCTTAAAATACGCATGTATTTGGCAAGACCAATAATATCAGGGTGGTAGCTGGCAATTAAATCACCTACTTTTTGATCGTGCTCGCTACGAGTTAGTCCTTCGTGCGATACAACATGAAAGGGCACATCAAACCCTTTTGCTAAAGGCTCTAAATCAGCGTAGTTAGCAATAACTGCTAATACTTCAATATTAAGAGTTTGTTCAAATTGCTTTAGCAACATACCACCTAAACAATGGGCTTCTTTAGTTGCAAGTAAAACTACTTTAGTTTTTGCACCGCAATGTAGGGCAAGTTTAGCGCCTTGTGGCAACAGTGCGCGTAGTTGATCTAAAAAGTCGCTTTGTGGCTCGCCTGTAAGCTCTGTGCGCATAAAAAATCGCTGTGCGTCTTTATCTACAAACTCGTTGTTACGCGTAATATTTAAATTATTTTTATGACAAAGCCCTGTGATTTTAGCTATTAAGCCTACGTCGTCAGCACATTGGGTGGTTAGTATATAGCTCATTGTCCTCATTCTTACCCTGTGATTAATACTTCATTATTTGTGTTTTGGCACATAAAGCAAGGGCTTTGTGGACTAATCCAATATTAATCATGTTGTTGAGTATAAAAGAGGTAGTAAAGTTAAAAGGTATTGAATAGAGGTTAATAAAGGATAAAAAAATGCCACCTAATTTACAAGGTGGCATTAATACTAATAATCCAGAGTTTAAGTTAATTAACCCTTTGGCTCGGGAGATAAGTTTTCTTCTTGTCTTAAATACCCTGCAGCTTCTTCGTCATCTTTAGCTATCGCTTGCTGAGTAGGTATAGCACGCGTTTGCTGGTTTAATTGATGTATTTGTGACGCATTACCTAAATCACGCTCACTGGTGATTGAGGCGATAGATTCACGGTCTTTCAAGAACGCGATAACGTCTTTTTTGATTGCTTGTAATTGTCCTTCGTCTTTATGCATTTCCATAATATGGCGAGGATGTTCAAGATTTTTCATACCTGTTGCTGCAAACGTAGTAGAAATAACACGAGAAACAATAATCCAAGGCGTTATGCTACTGCGTACTAAAGTATTTTCTGAGCGAGTACTATCGTGAATACCAGTACCTGTTGATATTTTAGACTCAGTAAATGTGCCTTCGCATTTAAAGTACACTAGTAGTGATTCAAACTGCATTTCAGCAAAAAATAGATGAGCTGTATTTGTAAGCAATTGCGCAAATGCTTTAATAAGTATACCTATTAGCAATAAGTGAAAGCTTGTCATTAATAGCTCACTAAATTGAATAACATGTTGGTTATTAAATGCTTGTTTAAAGCTACTAATATTTGCAGCGTCAACGTAATGATAAATATTAATAAACGAATACGCTAAAAACACAGTAAATGCTAACGCTACAATATAAAGCAAGTTACCACTTACTAAAGCAAGTAACCTTGCTAGCGTAAAGTTTTTACCTAAGTCTATTGAGTGCAGTTTAGGTTGAATCTCTTGGATCATTTCACCTTTAAAACCGCCTTTACCTTCAATTTGTTCTTGAAGCTTAGGATCTAATTCGCGATAAACTCTGTTAGGTACTTCTTTATAACGACGGTTAGCCATTACTAGGTTGTCTAGGTTTATAAAAATTTCGTCTGGATGAACAGACTCTTGCCAGTTTTCACGTAGTTCTGATACTTCAGCAGAAGGGGTAACTGCATTTAAACGCGCTTTAATCATAATAAAAGCAATTGCGCAGCTCAGAGTGGCTAATACAATAATCGCAATTAAGTACATGCCAGCATGAAGACTAGGTAGTTGTTCAATCCAGCCATCTATTTCTTGTTTGCTAATGTGTTGTTCTTTCATCAGCCATGACATCGAAAGGCCAATAGCGATTGGTAGAATAAAAGATAAAGAAATAATTTTAGCGAGTGCACCGGTACCAAGTGCTTCAATATTTTTTTCAGCGTTCCTAGAAATAGGTTTACCCGTAGAGCGCCACGAAAAAAGCACGTAGAACATTAATATGGCACTATAAACAGGAAATGCTAATTCGCCTGCTTCACCGGTAAAACCCGATAAAGATACAAATGCCACAAGGCCATAAGCAATAAGTGCAACAAGGGTACTTACCCATGAGCCAAATAAGCGCTGAGCAACATTACGAATAGGATAAGGTAGGAATAATAACTTAGGGATTAAGCTGTGAAGTAAACGTGATAAAAAACCATTAGGCTCTTTAAACGTACTGTTTTTACGACCAACCAGCATTTCTTCGAGTGATTGCGCGGTGTAGGCTACTTCTTTTTGTTCTTCTTGGGCGGTTGATGCTTGTGATTTGCTGTAGTTATAAGCAAGTGAAGTAGGGTGGTTTCTGCCTACAAAATATTTAAGAGTTGCATAAATACCACTTGAAAGTGAGCGAATGCCGAATGCTAAAATAAGCATGCCAAACACCATTAAAATCCATCCAGCGGTTGTATCTTCTTTTACTGAGCCCGCAGCAATAACAAGTAAACTGATACCCGCTATAGACTCAATGAGTCCTCTTACAGCTGTTACTTTACCTTCAAGTTTGAAGGGGTTTTTTAGTCCAAGATCAATCGATCCATAATCAAAAGCCATTGAATGCTCCTTTTAAACAGCATGCCCAATTAAGGGAGAATATAAGCGTAGTTATAATAACCATTATATATATCGTATTTTTGTTTTTGCTCAATTTTTGATTATATATCAATAAAGTCGTTCAGTTTAAGGTTATTTTAAAGTGGTACATTCTATGCTTTGAAATATAAGCTTAAGCGAGTTAACAATATCTCTTTTAAATGCTTGAGGAGGAATGATGGAATTGATTTACGTTGATGATAGTTTGCCCGGAATTACCCGAAAGCAAAAAAACAAACATTGGCAGTATTTTGACCCAATAGGAAAAATAATTAAAGAGAAGGCAGTTATTGAGCGCTTAAATTCACTCGCGTTCCCGCCTGCTTATAAAAGTGTATGGTTTTGCCCTGAAGAAAATGGGCATATTTTAGCAACAGGTTACGACAGTAAAGGACGAAAACAGTACCGGTATCATCCACTATTTACACAACAACAAGATGCTAAAAAGTATCAAGCTTGTAGTGTGTTTGGACATAAGCTGCCGTTACTTAGGGCTCAATTAATGGAAGCATTGCAAGGTGATGAGCTCGATTATGAACGTACTTTAGCAGCCATTGTTAGATTAATGGATTTAGGTGCTTTACGGGTGGGGAATGAACGTAATGTAAAACAAAATAAAAGTTTCGGAGCGACAACCCTAAGATCAAGGCATGCAAAATTAACAGGTAAAAATATTAGATTAAAATACCGTGCAAAGTCAGGCAAAGAAAGGGAAGTAAATATAACGGATAAAGCATTGAGTAGTGTTATTAAGGAACTTCAGGACTTACCCGGCCAACACTTGTTTCAATATACAGAAGGGGGGGAGCGCTCTAACGTTACCTCTACTGAAATCAATCAGTGTATTCAAAATATAATGGGTGAAGAATTTAGCGCAAAACACTTTAGAACATGGCGAGCAAGTGTGATTGCTTTTAAAGAAGTGTATGAAGCAAAAGGCGCTATTACATTAAAAACAATGCTTGATGAAGTGTCTTCAAAGCTTGGGAATACGCCAACAATAGCGCGTAATTCTTATATTCACCCTGATGTTATTGAGCTTTGTAAGAAAAATGAATCAGAACAAACTCATTGGCGCGACAATTTTAAATTACCCCGTAAAACAAAGTATCTTAGTCGGTTTGAGCGCGGTTTATTAGAGTTTTTAACGTAACGATAAAGGCTGTAGCTTACAGCCTTTATGCTAAGTTTTTATATTATGCTATTGCAGCATAAACGTTTCGTATTCTAAATCTTCAAATTGTTTTGAAAGCCAAAACAACCCTACTACCGAGGTAATAATAGTCGCTAATGCAAAGCCATAGCCATAAAACTGCGGTCCAAAAGCAATTGATAACAAAGTTAGAACAACATTGATTACTAAAAATAACCCCGCTAAAAATAGCACTGTTGAGCGTTTATCTAAATAAAACAAAATATTTAAAATAGATAAAAATATAACTTGTACCCCTACACCGACTACATCAATAAATAAAAGCGTTTTATAGTTTGGATCAATGCCAATAAAGGTAAGTATTTGCTCACCCCATAATAATAAGCAGGCAACGGTAATACCTTGAATTTTAAATATATCGTATAAACCGGCACGTGCAGTTTGGATCATATTGTCTTTTAATATGTAGATCTCTTCAAGAGATGAGCCACCACGAATAGCTGTGTAAAAACGGTCGTATTCTTCTACAAAGTCGGTTTCCATTTTTACTAAAAATACTGCCATACCGGGAATAATAGACAAATAGGCTAAAAATATAGGTAAGTCGTAAATTGGGCTAGCTCTTAACGTGCCAATAATTTGAATTGATGTGCTTGGAGAATACCAAAAAATGATTTTATCAGCCCATACACCAATGTTATAAAACAGACCACAAAAGAATAGGCTGTAATACACTTTTTTATTGCTTAAAAAGTCAAAGCTTATAAGTTTTTCACCTGGGTAGCGGCGAATAATCATAAATAAAAAGCCAAAAAAGAGCAGTGCTTCGCCAGCAAAAAATGCAAAAAATAAGCCGTCTAACTGCCAGTCTCTTAATAAATATGCAAGCAATACCATAAAGGCGTAACCACTTAGCATGGTAATTAAAATTAACCGGTATTCTTTCATACCTGATAGAAAAATAGCGCCAAGCCACTGATTACATAAGCTTACAAAGGCACCTAAAATTATAATCTTAGTAACAACGGGTATAGGGAGCATAGGCCATACACCTAAGCCGACTAATAGAGCAGCTATTGTTGTTACAAGTTGCGCACCAAGTAAATTAGGGAGTACTTTTGCCTCTTCTTTTTGAAAAAACAAATCGGCAATAAACCGAGTTAGTAATAACTGCAAGCCACCCGTTAAAATAAGTGAGGCAGCCATCATGTAGGTAACAAGCGTTAAAAATTGAATAATAAGTACTTTAGGTAATACAATTCCTAAACTTAAAATACCAATTAGCATTAACGCTACAATAGAGAGCAGCCAGGGGCCTGAGCCTATTAAACCTGCGTAGCCGTATGCTTCAAAAACTGAGAGCAGGGTATTTTTTTTGAGAATTTTTCGTATCTCAAAACCTATTCCGGCCATGCCATTGTATCCTTATAAAGTTTATCGTAACGGGCAAACATGTGGCTCTCGTCATAAAATTTTTGTACGCGGTCTAAACCACTTTTTTGATACTCAAGCCAAGCTTGCTCATTTGTTAGCATGTTTGATATTTGTTGTGCTGTTTCGCTAGGTGAAGCAATTGAGACAACTTCACCGGCTTTACCTAATGCTTTATCTTCATCGGTTCCGCCTTCGATTATTTCGCGGCACGAGCCAACATCACTAGCAAGTACAGGCACACCGGCCGCCATTGCTTCTAAAAGTACTAAAGGCTGCGCTTCGGAAATCGAGGTTAAAGCAACAATTCCGAGCTTAGGCAAAATTTTGGTAATATCTTGCATACCTAAAAACTTAACACTGTTTTGTAAATCAAGGCTGCCTACAAGTAGTTCACACTCTTTGTAATATTGCGGATCTTCTTCATAAGGGCCGATGATCCAGCCTTCGACCTCTGGTAATATCGATTGCGCTTCTTTAATCGCACGTATAAAGGTTTTAATATCTTTTATAGGCACTACACGTCCAATTAAACCAACAACCGGTGGTATCTGTTTTGGACGCTGCTCAAGTGCTTCAATAAAGCGTACTGTTTTAATGCCATTAGGTACAACAAATGCTTTTTCAGGCGCTGCACCATCTTTTATTTGGCGCTGCCTGTTACCGTCGTATAGCGAAATGATCTTATCTGCTTCTTGATATGTTGTTCGGCCGATTTGCTCAAAAAAGCTGATCCACATACGGCGAATAAAGCCCATCTCGGTATTTAAGTTTTTACCTAGGCTTTGCTCAGACTCTTTGATCCAAATGGCTTGAATAAGATCTATTTTTCTCTCTTTGGTGTAAATACCATGTTCGGTCAACAAAAAGGGAGTATCGCTTATTACACTGGCACCAGATCCTAAAATACCAGCATACCCGGTAGATATTGAGTGAATAAGTTTAACTTTTGGAAGTCCACGTGCAATTTCGGCTATTTTAAATAGCGGTTTATATAAATTGCGATATGACCAAAAAAAGTCAATAAAAGAGGATTCATCACAAAAAGTTGAATAGTAATTAGTGAGCACTTGCCACGATGATTCACTATATAAAAAGTCGGCTTCGTTAATACCGTCTTTTTTAGCCAAAGTTTCAAATGCAAATTTTAACAATTCAGTCGGGATAGGCTCGTTACAATCTCTAAAATAATTTTGTAGTTGTTGCCAGAAATCAAAGAGCTCTTTTTTATATTTAACCCCATGCTTGGCTTTTATTTCAGAAGTATCATTTTCCACTAAATAATGAACATGCAGCTTGGTAACGTTTTCAGGTAAAGTATATTGAATCTCGCCATAATGCTCTGGTGCTCCACCTATAAAAACAAGCTCAAAGTTATAATGAGGTAACCCTTCAATTATTTGATGAACCCAACTAGATACACCACCACGTACGTAAGGGTAGGTACCTTCCAAAAGCAGTAAAATGTCTGCATTTTTATTACTCATGCCAATACTCCTGCAAATGACGTAATTCACTGCCTTTAGGTTGTTCTGGGAGTTCTTTTAAATAGCGTTTACAGTCGTCAAACTTGTTCATACAAAAGGCAACTTCGGCTTTATAAGGGAGAACATGACGCCTTGCCATACCAAACTCAGTTGCTTTAAGTAAGTACTCATGGGCTATTTCGTATTTGTCTAAGGCTAAAGATATTCGGCCTAAAAATATAAAGGTTGCAGGTGTTTTTACGTGCTCAATACTTTGCTCTGCAAGTGCTTCTGCTTTTTCTAAAACATATTTACGCAGTGCACCTTGGGCTAAACCCAAATAGCTAAGTTCCCAATACAGTTCGGCTAGCTGTTTTTGTAAATGGCTCAATTTAGGCTGCTTAGTCGTAACGGCTATTTCTTGCTGATACAAACTGATTTTTTCGTTGAGTTTGGTTTCTTTACCATCAAGGGTTGAGTAGGCGAGTAGTCGAATATCATCTTCTAAATCTTTAAGTGCTAGCTTTAAAATAGGAATAGCTTGTGAGTCACTCATGTGACGAGCTGCCATTACAGCACTTAAACGTTTATTTGGTTCACTCGCGTGCTTTAAAATTGCTTTAAGTCCGCCAATAGAATAGGTCGGGTTTGCTGATATTGCTCTGGCTTCAAAAGGAAGCTCAGGTATTTTATGCTCTTCTATTTCTATCTCGTCGTTTTTGAGAGGCTTACAAAGAGCAAACGTAAGCGCTACTACAACACCTATAACTCCAAGTACGGGTAATGTAAACAATAATAAAAACATGAGCAAAAAAGAGCTATAAGGAGTCGTTTTGTATTTTTTGGGTATAAACACATAACTAACAATAGCAAAAAGGATGCTAGCAATAGCATGCAGTAGTATAGCTAAAAACCAATTAGGTGTTTCCAGTACTTCTATTAGTGCAAAGTACTGGCAAATACACCCTAATATCGCCGCTACAATAATTATAATCATGAAAGTGAAACCAATCTCTTTATATCATCTGAGCTTATTGGTAGTGCAAGTTGTTGCTCAATAACAATATCAAGCTCAGCTAAAGTGTTACCCGTACGCTCTTTACACCAGGTGTTCATTCGGGCGATAAATCCTGCTTTTTCAAGTTCATCAGCTAATGGCATTAATAGCAGTAATACCTGATTTTGATTATCATACAAATAAATGTCTAAACCACGGCGTGCTTCACTTAAATAACTCATAAGTTGAGTCGATTTATCAGTAATATTATTGGCTTTTATTTTTAGCAGCTGCGATGGAATGTTGTATCGTTTTGCTTCTTTATTCGCGCGTTTAACTTGGCGAATAAAGTACGGAGACTCTTCATATGTCATTACTGGGTTTGTTATTTCATGGCGCAGTAGGTCGCCAATATGCCCAGCCATAACAGCAAGTAGTGTAAGAGTGGTATTTTTAAGTGCAAAAAATTGTACTCTTTCAACTAAAATAGCGCCGTAAATTGTATTATTTACGTCGATAAGTGGGATTGCCATATGGTATTTACTTATACCTAACGCAGTTTTTGCGTCTTTTACTGATACTAATTCTTTTTCTTCAATCATCGCTAATATAAGAGGATCATTTTCAGCTATTTGACCCATTTGGCCAATAGAGGCAAGTGGAGGCTCTAAAACAGTGTCGTTTTCAACTTTATATAAGCCCGCTCTTTCTAATAAACCATATTCAACGAATAGGTCGATTATTTTTTGCGCTGCGCTATCAAGCCTTCTTTCTTTTAATAGCCCGATAGAGGTTCTTACTGCTTGTAGCGATTCACGCAAACTTAACGTATGACCAGCAAGCATTTGCTCTATTCTATCGTGAGATGAATTAATTAAGTGATACTGACGAGTAAATGTTTCAAGGCGATCGGTTACGTACTCAAGCTGAATACTTTGTTGTTGATTAGTACGTTCCCACACATCCCTAAATTCGCCAGTGATCATAATTACAATAATGTAGCCAATCATGGCGTTAATATTGAAGTCGCTTTGTGGTGATAAAATATTTGCTTGAAGTAAAAAAAGTTGACCAACAAGCAAACATAAAATACTAATAAAGCCTTTTGAAAAGCCATAACGTAGAGAAACTAAAAGTGGGCCAAGTACAGGCCACGAAAACCCTCCCTCAGTCCAAAATGGGTCCTCTGCGTTAAATAATACAGGCAGCCCTAAAGCAAGCGCGGTAAATATAAATACCTCAGCCCATATTTGTAGCTCAGGAACGTCTCTTGGTCTAAGGAAATGTGTTTTCACTCACTAACCTCTATATAAGAAATTAAATCGGCAATCACATCTTGTGCTGTTGCTGCAATGCTATCGCGGCCCCAACCACTTTTAGCAATAGTACCCGTCCAAATCGGCGTTGTTTGTCCATTTTCAGTAAGTGATAATGTAAGTGCAACAACGGGTTCGCCGTCAAGCCCAGCTTTGTAGCGCCACTCTTCAATGCTGCCTGTTAGTACATAGTCAGCTTGTTGAGTGCTTAACCACTGCATAGCATTGTCTAAACGGTATTGATCGTCCAGTGGTGGAAGCTCTTTGGTGTTTACACGAGGTGCGCGTATAAGAGTTGGTAATTTATTTTGTTGCCAAATACTGGCTAAAATATCTTCAGCACGCTCACCAGCAAGCGGTGTTTGAGCATGATTAACAAGTGGCATTAATGCCACAATTTTTGAAGGGCTAAGCTCTACATCATCAGCAACTCTGCTGGTGGTACATGCTGATAATAGTAATACCAAACACGGTATAATTAAACGAAACATACTCTCTCCTAACATTAAAAATGTACGTAATAACCTAATTGTAATTGTGTATCTGAGTTACCCACTTTATTACTACTTTGGTAACCCAGCTGTAATTTAAATAAATCATCGCCCAGTACAGACCAACCAGCGCCACTTGAAACTGATACATCTACTGTATCGTTAAGTGTTTGATAGCCAGTACTTATATCAAATAACCATGAAGGGCTTGCGCCTAAATAAGGAGGTTCTAAAGAACCAGTTGAAGCAAATGAGGTCCCTAGTGCAAAACGTCTAAATGGTTGAAGGTCAACTCTTAGCGGTCTTCTACTTGCATCTGTATTTATTAATGCATTAACACGTTCAAAGTCTTGCCATTGCGCACTAAAATAAGCGTTCCAAATTGGGCGGTCTTTTAAAATGCTGTATTGGTAACGTGCATTATATTCTTGGCCATTTATTAGTGAGCTGCCATCGCTTCTTCGAGAAAAAGACATCGCTGCTGCTGATAGCTGTACGTTTTGTCTACCATCAATATTGTAGTTAACATAGGCCGTGGCTTTATCTAGCTGAGCATAGCTAAGTAGCGCTTCTGATTGGCGGTTTTCAACATTATATTCAAGCTTTAAACCTACCTGTGTACGCGAATCCCATTGATAACGAGAGTCCAAGCTAAAACCTTGACGGCTAACTAAGCTGCCTTGGTGAGAATCTATTTTTGCATCAAAATACCAACGACCAAATGTCATCTTATCTTCTATTGCAAACAGTAATCCGTTGTTATCAAGATTTTGCTGATTACTTAAACTTAATTTCCATTGCCCATTAGCATAAGGGAAATAAACGTTTACATCATACTGGCTACTGTTTAAACCAGCCTCTGGCGATAGGTTTATTTCAAGCGCTCTAAAATAGGATGCGCGTGCATTTCTGAGTAAACTCAATTGCGATTCATTTGCCTCGCCAGTGAGTTCTTCGTACCAACGTTGCATGGTGGCATAGGGTTGTTTTAAATAGAGTAGGGCGTTTAGCTCATCTAATTTGCTTAGTGAACCTTCGGCTATAAGCTGTTTCGCTTTATTAAATTCGCCGTTGGTCATATAAAGTTGTAGTTTTTGCCATGGCTCTAATTTTTGTGCGGCCTTGCGCGCTAACCACCAGTTTGTTTGGGGCTCACCAATAGTGTCGGGGGCAAGTTCTTCCATTGTGTTTAATTGCATTAAATGAGGAACAGCCATCGCGCCCGCCCAGCGGAACATTAAGCCTCTGTATGCATATTTATCTTTAGGTAAGTGTTGCAGTAAATAGTGATTAAGTTCAGCAGCATTTGCATAATAACCAAGTTGCTTCATTACATCGGCTAAGTTAACCAGTGTTGTTAAGTCACTTGGATCTGCAATGGCTAATTTACGCAAATAAAAGTAAGCACTATTATATGATTTTTCATAAATAGATAAGCTTGCTAATAGCTGGGTCCACGCATAGGAAGGATCACTTTGTGAATAGCGAGCTAAAATGCGGCTAATCATCACAGTGTCGTGCATTTGCAGTGCTAACCAACCTTGTGCAAGCACAACATCAGGGTTGTATTCGCTTAATTTAGCGGCGCGGTTAAGCGTTGTGTAAGCATAATTTAAATCACTTTGGTTTTGATACCAATTTGAAAGAATTAACCAAGCAGGATAGAGAGCTTTATTATATCGTTGTTTATCAAGTTCAGCATGAATACGTGCAACTGATTTAGCATCATTTACTTGTGTACTTAATAATGCAATTTGAATCAATTGACGGTCAGTTTGCGACTCACTTTTCCATAAATAATCAAGAAGCTCCTGAGGCCGACCTTCAAAGCGCAATTGTTGGTAGTGCAGCATGTCGCCTACGCTTAAAGGGCTTATTTTTTGTAACTGCTCTAATGCATATAGCTCATGAGCTTTGTCTTTGACTCGCGTAGCCATATCTACATTGGCGCTCCAAAACTCATCGTCAGAACTTTCTTGCTTGCTTTTTAGTACTTGCAGAGCTGTAGCAAAGTCATCTTCTAGCCAAAATGCGCGGGCAATCCAAAGTAAATCTTCTTCATTTTTAGGCCCTTTATATGTAGGCCACAAGACCCTTAAGGCTTTTAAATTACCAGTATCGTGAAGCACTTTTGCTTTCCAGTATTGTGATAATACACTTTTACCATTTATTTGCTCAAAGCGTTCAATATTGTTTAACTCTTGCTTTGTGTTACCAATAAATTCGTTAGCTTGCATCCAATTAGCAAAACCATTGCCTTTCAGACTTCTGTTTTGCGCCTTGTATTCGTATATATCATTAGCATCTTGGTATAAATATAAAGCGGTGGCATCGTTAATACTGTCGGTAAGCATCGCAGGAGTTACTGCTTTGTTAGACATTAGCCATTTAAATTCTCGAAGAGCTTCTTTAGGCTTGTTTTGCCAGCGCTTTATCTTCCAATTTAATAAATGTAGCTCTTTGTCATCTGGGCTCTGTAGTAATAACTGTGCGAGTAATTGTTCTGCCCCTTTTGCATTTCCATTTGCTAAACGTAGGTGCATTGCTTTTGTTAAGTAGTCGGTGTTATTTGGCTCAGCTTTTAATAAGCTTTCAATGGCTTGAGCTGCATCTTCTGTGTTGCCAGCTAGGTTAGCTAAATAAAGGGTGCGTTTAACATCGGCTTTGTCACCATAGGTTTTCCACCATGCATAAGCTTGAATCGGGTTATTTGCGCCCAGTGCAGTTTCAATCGCTTTAGCTGCAATGTCAGCATTTATATTTATTTTATAAATTGCGAGTGCTTTGTCAGGTTCCCCTGCGCTTAACCAGTAATCGGCTGCAAGGAGTGGCTGTTTATTTTTTTGATAGTACTGAGCAACTTTTGCGTTTAACCCAACTGCTTTTGCAATAGTTAGTATTTGTTCGTTCCAATTTTTATGAGCACCTATTTTTAAAGATAGTTCTTCAAAGCGGTCGTCAATATTAGCCCCGCTTGCTAGCCATAGTGAGTAAAGCAGCTTTATTTCAAGCGTCGCTTTGCGCTCACCTCTAGGTAGTTTTTCAAGCTCGTTAGTGGCTTGTGAATACTCACTAAGCCCTATATGCAGCTCAACTAATTTTGCGCGTAGCTTTTCGTTGTCGGGCTCTGTGTTGAGCGCTGCATTAAGGTACGATTTTTCAAAGGTATAATCTTGTGAAAGTTCATCATCTTCAAAAAATAAGGTGTGAGGAAATAATGCATAAAGTGCAAAACAACTTACAGCTAATATTGCTAATATTGTTTTTACAGAAATTAACTGAGGGCGCTTTTTAGCATTCATTATCGAGCGACTCCATTGCAGTTAAGATAACCATAAAATTGACCCTTTGGTAGATTAAAGTGTGTCACATTAGCGCGTGTTACACCTTTAAAGTGCTCACCCAAATTAGATACAAATTCGCAAGAGCGTGCATTCATTAAATCAAGTGAAGCGGGTACCCACGCTTTAAAACTAACAGGCCCGTTAACTTGCCAGTTATTAATAACAACATTTGCAGACGCTAAATAAGGTTTTTTACTATTTTGGCTGTGATCAAAGCTAAGGCGAGCTATGTTATTTATAATGTGTATGTAGTCACCTTTTTCAGTTACACCCGATACACCTTCACTTTGAGCTATGTTTGGCACATCAAAATCGGTAGGTATCCGTAGAGTACGAATGTACTTTGAGCTAAATAACCATTCATTATTATTGTTTTTTGCAAGTGCAGAAAAGTAAAAATCTTTTGCTACTTTTGCATAATGGCTTAAATGCACAGGCGTATTTGGTCTTGCTAAAACATAATCTATGTTGTGTTTAAGAGCGTCTAAACCCGCAAGAACTTCGCCTGAGTAAAAGTGATAATAAATAGTGTAAGGTTTTAACCTATATGGTTTTTCTGTTATTTCGAAAGTTTCGGTTAAACGTCTAAAGCCGTAATAAGGGCCATGCCATAGGTTTGTGTAAACATTTTCATTTAATATGGGGGCATAAATTTGATACAGCAAATCACGCTCAGGTCGGCCAATAGGTGATATATGTGTAAGGCTAGGATTATCGGCATTTACATCAGTGTTACCACCGTTGACATTTAACACACCTGCATCACGAGCAAGTTCAAGTGCTTTAGGACCAGGAGTTGCATCGCCTGACCAAAGTATCATCACTGTTTTTTTATTTTTAGGTGTAAGCTTTTCATCAATATATTTTATCGAATCTGTAATTTCTTTTTTAAGGCTAATTGTGTTGTAGCCAGGTACATCTAGATGAAAACCGTAATTGGTGTCGTCTTCATCTATTTTTTTTCGCCCAGACAGTGCTGTCCAAAAATAGGGGTGACTATAAGTATGCGAAGCAACTTCTACGTAAGGTAGGTTAAAAATACTACGTGCAATGCCTTCAAGTTTGGCACTTTGTTTAGAGTGAATACCGCCTTCTTCAATGTCAGCTTGGATCACAGATGACGTTAAAGGCAGTTTATAGCGTTTAATTATTTCATCTCGAATTACTTCTGCTGAATAAGGCTTACCTTCGTAATGGGCAACACTTGTAAATCCATCTCCATCGATATGCAGCGTTAGCATTCGCCTGCCACTTTCGGTGGTTGTATCTGGCACTAATATAGGCGGTAGTCCCATAGCCTGAGTTAGTAGTGTACGCGGATCAATAACCCATTTGCTGCCTTCCATCGGAAATGTATCAATTAGCCAAGGAGCAACGACGACTGCACCATATTTAGTTTTAGCAGCTTGTACAACTATTGTGTCATCCGATGATTTTATTGTAATTAAAGGAGTCGCATCAGTTGCTAATTTGAGTAAGTATGGTTTAACAATAGGGGGAGGTGTTGTGGATTCTCCTTTGAGCCAAGGTGCAAAGCTATCTTGTTTATATGGACCTTCAGGCAGTGTGTTTAACGACTCAATACCCAAGCTTAATAATAATTTAGTTGATTGTGGTAACTCGCCTAAAATAAGCTCTGGCACCACACCTAAATTAGCTTCAAGCCAATTGGTAAGTGTTGGGGTGTAAAATGCGTCGCTTGAGGTCCACGAAATAATACCAGCATGTAAGCTAGGGTCAACCAAAGGTAAATCGCGCTTTGCCATATCTATGTAATCAGGTATATACCCCAAATACTCAATCATGGTCGCAAGCTTTAAATGGACGGTAGTATAAATGAGTGGCTTTACGTTACTGTTGTACGGAATTAGGATGCGCCTAGGCACTGGTGTAATTGATGATGTGCCCCACGTTTGCAGGTGACCATCGGTTACCCATGGATTAAAACCGGCGTCTATAATATTTTGTGCCATAGCGAGGCGATTATCGGGCTTTGCATAATCAATAACTTGGACGTTGAGGCCTAAGTCTTGTGCTGTTTTTAATTGTGCGCTTAGCCAATCTTGGTCGTTTTTGTTGGTCAGTTTATAGCTATTGTCGGTCGGATTAAAGTGGCTATACAAACCCTCAGCAACTAAGTCTTTGGCTAAATTAGCGAGTTTAGGCAATAACTCAAAGCCCCGGTTGAGGATAAGGTGCTTGTCAAAAGTCTCAGATAGTGAGCTTATTATGGTGACTAACCCAGCTTGTTGATCGGGTTTACTGTGTGTAGCATCTAATAGCTGATAGCTATCAAGGGTATCTAAAAATAAGCCGCTAAAGCCACGTGCTTTTAATGCCGCAGCGCTATTTGCAATATATTGTTGCCAATGTGCTGATGTTAAATCCGCAATGTGGCTATTCCAGTTGGGGTTTATGCTAAGTGATGACTCACTTTGATTAAACGACTCACCAACACTTAAATAAGCATAAACAGCAATATTACGCTGTTTAAACCAATTAAGTTCGTGCTCAGTCACAAGATCAGGCTGGACTACAACGCGAGAATAAAAGGTCATTTCGGCTAATGGCATCGGCGCTGAGTAGTAAAAAGCGATACTATTATTTACAGGTGCTGAGAATGCATGAGCAGACACTAAAAGTGCAAGGTATAAAATATATTTCATTAATAATTCATTTTTATTAGATTATAACTGTGGCTCAAAGTGATGCGTTCCGATTTTCTAGTTGTTTGGTATTAGTAATATAGGGTTATTATATGTTAATGGAAGTTTAATATCTATATGTTCATTATTTATATGAACCTAAAATCAATACTAACATGAGTCCTGCGTTAACTCATTACATAGCTGGCGATTAGTCGTCTTAGTACGCTATAAAATTAAGTTTAGATCAATGCAGCTGCTAGAACTTTAAATCTCTAATGAAAGAGTGGCAAATTATATATTAATTAATACGAAGGTCTCAGTGTTTTTAGTGTCCAAATACCTTCCTTGTGACTATAATATCTGCTAATTGAGCATAGTATGAGTTTACTCCCACCAATTTGTTTTTATTTACTATGCTTTTAAACCCAATAAAACAATGTAAACAGCCGTAATTTAATTTTTGGCTATTGTCGCTATATATGCATTTATATACCCCGGAGAAATAATGAGTAATTTAAGCTTGAAAAACAAACTGTTGTTATTAGCTATATTGCCCTTAATGCTACTTTTGATTAGCTTGATGCTGAGTTCTTATTATTTAGAGAATAAAAATCAGCAACAAAATTTTGAAGCATTTCAAACTAAACTAATAAGTGACAAACAAACGTTGCTAAGCACCGAGGTGGAAATTGCCAGTAAAATTATGCGCTATCAAATAGCAAATGGCTCTGAGCAAGATGCTAAAAACGCTTTAAGAGATTTAACATTTGGTCAAGGTGGTTACTTTTTTATATACGACACAAATGGCGTTAGTGTTTTTCATGCATTATTAGGTGATGCTATTGAAGGGCAAAACAAAATAGGGATGACTGACCCTAACGGTAAAAAAATAATAGTGGGTTTATTAGATCAAGCTAGAAAAGGCGGTGGCGCTTTTAACTATCATTTTCAAAAACCAAATACCACAGGCTTAGTTGAAAAAATGGGCTATGCAGCAATGATCCCAGGTACAAACTGGATGATTGGTACTGGCGCATATATGGATGATATAGACGCAGAACTACTTAAATATCAAACAGCAATGCAAGAGCACATGAATGATAAGGTAGTGACCTTATTGCTAATTGCTTTATTTTGGGTTGTGTTAACTATTATATGTGCGTTAGTTGCCGCAAATACAATGGTAAAACCAATACAGCGTATGGCGCAAAGCCTTGACGACATTGCTAAAGGTGAGGGCGATTTAACCAAACGTTTAGACATTGATACTAACGATGAAATAGGCCAACTTGGCGAAGCATTTAATATGTTTGTAAGTAAGCTACATGGCATTATTGCCAATGTGGTTGATGTAACACACGATGTAAAAACAGCCTCTAGTGATATAAATACACAAACACGATTAATTGAAGACAAACTACTTAATCACAATCATGAAACAGACCTTGTTGCGACGGCTATTACCGAAATGTCGGCTACTTCTCATGAGGTGGCTCAAAATACGAATCAAGTGGCAGAGTCAACCCAAGCGGCAACGCAAGAAGTTGCTAAAGCTCAAGAGTGTGTTGATATTTCACTCAGTGAGGTGTCTAACCTAATGGGCGAGATAAACCTAGCCGCAGAACAAGTTGATTCACTCAGTGATCAATCTAAAAAGATTAATAGTGTACTAAGCGTAATTGGTGGAATTGCCGAGCAAACAAATTTACTTGCACTTAATGCTGCAATAGAAGCTGCACGAGCAGGTGAGCAAGGGCGAGGGTTTGCTGTTGTTGCTGATGAGGTAAGAAGCTTAGCAAGTCGTACTCAAGTTAGCACATTAGAGATTAGTGAAATGTTGAGTGAGTTACATAATTTAGTATCGGATGCTGTAGCCGCAATGCAAGCGAGTCAGAATAGTTGTAATCGCTCAGTAGAATCGTCTCGTGCTATTTCAGAAAGTTTAGGTGCGGTAACAACCTCAGTTAGATCAATTAACGACATGAGTACGCAAATTGCGACAGCGGCGCTGGAGCAAAGTAGCGTTACAGAAGAAATAAACCGTAATGTATTTGCCATTCAAGAAATCGTTAATGAACTAACTATTTCAAGCAAAACTACCTCTTCGGTAGGCCAGCATTTAGCTGCGCGTGGTGAAAACTTAGGCCAGCTTGTTGGCCAGTTTAAAATTTAACAAAGTTTAAAGCTTTACAGTAAAAGCCGCTAATAGCGGCTTTATTTTTGTGGCTTAGTTTTAGCTGCTTAGTTTTTATAAAAATTATTGAATTTTTTGTATGTGTTAAGGTCTATCAGCATGCAAATATACCTATACAGTGGAATAACCATGCAAAACATGCCATCAATTAAACGTTGTACTCGAGAAGAGTTAGCGCCAGAGCAAGACTTGGGGCGTTTAGTGTCTTTTTTACGCTCGAGATTAGCCATTCATGTTGATGCCAAGTTACTTCCTATGGACTTAACCTCAGCGCAATATATTGTGGTTGTACTACTTGCGAGAGAGTCGGTTAATACGCTTGCAGGACTTTGTGAGTATATGGTTTATGATCGTGGCGCTATGAGCCGCTTACTAAACCGACTTGAAGAAAAAGGACTCATTATTAAAACGCAATGTGAGCTTGATAAGCGCTCAACTATTTTGTGTTTAAGTGAAAAAGGTAAAGCTCTTTGTCCTGAAATTATGCCTGTAGTAAACGAAGTCTATGCTCAAGCATTAAATGGTTTTTCAGAGTCAGAAAAAAACCAAATAATAGACTTACTATTTAAAGCTATAAATAATCTAGATACATTACCCGAAACTCCCCCCACAAATAGATTATCAATAAAATAGCGATACTGTTTCAACAGAAAGTTAGCGTGCTAATTAGTTGATCTGATTGTGCGTAGAATCTAACTTTGATAATATAGTTGCCTAGGCAATTAAAGTTATCATCTTGTTAGGTTTGTTATGATTGAAAATAATTTGTTAGTACAATTACAGCAGCAATATCCAGAACATACTTTTATGCAACATCACTTAAGTGTTGTCCATAAGGGACGTTTTGCTAACGCGATTGTGTATCGATATAAAGATAATGAATTTGATTTAATTGTTAAAGATTTTAGCCAAAGCCCCTGGTTTATCCGCAAAACATTTGCGCGACTATCTGTAAACCAAGAATATAAAGGATTGAGCCGTTTAGCTGAGCTTGATGCAGTTGCTAACCGCTTTTGTAGACTATCGCCGATAGCCGTAGCTTATAACTATATTGAAGGCACACCACTGCGCGCTTTAATTCATGAAGATAAAACGCTACCAGTAAGCTTTTTTAGCGAGCTTGAGCGTCAAGTAGCAAAAATGCATCGTAAAGGCATCGTGCATTTAGACTTGCGTAATATGGGTAACATTTTATGTGGCGCAGACGGTAAACCTTATTTTATTGATTTTCAGTCCACTATTAGCTTTTCACGTTTTCCGCGCTGGTTGCAACGCTTTATGCGAGGGTCTGACATGTCAGGTGTATATAAAGCATGGAATAAATTGGGTGAGCAACCTCTACCACAAAAAAAGCAGGACTATTTAGAGCGCTTTAATCACGTGCGTAAACGCTGGATTTTTAAAGGTTACCCAATACAGCGTGGCTATGCGTGGGGCGCTGCACTTATTACTCAATTTGTAGATTCAGACTTAGTACGAAATATTACTGATAGACTTTAATTTAAAGCACAAACCGTAATTTAAAAACACCTAATTCATTGTGTGATTTTGCCCATATTAGCCTAGCTAATATGGGATTTTTTTTATTATAAGTAATCCCTTTGGTTTGCTTACTTGTTGTTTAATCCCTCAAAAACAATTCCTTTTACTGTTTTTTTAATTTTTTAAAATAAATATTAGTACTGCATTTAGTTTGCCCATACAATGCGCAAAAATAGCTTGCGCATGCTTAATAAGTTCACGTTTTTTCTGCAATTTTTTATTGTTCAAGTAGACTATAAATAATGTGCGCTTTTAAATTTTAAGGTTTTAAGATGATTGAGTATCCGGTAGACCAACTTCCACAGCTCATAAATGATTTATTGCAATGCGATACAACAGAACGCAAAAATAAATTATTAGCAGATGCGCAGTTAACGCTTTCAACAGAGCACCTGTCATTACTTTTTGAGGCGATACCAAAAGAACAACGACTTGAAATTTGGCAGTTGCTTGACGAAGACACGCAACACGAAATTTTTGTTAATTTAAGTGAAGATAGTTGCTTGTGGTTGCTGCAAACACTAGAAGACACTGAGGCTTTTAAACTTCTTGATGAAGTTAATGTAGAAGAGCTACTGGAACTTGAAGAAGTTATACCAGAGCGATTTGTTGAGTATGCAAAAAAGCAACTCGATGAAGCGCAAACCAAACAATATGATTTAGCGCAGCAATACCCGCCAGAACAACTTGGTCACTGGTTAGGTTTTGACTTTTTAAAAGTATCAGAGAAGCTAACTGCCGGTGGCGCTAAAAAATTGCTACATAAAGGTTTACCGCAATACAGTGAGGTTATTTATTTGGTAAGCCGTAAGGGCAGCTTAATAGGTGAGGTTGCGGTAAATGATTTAATAAAAGCCAGCGACACCGATAACTTAATGACATTGGCAAATCATGACTTTTCATCGCTCCATGCTGATGATGATTTATATGAAGCGGCAGAAGTGGTGATCCACAGTGAAAAAATGGCACTGCCAGTGGTTAATGCTGATAACAAATTACTTGGGCGATTAACCATTGCCTCAGCGTATGAATTACGCCAAGAAATTGCTGATGAAGCTGCCGCTAAAGCCGGTGGTTTACGTGAAGACGAAGACCTGTTCGCAAGTGTGCGAAAAAGTGCTAAAAACCGTGGTATATGGTTAGGTATTAACTTAGCTACTGCCTTTTTAGCGTCTTGGTTCATCGGTTTATTTGGCGCAACTATAGAACAGGTTGTAGCACTAGCTGTATTAATGCCAGTGGTTGCTTCTATGGGCGGGATCGCAGGTAGTCAAACATTAACCGTTATTGTACGTGGTTTAGCGCTCGGACAGGTTACAGATTCAAACCGTAATGCGTTGCTTAAAAAAGAGCTGCGTGTTGGCGCTGTAAATGGCTTGGTATGGGCGTTTGTAATCGGCCTGCTTACCTTTTTATGGTTTAACGACTTAATGCTTAGTATTACGATTACGGTAGCCATATTATTGAATTTAGTGGCCGCGTCACTAGCGGGTGTTGTTATTCCGTCTATTTTAGACAAAATGAAAATTGATCCTGCGTTATCTGGTTCGGTAATTTTAACTACCGTTACCGATATTGTTGGGTTTGTTACCTTTTTAGGTTTAGGCAGTTTATTGCTTTTATAAGCCTTATACCAATTCGCTTAATTAAGTGAATTGGTATTACTAACAGGAAAATACAATGACCTTTGAAGTCATGATTTGGTGTGCAATTGCTTTGTGTATTTCACAATCGGCAATATTTTCGGGCTTAAACTTAGCGTTTTTTTCACTAAGTAGGCTTCAGCTCGAAATGGAAAGTGCAAAAGGGAACGAGGCGGCCATAAAAGTGATGGCCCTTCGAAACGACTCTAACTTTTTATTATCGACTATTTTGTGGGGCAACGTAGGTATTAACGTACTACTTACACTACTTTCTGATTCGGTATTAATGGGTGCAAGTTCGTTTTTATTCTCAACTATCGCAATTACTATTATTGGTGAAATAACACCGCAGGCTTATTTTTCGCGTAATGCGCTAAAAATGGCGAGCCTACTTTCGCCGCTAATTAAGTTTTATCAGATTCTGTTTTATGTAGTTGCTAAGCCAACGGCTTTAATTCTCGATGCATGGTTAGGTAAAGAGGGGATTACGTACTTTGCTGAAAGTGAGCTCAGAGGTATTATTCGCAAACACATAGAAGCAGAAGAGGCTGATGTTCAGCACGTTGAGGGAATAGGCGCGCTTAACTTTTTTAGCTTAGATGAAATAAGCGTAACCAAAGAGGGTGAAGTAATTGATCCAGACTCTATTATTGCTTTGCCTACTAAGCTTGATTTGCCTATTTTCCCAGACCTTACATTAACGACTGATAATGAGTTTTTACGAAAACTACATAAGTCAGGTTATAACTGGGTGATCATTACCAATGAAGACGGTTGGCCTTTATTAGTGGTAGATGCTGACGGCTTTTTACGTTCGGCCTTGTTTGAACCAGAGACGTTCGACCCTTATCATTATTGTCACAGACCTATTATTGTTGCTGATGAAGCGATGCGCCTGAGTGAAGTTATTTTAAAAATACGGGCTAGTCATTCTTTAGATAAATCGTTTGATGGGGCCATTGATCACGACGTGGTGTTAGTGTGGAGTGATGTGAAGCGCATTATTACCGGCGCTGATATATTTGGTCGGTTACTCAAAGGTATGAGTGCACCAAAACTCGAACTGCATGAAAATACAGAGAATAAAAAGCCGCTATAAAGCTGTCTCTTGATCACAAGTTTGACTCAAGAGATTTTGCTAAATCGTAGCCTTCCAGGATGGCTTGTAACTTAAGCCATCCTTGCCATAACACTTTCACAGATGCACGCCCTGTGCGCTTGGTATCTTTCCAGCCTCCTAAC
>NZ_JADYXK010000026.1:0-63111 GCF_015864275.1 Pseudoalteromonas sp. NZS11_1
TTCATTTGAAGCTCTTTTCTTGATTCTGTGGTTTGTGTGGTAACAACCATTTGATCATGAATTGAGCTTCAACTCAATTTCTTAAGATCTTACCTATGACATGGATGTAGGTAAGGGGCGTTAGCAGGACGCGGAAGCTTTGCTCGATTTTTACTTATTCTTACATGGATGTAAGCCAGTAGGGTAACGCAGGAGCAGTTACCGAGCCCACTAGGTTACAAACCTCGCGCCGCGATTTAATCGACCCTAGATTGAACAAATTTCAATCAACAAAGATCAATACGCCCTAGGACCTGTAAATTTAGTACACTGTTTTCAGCGTGTATTAACCTAAATGTGTAATTATTGGCTTATTGAATACTCTTGTTCTTACTGATAAGTGAAAAGGATTTACTATGGCCATTCAAAAAAAACTAAAAGAAAAAACGCGTAATTTTATTGACTCTAAGCATATGCTTAGCGGTATTACAGTGGCGTCGTTTTTAGAGTCAACCATAGTTCCTATTCCACTTGAGGCTGTATTAGTACCGCTAATGCAAGCTCGTCGTGAAAAGCTATGGCTTATAGCATTAATGGCGACCTTGGGCTGCATAGTGGGCGCATTGTTTGGTTATGCGTTGGGTTATTATTTATTTGATGCGGTTGGCGATTGGATTATTAATACGTTTTCGAGCCCTGAGCAATTTGAAAACGTTAAACAGCAAATGCAAGATCAAGGTTTTTGGTTTGTAATAACACTAGGCATAGTGCCTATTCCGTTTCAAATAGCGATGCTTGCAGCAGGCGCGACTAAGTACTCTATTTGGCTGTTTTTGTTGGCCTCAGGTATTGCGCGTTCTATTCGTTACTTTGGTCTGGCTATTATTGTTTATTATGCAGGTAATGAAGCTGAGCGAATCATTAGTAAACACAAAACTAAGGCAATGGTTTTAATAACGTTACTTGTGTTAGGGGTTTGGGGATTAAGCTTGGTGATTTAAGCTCATTATTAAAGGTTATTAACCACCTTATTCTAATAAGCCTTTTTGGTAATGTGCTATAGTTTTTTAATATAGTATCGAAAAGCTTAGGGTTAATATGATTGAAACGGTAAAACTCACTATCAGGCTTTCTAATTTTTTTAAAATGAGCTGGAAAAATAAAACTGTAAGCCTATTTTTATTAGCTTATATTGTTATTTTTTCAGCCTACTCCCTAACTAACTTTCCTCCCTTACAAGTTCAAAATAATGTTTACGGTTTTACAACTGATTTTATTAATTTAATTGTTCTTATTTTTTTATTTTGGATGGTTCAGTGCTCCAAACTTTCAAAGCTTGCATATACATTTTCGACTCTCGGATTAATGCTTTGGTCCATGGGTAATACAGCTGATTTAATCGATGAGATAGTGATACAGCCTTACTGGGTAAGTATTTATTTTGAAGATTTATGCAGAACCAGCGGCATGCTTTTAACTTCCTATGGTTTATTTAAAACGATGCGCTTTATACAAAGTATTAATAATCGATTAGCGCGTGAGCTAATTATTGACGATTTAACCAAGGTACATAACAGACGTTATTTTTATCAGCACGCTAAAGATGCTCAGCACTCACCTTACGTTATTTTAATTATCGATATAGACCACTTTAAAGCAATTAATGATGAATTTGGTCATGATGTTGGTGATGTAGTGCTTAAAGAACTAGCAACTAAATACGACAATGCTTTTACGCACCAAAACAAATTTGCTCGCCTCGGTGGTGAAGAATTTGGTGGCTACTTGCCTACAAATAATATGACGCAAGCATGTGATTTTTCGCAGCAATTAATTGATCTTGCGCACACCATAAATGTTCAAAATTCTCGCCACTTAACAGTAAGTATAGGTGTTGCAATGCAAACGCCTAATGAGCCTTTAGATAAAGTAATGAAGCGCGCTGATCAAGCTTTATATTTAGCTAAGAAGAGTGGCCGAGATCGTTTTGAAATTGCCCCGTAAGCGTTTTTAATTATATAAAAACACGTCCTTATTGTTTGCACATTTACTACACTTTTTAACGTTTTCGTAAGGAAATGTCAGTGAGGGTAATGCTTTGTAAATCATGAAATTAAAATAGAATGTTTGGGTCATAATGGGGATATTAATAATAAGGAATAACCTTAATGACCAACTCCCTTTTAAAAGCTGCATTACCCTTAAGTCTAATTACTATTTTGTCGGGCTGCGGCTCTGATGATAGCTCAAGCTCTACAGGTTACATCCAATTGTATAACGGCTCTTACAATAGCCCATACACACGTTTGTTTGTTGAAGAAACAGAACGTTCAGGCGCTGATTTTGCCGATGTAACTACTCGCCATAACTACAGCACAGGCACTTATGATGTAAGTTTTGAATACCTAGATGCTAACGACAGCTATATAACAATTAGCGACCAAGAAATTTCTATTAAAGGCGACAAAACACAGTTAGTAGTAATGAGCGGCAACTTTGATGAGCCTACATTTACAGAGCTTAGCGTACCTATTACAAGCGATACGGGTGAGTTTAACTTAGGGTTTTACAATATTGCAGGGGAGGACACTAACTACGATATTTATTTAGCAACTGATGATGGCGTATTTGAAAGCGCGACACTTTTTTCATCAGCTCAATATTTAAGTGAGTTAGATCTGCAAAGCATTGATGAAGGCTATTACACTATTTACATAACAGAAGCGGGCAGCAGTGATGTTGTGTACGAGTCGTCATCTGTTTATTTATACGATGAAGCAAGTTATGTAGCAATGATCCGCCCAAGTTACGCTACAGAAGAAGGCGGTATTACGCTTGATGTAGTAACCGATAATAACTACGTTACTGAGCTTAAACATCAATCTGCCCTGGGGCAATTACGTTTTATAAATACGGTTGATGACTACTCGCCAGTGAGCTTTTCTGCTACACGCGGTACAACTGTAAACACAACAAATACAGTTGCTAGTGACTCTTATACAGATTATGTTGAACTTTCGCCTAATAGTTACAGCGTAGCGATGTACGACGAAGAAGGTACAAAACTAGCTGATAACTTTTTAATGACGCTAGAGCGTGAGCAAAGTGCGGTGGGTATTTTTTATAACGACGTTGATAACGGTTTACGTATGATGAGCGTTGAAGAAAACCTAACACCAAGTAGTTACAGCCATACGGTATCGGTTGTAAACCTAATTGAAAGCTACGCAGGGCAATCGGTTTCAGATGTTGATGTGTACTTTACACTTAACGGCGAAACAGTAGACGACACCAGTAACGTAGTCGATGGCCTAGATAAGTATGACCAAGAAGAACAGGTTGTAGATAACGAAATTTACACGGTTTATGTTGTCTATGAAGATAATGGCCAGCAAATTGTGCTTATTCAGCAAAGCGATATGGACTTTACACAAGAGGGTAACTACATATTGATTTTAGAGCATGATGAAACAACAAGCTCAGGTTATAAAATGACCCTAGAGCGCACTATTACCGATAGTGTTGAATAAATCTAAACATATTAAGTAGCATAAAGCCTAAGCACTTTAAGTGCTTAGGCTTTTTTATTGAACAAAATTTACCTACTCATTAATAATTAGGTACACTCAGGGCATAATAATTAATAAGAGTGTGCCATGGATGATTTAGTTGGGTTAGCCGTCATAGTAATACTGGTTGTAGTTGCCGGTGCTATTTGCGGCTTAATAGCGCTAGTGCAGTTAAATGGATTAAAACAAGAAGTGGCTGTTTTAAGGGCCAAAGTAACACATCTACAAACACATAAACCGATATCGCAAAGTGAACCTCAAAGCGAAGCATCTACGGCTCAGGCAGCGCTTTCAAGGTCTGAGCCAATTGCTCATAAAACACAGCCAAACTTAACGTCCCAAAGCGTGTCGCCACCTGTAATAAATCAGCCATCAGAGCCTCCTAAAAAAGCCAAACCAGCTGAAGCATCAGCCATAGAATTACTATTTAATAAATTACGCGCAGGGTTTGAGCAAAACTGGATGACCTGGATAGGCGCTATCGCCCTTGCGTTTGGTGGCATATTTTTAGCTAAATACAGCCTAGAAGCGGGATTATTATCGCCTGTAATGAGGCTGAGCTTAGGCGGCTTATTTGGGCTTGGCTTAATTGCAGCTGCGGCTTATTTACACCATAAACGTATTATATTTGAAGGCTTTAATAATTACATACCCGCAGCGCTTGCAAGCGGCGGGTTTATTACCTGTTTTGCTTTAACGCTTTTAGCCTACAGTAGCTACGATATGCTTAGCCCTACCGTGGCATTTTTTGCACTGGCAGTTATAGCAATTAGTGCAAGCGCAATGGCGCTTAGGTTAGGCCCGCTATTGGCCGTGCTTGGTATTATTGGCGCTTACAGCGTACCAATATGGGTTAGCACTGGCAGTGGTAACTTATTTGCGCTGTTAATGTATATTGGCTTTGTAAGCCTGTCGGCTGCGTTAGTTGCACATAAAGTACAACGTATTTGGCTATGGTATTTACTATGGGCTGGGCACATTGGCTGGTATTTAGTTGGTTTTACGCTACTTAAAGTTGATACCGTTTGGTTAATGGGAACGTTTGCTCTACTGAGTATTATTGGGTTAATTGCTATACCGCGATTGGGTCTAAAACTGAATGTTATTGAACATCGCCCGCACAGTTTAAAACGCTTAATTAAAGTGCTTCCAGATCATGCATTATTACTCGCCTTTATGGCGCCCTTAATATTTACCATGCTAATAAGTCACTTTGATATGCAGTGGCAAACAATCGGCGTGTTGAGTATTGTTTTGGTGTTGTTTTTAGTCCTTAAAAATAGCCGTTGGGATATTTGGCAGGGTGTAGCGTTAGTTATTTCAACGCTATTGGTGATAGGCGCTGAACGCACGCATCTTTCGCCAAACCTATTTGATGACGCACTCTTTATATTCAAAAATGAGTATGGTTTGGGTTTATTTCTCGGATTGTTACTTACCGCTTTTGGGCTTTATTACGGTAAAAAACAGATTAAGCGTTTAGCGTTTCATATTACGGGGGCATTTAGTGTATTTGTAATGATAGCGACTTTATATACGCTTATTCCTAATTCTGCGTTAAGTACTGCATATCCACTTTGGGCCGTTGTATTGTTTGTAGTGGCAGCTATTTTAATAAAGCTCGCGCAACATAATACAACGCTATTTCAGCGTTTTACTTATTGGGTAGGCGCTAATGCCAATATTACGTTAGCAATTACCATGCTACTAAGTGACAGCGGCCTAACCATTGCTCTTGCTGTACAAGTATTACTTATAAGCGTACTTATTAAACGCTATAGCGTGCCTATGCCACATTGGCCTATAAAAGCCTTGGTTGCTGCGTTATTACTGCGCCTTACGCTTTCACCTTGGACGCCAAGTTACGATGCACTCACGGTATTTGGTTTGCATTGGAGCATAGTGGTTTACCCGTTATGCATTGCGTTATTTTTTGCCGCAGCTAGGTGCTTTAAAGCATCTCAATTAAAAGTATGGTTAGAAGGTGCAGCCCTTCATTGTTTAGCGCTTTTTATTACAACCGAAACAAGTTATCAGTTAGTAGGGCATTATCCGCAATTTGATTCACTTAATTTTTACGAACAAATACTCCTTACCTGTAACTGGCTGGCATTAGGGTGCGTGTATTTACATAGAGCAAAACTTGCCGGTACTTTAGCTAAGTTATACCAAGTGGCGGGCTTTGCACTTGCAGGGTTAGCAGGGCTTTTTGCTATTAAAACACTGCTTGACGACAACCCATTATTTGAATCACTTTACATAGGTGAGCTGCCAATATTTAACTGGTTATTACTATTGTGGTTAGTACCTGCAGGATTAACGCTTTGGCTGGCCAAGCTTGTAAAACCAATAAACGCTAAAGCTACGCCATTTATATTGGCCGTTGCGGGTGGGTTTATATTATTGGCAATAAACAGCTTTATTCGCCAATACTGGCAAGGGCCTTATATTTACTTATCAAAAGGCGCAAGTAATGCAGAGCTTTATAGCTACTCTGTTATTTGGTTAGTAATGGGTGCGGGTACTGTAATTTTTGGTCATTTAAAAAACCAGTTATTAATACAAAAAGTAGGCTTAGGCTTACTAGCTGCAGTTATTGTTAAAGTGTTTTTAATTGATATGGCTAACTTGGAGGGCTTACTTAAAGCGCTTTCGTTTATTGGATTAGGACTTTCGTTGGTGGGGTTAAGTTGGTTGTTCCAAAAGCTTAGAAGCCGAGTAAATCCAGTTTAACTTTTGAACACTTTATAAAGCAAAGCCCAGTGAAGATACTGGGCTTTTTGTTTTACGCTATTACTTGATAGCTTTTAACTAGAATACTTTTAACTAGCTCACTTTTTACTAGCTTATTATGTACTGTGATTAAGCAGTGCCTTTAGTTTGCCCGGTTTAATTGGCTTACTTAAATAATGAATATTAGCGGCTTTGGTTTCTTGTTTAAGCTCGGTGTCGCGTACTGCGGTAATTAAAATAGCGGGTACTTGGCTTTGCCAAATTTCGCGCAGGGTTTTAATTAGCGTTATGCCATCGCAATCATTGCCTAATTGGTAGTCCATTAAAATAACATCGGGTGCACCGTTTTGCTTAGCGTGCGCCAGTACATTATTTACATTATCAAATAGCGTGTAATTAGCTTGCCACTTTTTAAGTAAGCTTGCCATTGCAGCTAGGTTTTCAGGGTCGTCGTCTACGGCAACAATATTAATTGCTGCACGGTTTTCTATTAGGCTGTTTGTCGTACTTTTTTGTTGTACAAACTGCTCGTCGCCATAAGGTACCTCAATGCTAAAACGGCTACCTTTATTTGGCTCAGAATGCACATCAAGCGGCAAACTTAATAAGTCAGCCATACGTTTTACAACACCTAAGCCTAAGCCTACGCCTTTGTTATCGCCCGACTCAACACGGTAAAAGTCATTAAATATTTTAGCTTGTTCTACTTCGCTAATACCTGGGCCTGTATCCCATACTTCTATCCGTAAATTATGCTTTCGGTTCCTACAGGCAATTAATACACGGCCATTATCGGTGTATTTAACTGCATTAGAGACCAAGTTTTGAATAATTCGGCGTAAATAGGTTATATCGCTGTGCACAATTTGCTGGTTTGAACGCACACTAAGCTTAAGACCTTTATCACTTGATAAAATAGCGTATTCACTTTGCAGTGGGGCTAAAATATCTTCAATATAAAAGTGGCGAGGGGTAGGGGTCATAGCGCCTTGTTCTAGCTTGGCTATTTCAAGTAGTGCCGACATTAAGTGCACGGTTGAATCGAGACTGTCGCCTAATTTTTCAAAGCTGTTTTGGTTAGTGCTGTCGAGTTGCTTTTCGTCAATGGCAGCAAGGTATAAACGTGCTGCGTTTAACGGCTGTAAAATGTCGTGGCTCGCCAGTGCTAAAAAGCGCGTTTTACTGTCGTTGGCTTGCTCTGCTTCTCGTTTGGCTAAAGTAAGTGCTTGCTCGGTTTGTACACGGCTATCTATTTGAGCTTGTAAGTCTCTATTAATGGTTTGTACTTCTTGAGTTCGCGCTTCTATGCGGTTTTCAAGATCCATGTTTACTTCTTCAAGCGCATTTTGCGTACTTATGTGATTGGTAATATCCGAAAAGCTGGTAACAAATCCGCCATCGGGCAGCGGATTACCAATCATTTCGTATACTTGGCCATTACGACGGTGGCGAATAAAGTGATGCGAGCTGCCGTATTTTAAATGCTGCACACGTTTTTCTACTTGGCGTTCTATTTCGCCAGGGCCACATTCACCACGGTTAGCGTTGTATCTAATAATATCTTCTATGGGTTGGCCTACTTCTAAAAATCCTTCAGGGTAGCCGAACATTTCGCTGTAGCGTTTATTCCAAGCTACTAGCTTTAAATCTTTATCGACAACTGAAATACCATGGCTTAAATTTTCGAGTGAGGTAAATAACAGATTTTGATTAAATTGCAGCGCTTGTGTGGTTTCGTCAAAAAAGTTTACAACTTCTTCAAACGCCATACGCTTACCCGACGATACCGTATGTATTAATGCTTGCGCGGAAGATGCGCCAAGCACGCCTGTTAACGCGCGTTCGCAGTAAGCTATAAATTCAGGCTCTGGGTGTGCGTTGTTATCGCTTAAGTGATGGGCGAGTGCGTAATGCGCCAATACTTGTTGGCTGCGCTGAATACCTAAAAAGGTTTGTAGTAGTATTTTAAAGTCGTAAACAGTGGCTTTTACGTCTTTATTTAAGCGCCTTGATAAAATAGCCTGATCTTTAGGGTTAACAAAAGCAGCTGCCTGAATTTTATCAATTAAGCGCTCCTCAGCCCCAAGTGAAAAACTAATATAGCAACCAATATTGGCAAACAAAGCTATCAAGGTTCCGCGTGTTATAAGCGTTTGTTGTAGCTCGCTATCAAGCGTTGCACCGGCATCGAGTATTGGCAGCATTAAAAATAGTACCCAGCAAATAAAGCCCGCTACTAAACCTGCATAAACCCCATAAGCATGACCTTTTCGCCAATATAAGCCGCCCACAATAGCGGGTAATAATTGAGTAACAAGTGAAAAAGCAACTAAGCCCATACTTGCCAGCGCGCTGCTATGGCCAAACCATTGTTGATAGAAATAGGCCAAAATTAATATGCCTGCAATAGCAAAGCGCCTTACAAGTAAAATTCGAGACTTATAACTGGTAGTAATTAAGTTGCGTTTAAATTTACGACGTAGCATTAGGGGTAATACCACATCGTTTGAAATCATTGTGCTTAATGTAAGCGTTGCTACCACTATCATTGCGGTGGCGGCCGATAAACCACCTATAAATACAAAGGTGGTTAAAAAGGCGTTGTCGTTAATTAACGGTAGGGCAAGTACAAAGCTATCTGGCGAATAGCCGCTGCCAATTTCAGGATGAATTGCCGCAGTCGCAATAGGTAAAATCATTGCGGCAGTTAATAGTAAATACAGCGGAAAAGCCCAGCGAGCGGTAAGTAAGTGGCGTTTGTTTTGGTTGTCGACCACGGTTACATGAAACTGGCGTGGTAAACATATAATAGCGGCCGCAGCCATTAAAGACTGGCCAATAAAGTTAAAGCTAAAAAAGTTAAAGTCGCTCCAGTGACCCCAAATAGACTCGGTTACTTTATTTGAAGTAGGCTCTGGCATATTAAATAAGGTGTAAACAGCAAGGCCTGCTACAGCAATAAGTGCAATAAGTTTAATCATTGATTCAAACGCGACAGCAAGCATTAACCCAGAGCGATACTCTGTTACGTCCACTTTGCGGGTACCAAAAAATATTGCAAATAAGGCCATAATTAATGTGGCAGAAAGCGCGAGCATATCGCCTGATATTTTATTACTGTTTTGCAAAAGTAAAAAGCTGGTACTAAGCGCTTTTAATTGCAGTGCAATGTAGGGAATAGTCGCCAGCAGCGCAATAACAGTAACCATAATCGCGGTAGTTTGGCGTTTGCCGTAACGAGCTGAAATAAAGTCAGCAATAGTTGTTATGTTTTGTTTTTTGCTTACCAGTACCAGCTTACGTAAAAACCCTTGGCCGAATAAAAACAGCAGCGCAGGGCCCAATAATATTGGCAAATAACTCCAACTGCTGGTGGCGGCTGTACCCACTGAGCCGTAGTAAGTCCAAGAGGTACAGTAAATCCCAAGTGAGAGTGAATACACAAAAGGGTGATGGCTAATACGCTTTGCCAAGGGGGTTGTTTTATCGCCCCAATTGGCGAGCCAAAACAGCACACCTATATAACTTAAAGCAACAATAATGAGTACGGCAGTCATGTTGTTATTAAACCTTATTATTTTAAATAGTCCCTCAACCCTATGAGGGATTAACACAATACCAGAACTGAGGTTAAGTGTGAGGCTTGAATTTAAAATAAAACTTTCATTTTATTTCTATCTTATTGAATATTAATAACAAAAATAAAATCATCGCAAGCATTAGACTAATGTCGCATTAATGACCAACTTACCAATTTAACAGTAAAGCCAATTCAAAAAATTAAGCTAACCAATTGAAATAAAATGAAAATGTATAAAATACGTTTGAATGACAAATACAGTTTACGTAAACGTTAACAAGCTGTTACGACTATGGTCTCAATTCAATATGTAACCAGCGTTGCTAAATTGGTAAGCGAAGATAAAAAACCACTCATCGCGATATTGCGGTGCTTAAAGGGGAAAACAAAAATGGCTTTTAAAGATGAAGAACAAGCAAAAGCTTATTGGGCAGAAAACATTTCGCTGTTATTTAAACTATTAGCAGTGTGGTTTATCGTGTCTTTCGGCTTTGGCATATTACTGGTTGATGTACTTAATGAAGTGCGTTTTTTTGGGTTTAAACTTGGCTTCTGGTTCGCCCAGCAAGGCGCGATTTATACCTTTGTTGCTTTGATTTTTGTGTACGTTTTCAAAATGAATACGTTAGATAAAAAATACGGCGTAGACGAATAGGAGCTAAGCAATGGATGTTCAAACACTCACGTTTATAATTGTTGGTTTAAGCTTTGCGCTTTATATCGGCATAGCAATTTGGGCCCGTGCGGGTTCAACTAAAGAGTTTTATGTAGCAGGCGGCGGCGTACCTCCTCTTGCTAATGGTATGGCAACGGCTGCCGATTGGATGAGTGCCGCGTCGTTTATTTCAATGGCGGGTATTATTTCGTTTGCAGGTTACGATGGCAGCGTTTACTTAATGGGGTGGACAGGTGGTTATGTACTATTAGCCATGTGTTTAGCGCCTTACTTACGTAAATTCGGCAAGTTTACTGTTCCTGACTTTATTGGCGACCGTTACTATTCACGCACCGCGCGTTTAGTAGCAATTGTATGTGCCATATTCATTTGTTTTACTTACATTGCAGGGCAAATGCGTGGTGTAGGCGTCGTATTTTCACGCTTTTTAGAAGTAGAAATTGAAACCGGTGTTTACATTGGTATGGTGATTGTATTCTTTTATGCGGTACTTGGCGGCATGAAAGGCATTACCTACACACAAGTAGCGCAGTATTGTGTACTTGTATTTGCCTACCTTGTACCAGCCATTTTTATCTCGATGATGATGACGGGTCACTTCTTCCCACAAACCGGTTTTGGTGCCACATTAATTGGCAGCGATGGCGTGTACGTACTTGATAAACTAGACGGCTTAAGCGCTGAACTTGGTTTTGCGCAATATACCGAAGGCTCTAAGAGCATGATTGACGTGTTCGCTATTACTGGCGCGTTAATGGTAGGTACTGCTGGTTTACCACACGTAATTGTTCGCTTTTTCACTGTACCTCGTGTAAAAGACACGCGTATTTCTGCCGCATGGACACTTGTGTTCATCGCGATTGTTTATACTACAGCCCCTGCGGTTGCAGCCTTTGCTCGCGTAAACATGGTTGATACTATAAATGGTAAAGACGGTAGCGGTACAGCTTACGCAGAAGCACCTGGATGGATTAAAAACTGGGAACGCACAGGTTTAATTACATTTGATGATAAAAACGGCGATGGCAAAATGTTCTACACGGCGGGTAAAATCACCGATCCGAACAGTGCTAACGAAGTAAACGTAGACCGCGACATTATGGTATTAGCAAATCCAGAGATTGCTAACTTACCAGCATGGGTAATCGCACTTGTAGCTGCTGGTGGTATTGCCGCGGCACTTTCTACAACAGCAGGTTTACTATTGGTTATTTCGACCTCCGTTTCGCACGATTTACTCAAGCGAACTCTCAAGCCCGATATTACCGACAAGCAAGAGTTACTTGCAGCGAGGTTGGCAGCCATGGTCGCTATTGTTATCTCCGCGTACTTTGGTATTAACCCGCCTGGATTTGTGGCGTCGGTAGTGGCATTTGCATTCGGCTTGGCGGCAGCGAGTTTCTTCCCAGCAATTATTATGGGTATATTCTCTAAAACAATGAACCGCGAAGGCGCAATTGCAGGCATGGTAACGGGTATTGGCTTTACCGCTGCGTATATCATCTTCTTCAAGTTTGTTAGCCCAGAGCTAAACAGCCCTGAAAACTGGTTCTTAGGTATTTCGCCTGAAGGTATTGGCTTAATTGGTATGATTATTAACTTTGCAGTTGCTGCAATTGTTCTTAAGTTTACTAAACCTACACCGGTTGAAATTCAAGAAATGGTTGAAAGCATTCGTAACCCTAAAGGGTCTGCAGAAGCACACGACCACTAGGCTACAATTTATAGATATAGTTTAGAAAACATAAAGCACCAAAAGCCCGACTTTAGTCGGGCTTTTTATTTGTTTAATAAATAAGTACATTAGATTGGTACATCACCATTTAAAGAGCGAATACAATGAGTGTAGAACAACAAGAAATAGCCCAATACGTTTGTTTGCAAGCACCTTTTACTATGCTTGATAGCAGCGCATACGAATATTTTGTAAATCATCTTGATATTATTTACCTCACCCGCGAAAACCAGACTCAGTGGTTACAAAGTGAAAACCCTAAACTGTTTTTAATTCGCTCTGGTTTGTATGACCTAGTTGATGGTAAGGGCGATGTTGTTACACGCTTAGCGCAAGGTGACTACTTTGGTTTTCCGTCGCTGTTAACCGGTGAGGCAATTCAAAATAGGTTGGAAGTACAAAAAGAGGGCATAGTGTATATGCTCTCTCAAACGCACTTTGATTTTTTACGCAGAGAATATAAATCGTTTGAGCAATACTTTGTACGCGCTCATGCTAACCGGTTGTTGTCATCGCATTATAAAAGTAAAAACGATAGTTGGTCTGAACGTAAAATATCAGAGCTGATGACCCGCACCGCCATTACGCTTTCGCCCGATGCAAGTATTAGGCAAAGCGCTAAAAAAATGAAAGAGCATGGTGTGTCGTCAATAATGATAACGCAGCACGCGCACTTAGTAGGGGTGGTAACCGACCGTGATTTACGTAATCGAGTACTTGCCGACGAGGTAGATCCACAAGACGCAGTAAGCAGTATTATGACCGCCAAACCTAAGTTTATATTTGAAAATAACCGGGTGTTTTCGGCGCTGCACTTAATGCTTAAATACAATATTCATCATTTGCCCGTGCTTGACGAAAACCATAACCCTATAGGGATGATAACCAGCACCGATTTACTGCGCCAACAAAAAAGCGACCCCGTACAGCTTATTGGGCGCATATATAAAGCGCATACTGTTACTGATTTAAAACGCTACGCTAAAGAAATTCCCGAACTTTTGCGTGGTTTTTCGTACAACATTGACGACATATCGCTAATTGGTAAATTACTCAGTGGTTTAACCGATGCGCTTACATCGCGCCTTATTCACTTATTTCAAGAAGAGCATGGCGCAGCGCCAACCAGCTTTAGTTTTATTTGCTTTGGCTCGCAAGCACGCGAAGAACAAACCCTGCATTCAGATCAAGACAACGGCTTGTTACTCCCTAACGACTTAACCACCGAGCAACACGCTTACTTTAAAAGTATGGGGGAGTTTGTATGTGAGAATTTAGTTGAGTGCGGCATTAGGCGTTGCCCAGGTAATATTATGGCAAGCAGCGATGAGTGCCGAATGAGCGTAAACGACTGGAGCGAGCGCTTTTTTAAATGGATAAAAAGCCCTACTCCTAATGCAATGCTTAACTGTAAAATATTTTTTGACCTGCGATTTATTGAAGGCTCAAATGCTTTATACACCGCTTTTTGCGAGCAACTAATTCGTATATCGCGTAACGACTTATTCTATGCCGCAATGGCAACCGATATAAGCAGCAACAGCGTGCCAATTGGTTTATTTAATAAATTTAAAACCGAAAAAACAGATCAAAATAATAAATACATAGATTTAAAAAAACGCGGTGTCGTAATTATAAATGACATAGTGCGGTTATACGCTTTAAAAGCGGGTATTAGGTGCGCCAACACGCAAGAGCGATTAGACGCACTACTAAAACATAAACTGATCAGCAAAGAAGATATATACAACCTAAAAGACTGCTGGCGGTTCTTAACGCAGCTTCGCTTGAGTACACAAATAAACGAAGAGGGCTTACCGAGTAATTGTATTAATCCTAATAAATTAAACTCACTAGAGCGCCATCAACTAAAAGAAGCGTTTTACCTTGTTAAACAAGCGCAGCAAGCCGCCGCGTTTAAGTTTGCTCGCGGCAGTTTATAATGATGGATTACTAACATGGTAAAAAAGCTGCTCACTCGGTATTTAAAGCGCCGTAAATTACTAGGCAAAAATGCCTTACAACAACGTTATTTGGTGATTGATTTAGAGCTCACTGGGCTTGATGCAAAACAGCACGAAATTGTATCGGTAGCGTGGGTGATAATAGATAACCAATGTATAAAAATGAGCGAGTCGCAGCACCTTATAAATAAAGACGTAAAAAGCCTTGAGCAAAGTCCTGTTTTTCATGGGATTAGCGACGATGCTATAACAAAAGGACAGAGCTTGTGCAGTATATTAACGCGACTAAGCAGCCACTTTAGTGATTGTATTTTAGTGTTTCATAATGCCATGCTCGATTGGGGGTTTTTAAAAATAGCGCTTAAAAATGCCAATATAACCATACGTCCTAAACTCATAATCGACACACTCCATATTGAACAAAAGCGCTTACTCCATCATTCAACTGAAATAAAACAAGATGATTTAACCCTTAATGCATGCCGCACACGTTATGAGTTACCAAGCTATCATTGCCATCATGCACTGACCGATGCACAAGCCACCGCCGAGTTACTGCTAGCCCAGTGCCATCAAATAAGCCGTGGCAAAGAGCTAAAAGTAGGCGAGTTGACGTAGGTTGGATAGAGGACAGCGAAACCCAACGATAAAATGCCTTATCGGTTAACACGGGTGTCTTGTAATAGAGCATTTACTTTTATTATTACATGTATAACTATCGGGTATAAATTAGAAAACCATGGAGTGATAAATTGTCTGAAAAAGTAGGAAATTGGGAAAAATACTTTGAATACTCCAAAGAAACTCTAGCTAATGAAGAAGTGCGTCTAAACAATTTAGATGAAAAGGCTACAAAGTTTATTGGTGTAACCACCATATTAGTAGCTTTATTAGGTATTTTGTTTTCAACATTATTTAAAAGTTTTACTTTCTCTAATAGTTTTATTGAATATTTATCTATAGGCTTTCTAATTTTGGGAGTCACCTTACTTCTATCTTCGGTTGTTTTCTCTTTGCAAGCATTGAGGCTTAAAGAAACTATTAGGATGCCATTAGATAAACAAACGGACGCTCTATTTTTTCAAAGCACTATGGAAGATGTCTATATAAAACTAATTAAATCTATACAAGTTTCATATAATAGTTTTAGAGAAGTTGCAGAGCTAAAAGTAAAAAAACTTGAAATTGCATTTAATGAGCTGCTTGGTTCAATATTTTTTATTGTTTCAGGCTTAATTCTATTTTTTATAAGGTAAAATTTATGTCAAATGAAAAAAAAGTACCACAACAGAATCCTTTAGATACAACGACTCCGCTTGATATGGTAAGAGCGAAAAACGAAAAAGAAAAAAAACAGAGTAACTAAAGTTAATCGATTGACAATCTCTCGACGCTTGTATTTTGCAAGCGTCTTTAAGCTTGTGTATTTAGTTCCTATAAAAAATAATGACTAACCTTTTTCCAGAATTTCAAGGACGATCATGAAACTCATCACTGCCATTTTCTTAACCTTATTCCCACTCATCACTTTTGCTAATTCAAGCTTAGCTACAAATCGTCAAATTTCGGTTCAAGGGACTGCAGAGGTGCTTGCCAATCCTGATATCGCTAAAATACTATTTCAAATTATAAGTATTAAAAACGAACCTTTAGCAGCTAAGAACGATCTTGATAATAAAGTTAATTTACTAATTGACGGGCTAAATCAATTTGAAATAACTGCCGATGATGTAGTTGCCTCAAGTGTTAAAGTTGAAAAAACGGGTATGGATTACATTGAAACAGGGCATCAGGCTCCCGCTGAATACGCAGCTATAAGGACCTTTGAAGTAACACTAAAAAATATTGAAAGAGTGAATGATTTAAGTGATTTTTTATTGAATTTAAAAGTAAATGCGATTCAAAATACTGAGTTTTTATCTTCAAAAGCTGAGCTGTTACAAGCACAAGCTACACAACAAGCACTTAATAACGCAAAAGAAAAAGCAAATATGCTTGCTAACTCCTTTGGTACAAAAGTGGGTGAAGTACGCACTATTAGCTCAACTCAAAAAAGCGTTTACAGTGGTTTTGGTGCAGCGGTTAAAAAAATAGATAGAGTAAATCCAATAAGCGATTCATTTCCTAAAGCTCGCAAAAATTATCTACAACAAACGGTAAGCTTTAAATCATCAATAAACGTGGTATTTGATTTAGAGGTAGATGAATAAGTTAAAATTTTCATTTCAAATACATTTTCATAATGTAAGCTGGCTTTAAGTTTTTGATTAATTTGAAGGTAGCCATATAATGAGCGATGAAAATAACACGTTAAAAGCACAAACTGAGGCAAAAATAGCAGCAGGGCGTAAAGGTAATCCTGATTTCATGAAAGGTGTTGATGAAACGATTGCACAAGCAAAAGCGTTTCAGCAAGGTGCTAATGCACTTGATTTAAACCAAAGCGCACCAAGTTTTGAGTTACCAAATCAACATGGTCAATCGGTGCAGTTAACCGAGTTACTTGCTAAAGGACCTGTGGTTGTTACTTTTTATCGTGGAAGTTGGTGTCCGTACTGCAATTTACAGCTCAAAGCGCTTCAAGCACGTTTACCTGAAATTCACGCATTAGGCGCACAATTGGTGGCTATTAGCCCGCAAGTACCCGATGGCTCACTTAGTGATGATGAAATAAGTAAAATGGATTTTTTAGTGCTGAGTGATCAAAATGCCGATGTAGCAGCAAGCTACGGCGTAGCATGGCAAGTACCCACATTTTTACTAGAGCATATGCGAGTAGACCGAGGCCTAGATTTAGAGTCGGTTAACAATGGCAATAGTAGTGTTTTACCGATCCCTGCCACCTTTGTTTTAGATAAACAAGGTAAAGTGACTTGGCGTTATGTTGATGTTGATTATCGTACTCGTTCTGAGCCAGAAGATATAATTAACGCATTGAAAAATTTAGTATAAAAAACTTAATTTTAAAAGTCAGAACCATCGAAGAGCTTGCAATGCGTAAGCTCTTTAACCTTAATTTAAAGTTTCTAATGCTACCCTCTTATAATAATGCTCAAGGTCGATTACAATACAGCCATCTAAAAGGCGTATTGCCTTTATCTGCACGCTAAAAGAGTGGATTTTATATTTCATGGCAATCAAACTTGCAATTAATGGTTTTGGTCGTATTGGTCGAAATATTGTCCGCGCGTTATACGAGTCTGGTTTGAGCGACGATATAAAAATTGTTGCGATTAACGAACTTGCTGATCCTGAAGCTATTGCTCATTTATTAAAATACGACACATCCCACGGTCGTTTTTCTTTTCCTGTAAAACTTGGTGAAGACACCATTAGTGTTGCAGGCGATACCATTGCACTTTTTTGTGAAGAAAACCCAATTGAATTACCTTGGCAAACGCTCGATGTAGACGTTGTACTTGAATGTACAGGTGTTTACCACTCGCGTGAACATGCGCAGTTACATATTACTGCAGGCGCTAAAAAGGTGTTGTTTTCGCATCCGGCTGATAACGATGTTGATGCTACGATTGTGTATGGCATTAACGACGATGAGCTTAAAAGCGAGCACACAATTGTGTCTAACGGCTCGTGTACAACTAACTGTGTTGTGCCGGTTATTAAAGTATTAGATGATGCATTTGGTATTGAGTCGGGCGCTATTACAACGATTCATGCGTCGATGAACGATCAACAAGTGATTGATGGTTATCATCATGATTTACGCCGTACTCGCGCTGCAAGCCAATCAATTATTCCAGTTGATACAAAGCTCGCCCGTGGTATAGACCGTATTTTACCTAAATTTAAAGGCCGTTTTGAAGCCATCGCCGTACGTGTACCGACTATAAATGTCACGGCAATGGATTTAAGTGTAACGGTTAATACCGATGTAGATTTAAACGCAGTAAATAACGCACTTAAAGCACAAGCAAAAGACCGCTTAGAAGGTATTTTAAGTTATACCGAAGAGCCGCTTGTGTCGGTTGATTTTAATCACGACCCACATTCTTGTATTATTGATGGCACACAAACACGTGTTAGTCACAAACGACTGATAAAGTTATTAGTATGGTGTGATAACGAATGGGGTTTTGCTAATCGTATGCTCGACACAGCGCGTGCTATGATGGCAGTGAATAAGTAATTTATTAATATAATAATTTTAAACGTATTTTTCAGGTTCAGTATCGTTAACTAAGGAGATGTTCATGTCGGTCATAAAAATGGCAGATTTAGATTTAAACGGCAAACGCGTATTAATTCGTGAAGATTTAAATGTACCAGTTAAAGCAGGTAAAGTGACGTCAGATGCGCGTATTCGTGCAGCACTACCTACTATTAAATTAGCGCTTGAGATGGGTGCTAAAGTAATGGTTATGTCACACCTTGGCCGTCCTACGGAAGGGGAATATGATGAAGCGTTTTCGCTAGCACCTGTCGCTGATTACTTAAACGATGCCCTTGAGCAAACTGTACGTTTAGAAAAAGATTATCTAAACGGTGTTGATATTGCTGATAACGAAGTTGTTGTTTTTGAAAATGTGCGCTTTAACAAAGGCGAGAAGAAAAACGACGAAGCGTTATCTAAGCAACTTGCAGCACTGTGTGATGTATATGTAATGGATGCATTTGGTACGGCTCACCGTGCACAAGCATCTACGCATGGCGTTGGCTTATTTGCTGATGTGGCATGTGCAGGTCCATTGTTATCAGCTGAACTAGAAGCGTTAGGCAAAGCACTTGATAACCCAGCTCGTCCATTAGTGGCGATTGTTGGTGGTTCTAAAGTTTCAACTAAGCTAACCGTTTTAGATTCACTTTCTAAAATTGTTGACCAATTAGTTACCGGTGGCGGTATTGCAAATACCTTTATTGCTGCATCAGGTAGCCCAGTTGGTAAATCGCTTTACGAACCAGATTTAATGGATGAAGCTAACCGCTTATGTGCAGCAGCGATTGCTAATAATGGTGAAATTCCGGTACCGACTGACGTAGTTGTTGGTAATGAGTTTTCTGAATCTGCTGTAGCTACGCTTAAAGATGTAAGCGAAGTAACAAGCGACGATATGATTTTTGATATTGGTCCTGATACAGCGAGCAAACTTGCAAAAATTATTGCAAATGCGGGCACTGTTGTATGGAATGGCCCTGTTGGCGTGTTCGAGTTTGACCAATTTGGTAATGGCACACGTGCTATTGCACAAGCAATTGCTAACTCAAATGCGTTTTCAATTGCTGGTGGTGGTGATACCTTAGCCGCAATTGATAAATACGGCATTGCCGATAAAGTTTCTTATATTTCTACTGGTGGTGGTGCGTTCTTAGAGTTTTTAGAAGGCAAAAAACTTCCAGCAGTTGAAATGCTAGAGTCGCGCGCTAAGTAATTTTAGTAGCGTAAGGTGAGGGGGTAATAGCCCTCACCGACAATTAATTATTAAATACCTCTCACCCTAATTTAATAGTTAATTTAGACGGAATATTACTGCAAAGCAGTGGTTTTTCGTGGCGTTGTTATAACGCCAAACTAACACATCCGTTCAAACTAGATGGTAGGGAACTACTGTCGATAAATTGGAGAATACCCAATGGCTTTAATCAGTATGCGACAACTTTTAGATCATGCAGCAGAGCATGGTTACGGCGTACCTGCTTTTAACGTTAACAATCAAGAGCAAATGCGCGCAATAATGGAAGCGGCTGACAAAACAAACAGCCCAGTAATCGTTCAGGGATCAGCTGGCGCACGTGCTTATGCTGGTGCTCCATTTATTCGTCATATGATTTTAGCAGCCGTTGAAGAATGGCCACATATCCCCGTTGTTATGCACCAAGATCACGGCACATCGCCAGGTGTATGTCAGCGTTCAATTCAGCTTGGTTTTTCATCAGTAATGATGGATGGCTCGTTAATGAGCGACGGCAAAACTCCTTCAAGCTACGAATACAATGTAGAAGTAACGCGCGAAACTGTTGCTATGGCGCATGCTTGTGGCGTATCGGTTGAAGGCGAGCTAGGTGTACTTGGTTCACTTGAAACAGGTGAAGCTGGCGAAGAAGATGGTGTTGGCGCAGAAGGGTTACTAACCACTGAGCAAATGCTAACAGACCCTGAAGAAGCGGCTGACTTTGTAAATAAAACACATGTTGATGCACTTGCAATTGCCTGTGGTACTTCGCACGGAGCTTATAAATTTACTCGCCCACCAACAGATGACATTTTAGCGATTGACCGCATTAAAGCTATTCATGCACGTATTCCTAACACGCATTTAGTGATGCATGGTTCATCTTCAGTTCCTCAAGAATGGTTAGAAGTTATTAATCAGTATGGTGGCGAAATTCCAGAAACTTATGGTGTGCCAGTTGAACAGATTGTTGAAGGCATTAAATTTGGTGTTCGTAAGGTAAATATTGATACCGATTTACGTTTGGCATCTACCGGTGCAATTCGCCGTCATATGGCGCTTAACCCATCTAACTTTGATCCACGTAAATACCTAGCTGAAGCTACAAAAGCAATGACAGAGATTTGTGTTGCGCGCTATAACTCGTTTGGTACTTCTGGTCAGGCTAGTAAAATTAAGCCAATTTCACTTGATGAAATGCACCTTAAATACTTAAGCGGCGAACTAGACCCTAAAATTAGATAATAGATCAATTTATAATTGATCATTATTAGGGCCTGTTTATCTTTCGAGGTTAAATTTGCAGCAGTATGTTTGGTATTTAGGCAAGGCAGAGCCTATGCAGTGTGGTTATTCCCCATAAATAGGCGATAACGTGGAATAAATGCCAAACATGCGCTGCCCGAAGGGTTCTGCCTAGGGGCAATTTACTCTTTGTTGCTCGGTTTTTACTTAGCCCGCTAGGTTACAAACCTCACGCCGCGATTAAATCGCCCCTAGATTGAACAAATTTTAATCCTGAAAGGTCAACAGGCCCTAAGCCAGTAACTTTGTTGCTGGCTTTTTTAATGTCAGCCCTTTTTATATTGCAGGTTACGGCTTCTATTGATCAGATCGCTGTACTATCAACGCCGTACTTTGGGATCACGCATTTACTAACATAGCCTTTTCGGATCATTACTTTACTAAGCCAAATACACTTTTTCGCTATTTTAGGCTCTGAGATAATTTGATCGTTATTTATTTGTATAAACAATCAACAACTTATGGCTTTGACTGGGTACAACTCTGATCTGAGAGTGGATCGGCTTGGTAAAAATCTGATCCTTTATTTTGGGCTTAGTAAAATTTAGATCTATTTTTAAACGTATTGATTGTTACACAGGCGGGTTTGTTAATTTTAAAATAGCTTTAAAGCTACTTTTAAACGATCGATCTGTAAAAATGTCTTGGTTAGTAAAACAATGATCCCAGCTAATTTTGTATTATTTAATGATTTAACTAGCGACAAAAAGCAGATAATTTCAAAAATTAGCTATTTTATAAATTTATCGTAAATCTCTTATTATTACGTTAAATATTAAAAAGGTTTTAAAAATATGACGTTAATGAGGTTTTTTGTCACTAATTTGTGTTTTTTTTACCACCATTTTAATTTACACGTTACACTTTCATAAAAATGTCATACTTAGTCATAATAATGAAAACTAATTCGATAGCGTAAGAGATAAATTGGAATGTCACGTAAAGTACTAGTCGTAGATGACGAAGCTCCTATTAGGGAGATGTTGGTTTTTGTTTTAGAGCAAAATGGATTTCAAGCAATTGAAGCAGAAGATTACGACTCTGCTATTGCAGCTATGGTTGAACCTTACCCAGATATGGTTTTACTTGATTGGATGTTACCAGGTGGAAGCGGTATTCAAATTGCTAAAAAGTTTAAGCAAAACGAACACACCCGCCAAATCCCAATTATTATGCTTACAGCCCGTGGCGAAGAAGAAGACAAAGTACGCGGTCTTGAAGTAGGTGCTGACGATTACGTAACTAAGCCGTTTTCTCCTAAAGAGCTTATGGCGCGTATTAAAGCGGTTATTCGCCGTGTATCGCCAACCTCATTAGAAGAAGCTATTGAAGTACATGGCCTGCGTTTAGACCCTATTTCGCATCGTGTTACCTCAGAAGGTAACGAGCTTGATATGGGGCCAACCGAATTTAGATTACTGCACTTTTTTATGACTCACCCAGAGCGTGTTTATAGCCGTGAACAACTGCTTGATCATGTATGGGGAACTAATGTTTACGTAGAAGATCGCACGGTTGATGTGCACATTCGTCGTCTGCGTAAAGCAATTGGCCCACTTGGACATGACCGTTTGGTGCAAACTGTACGTGGTGCTGGATATCGTTTTTCAAGTAAGCTGTGATCAGCTTAAAGCTTAGCTAATGTATGAAATACGCATGTATTACTACTCTAAGGTAAAGTGAGTGTATGTATCGAGTTGTTAATAAGCAGGCGTTAGTAAAGCGCCTGTTTATCTATTTTTTACCCTTACTATTAATTGGTGTGCTGGTTGGCGCGCCATTTTTGCTTTTATTTTTAGGATCTTTTTCCCTCCTTATTTGGCACTACCATCAACTTTATCGTTTGAGCGATTGGCTACTTAATCAACGTAGCTTTAATCCACCTGAGGGCGAGGGTGCATGGGAGCAAGTGTTTGAAGGTATTTATCATCTACAGCACCGTAATCGTAAAAAACGTAATGAGCTTGCTGATTTAATTCGTCGCTTTCGCGATGGAGCTGAAGCAGTACCTGATGCGGTAGTGGTACTGCAAAATGATTTAAGTATTGTGTGGTGTAATCAACTAGCGCTTAAAGTGCTCGGTTTGCAGTGGCCAACCGATCATGGTCAGCGTCTTGATAATTTAATTCGCGAACCTAAATTTGCTAAATACATGCACAAAGGCGAATTTGATGACGCGCTTGAGCTGGATAACGGTCATAGCATTGAGCAAGTACTAGAGTTTAGGGTTATGCCTTATGCAAGCACGCAACTTATGGTTGTTGTGCGTGATGTAACGCGCTTAAAACAGCTAGAACAGATGCGTAAAGACTTTGTAGCCAATGTATCGCATGAACTACGTACACCGCTTACAGTGGTTACTGGGTATCTTGAGATGATGGATGGTGACATGATGCCGCCTCCAGCAATGTGGAACAAAGCGCAAAATACTATGCTTGAACAATGCAAGCGTATGGATAGCTTAGTCAGCCAATTATTATCGCTTTCGCGTATTGAAGGTGCTCGTCGCCAAGATAACGATAAAGCCATAAACGTACCGCAATTACTTGGTTATATTCACACTGAGGCAAACTCAATTAATCAAGACAAAGGCCATGAGCTTATTTTTAATATTGATAAAACCCTTGATATTAAAGGCTCTGAGGATGAACTGCGTAGTGCGTTTTCTAATTTAGTATTTAACGCCATTCATTACACTAAACCCGGTGGCAAAGTGGAAGTGTGTTGGCAGCGCAAAAACAATAAAGCGTGTTTTAGTGTTACCGATAATGGTGATGGTATTGCGCCAGAACATATTAACCGTTTAACTGAGCGTTTTTATCGTGTTGATAAAGCCCGCAGCAGAACAACAGGTGGCTCAGGTTTAGGGCTTGCGATTACAAAACATGTACTAACGCGCCACGATAGTAAATTAAATATTAGCAGCGAAGTTAACAAAGGTTCGTGTTTTTCTTTCGAATTTTCAATAGATAAGATAGTTTCGCTAGCTAAGTAATTAGGCTGAAAAGCAAAGTCATAAAAGTGTCATTTAAGAGTAATGTAACTGTCATGTACTCACTTTAGAGTGGGCAGCAGTTAGAAAATGGGACGAACAAACCGGAGAACCCTACATGAAATTTAAAAACTTAGTTGCCGCAATGGGTGTGGCTGTTACAACTTTCGTATCTGCACAAGCAGTTGCTTTAGATCAAGATATTCCTGAGTATCAAAAAATTAGTGGTGTTTCAGGTAACTTCTCATCAGTAGGTTCTGACACTTTAGCCAACATGATGACGTTCTGGGCTGAAGAGTACAAACGTATTTATCCAAATGTAAATATTCAAATTCAAGCGGCAGGTTCTTCTACTGCGCCACCGGCACTTACCGAAGGTACAGCTAACCTAGGTCCAATGAGCCGTAAAATGAAATCTAAAGAAATCGAAGCGTTCGAAAAACGTTACGGTTATAAGCCAACAGAAGTTCGTGTAGCTATTGATGCACTTGCTGTATTTGTACATAAAGATAACCCAATTGAAGGTCTTCGTATTGACCAAGTAGATGCTATCTTTTCATCTACTCGTAAATGTGGCGCACCAGAGCAAGTTAACCGTTGGAGCGATGTTGGTCTAACAGGTGATTGGGCAGCTAAAGATGTGCAACTCTACGGACGCAACTCAGTATCAGGTACGTATGGTTACTTTAAAAAGAAAGCACTTTGTAAAGGTGATTTCCGTAATAACGTAAATGAGCAACCGGGTTCTGCATCAGTAGTACAGTCAATTTCATCTTCATTAAATGCAATTGGTTACTCAGGTATTGGTTATAAAACATCAGGCGTACGTACAGTACCGCTAGCTAAAAAAGGCGATAACTTTGTTGATGCAACACTTGATAACGTTGCGCAAGGTAAATATCCATTATCTCGCTTTTTATACCTTTATGTGAATAAGCACCCAAACAAGCCGTTGTCTCCAATGGAAGCGCAATTCTTAAAAATGGTACTTTCAAAAGATGGTCAGCAAATTGTAGAAAAAGATGGTTATGTACCACTTTCTGCAAAGCTAGTAAAAACAGAACTTAAAAAGCTTGGTTTGAACTAATACCAATTGCATTAAATTAGTGAGTTATTATAGCGATAAGAAAATAGCGCAATAACAAGGCTAAAATTATGATACATAGTTGTTCTATATAAATAATTTTTAACGTAGTTAGTGAGTTATTTAATACGCTAGAATGGTCATGTTTTTAATAAAATTGGTATGATAAACCATAGGCAATAAAAAACCGCTCATTGAGCGGTTTTTTTGTGCCTAAAACTAAAAACTTTAAGGAATTAAATATTACCTAATTTTTCGGCTTGTGCTTTACATTGGTTATAGCTCTCAACACACTTTGCAGAGCATACTTGTTGCTTTAAGCCCTCAGCAGTTGTTTGCTGTTCACATGTACTTTCGCATTGGTAATTTTGTTGAGCACACTGATTCATTTCAGGGTTTTCAACTTGGTTTTGGCAACCTACTAATAGTGCAAAAGTAAGGGCGACTACGCTTGTTTTTATTAAAGTGTGCATGCTTCTTATCCTTAAAATGGAGTCGCAATAATATTAAATTTCGACTTGAATATTGTCGATCAATCTAACACCACCAAAATAGGCTGCGGCTAAAATAACAAATTGAGTATCTTCGATTGTAGCAGTTTTTAATGTATCTCGTTGAGCAATCTCAAAATAGTCTGGTTTTAGGCCAGCTTGCTCTAAGCTCTGTTTAGCTAAGCTTTCAAGTTTTACGAAGTCTTTTTCGCCGCTTTTAAGTTGCTCAGCGCATGTATTAAGTGCTTTAAATAATACGGTTGCAGTCGCTTTTTGCTCATCAGATAAGTAACCATTACGTGAGCTCATAGCAAGGCCAGAAACTTCTCGCATTGTAGGTACACCAATAACTTCGACCGGAATTGATAGGTCGCGCGCCATGGTTTTAATTACTTGCAGTTGCTGAAAATCTTTTTCACCAAAGCAGGCGTAATCGGGTTGTACAAGGTTAAATAATTTTGTAACTACAGTGGCAACACCTCTAAAGTGACCAGGGCGTGAGCCACCACAGTAACCTAATGAAATATCAGGCACATCTACAAAGCTCTGTGCGCCAAGTCCATTTGGATAAATTGTCTCTACACTTGGGGTAAATACAATATCAGTGCCTAGTTCTGCAAGGCCTTGTTTATCTTCGTTTAGTGTACGAGGATAGTTATCTAAATCTTCGTTAGCACCAAATTGCATTGGGTTAACAAAAATACTCACAACGACTTTATCGGCTAAGTTTTTTGCTTTTTCTACTAGCGAAAAATGCCCACGGTGCAAGTTGCCCATCGTTGGCACAAGTGCCACGCTAAGACCCGCTTGGCGCCATGCTTTAATTTGACTACGTAACGATCTGATTTCAGTAATTGACTGCATTATTTAAACTCGTGTTCAGCGCTTGGAAACGCGCCATTTTTAACGTCTGTACAATACTTTTGAACGGCTGCAGGCATATTGCCTGTTTCGAGCAAAAAGTTTTTAGAAAATTTAGGAATGTAACCTGCTGAAATACCAACAAGGTCATGCATTACCAGTATTTGGCCGTCTGTTAAACTGCCCGCACCAATACCAATTGTTGGGATGCTTAGGGCGTCTGTAATGCGTTTTGCCAGTGCACTTGGAATACATTCAAGTACTAATAATTGTGCGCCAGCAGCTTCTAGTGCTTTTGCGTCATCAATCATTTTTTGTGCTTTGTCTTCTTCGCGACCTTGTATTTTAAAGCCACCAAATACATGTACTGACTGTGGTGTAAGGCCTAAATGCCCGCAAACTGGAATACCTTGTTGAGTAAGCGTTTTAATGCTCTCGTAAAGCCATTCTCCGCCTTCAAGCTTAATCATGTTTGCGCCAGCGCGCATAAGCTCAGCTGCATTTTTACAAGTATCACTTACGCTTGAGTAGGTCATAAAAGGTAAGTCAGCAATTACAAATAATTCGCGGCTACCAGCGCGTACACAGCGGGTATGATATGCAATATCTTGATTGGTTACGCCAAGGGTGTCATCGCCGCCTTGTAGTACCATGCCCAAAGAGTCGCCCACTAAAATAACTTCAACGCCGTTATCATGAAATAACTTTGCAAAACTAGCGTCGTAGGCTGTTAATGCAGTAATTTTGTTATTTTCTGCTTTCATTTTATTTAAAGTAGAAACGGTTATTTTAGACATAATATCCTCGCAGGCAAAAGCCTAGGTTAATTACAGAGGTAATTGTTGTAAGTCGTTGAGCGGTAAATTATTTGCAATGGTTTTTAATGCAATGCCGCTAGGTAAAATAAGTTCAGGTGCAAGCTCTAATAGTGGATAAACCACAAACTCGCGATTATTCAAACCATAATGAGGCACAGTTAAGCGCACCGTATTTATAATTTGATCATCAAATAATAGAGTATCTATATCAAGAGTGCGCGGACCCCAACGTTCAGCCTTTCTTACTCGACCATGCTCAAGTTCAATACGTTGCGTTAAATCAAGTAATTGCTCTGGCTCAAGGGTCGTTTTAATGCACGCTACTGCATTGATATAGTCTGGTTGATCTTGTGGGCCCATAGGCTTACTTGCATAGTAATGCGATACGTTTATAAATTCACAATTAGGCAGCTTTTTAAGCGCGATTACCGCGTTATCAAGCTGCTCTTTTGGTGAGTTTAGGTTGGCACCTAAACCCAAATAAACACAGTGCATGTTATTACTCAGCTGGCTTTTTAGTAGGTCGACGGCGCTTTCGCGGCTTAGGACCACCTTGATGGCCTAAGTTTTTAACCATCTCTTTTTGGCCGTTTATATCTTGGCTTAAGTATTGTGTCCACCACTGGGCAAGCTCAGTATGCTGTGTTTCGCCTGCATCTACGCGTAAGAGTAAAAAGTCGTAGGCGGCTTTAAAGCGAGGTTGCTGCGTTAGTCTGTAAGCACGTTGGCCTGCGCGTTTATCCAAACGGTGCTGAATATGCCAAATATCGCGAGCACCTAAAGTAAAGCGTTTAGGAACCGCAATGTGTTGTGAGTTATCGCTTAGTACTTTATTCATTGCTTGTGCGAAAGCATCGTATTCTGCAAGTTGCTCTTGGCTTTGAATCTTTTTAGTACGTTCAAGCAGCGGGAACCAAAGTAGTGCGGCAAAAATAAACGCTGGTGTTACTTTTTTATCGGCATTAATACGTTTGTCGGTATTTTGAAACATTTGCTGAATAAGCGTGTGTTCTAAGCCACTTGGGTTTTTATCTAAGATTTTATCAAGCTCAGGAAACAGTGAGCGGAATAAGCCGTATTTACGCAGCATTAAAAAGTTGGCTTCGGCCTTGCCATTTAAAAACAGCTTAAGAATTTCTTCAAATAAACGTGCTGGCGGAATGTTATCAAGCAAACTTGCAAGCTCACTAATTGGCTTTTCACTTTTAGGCGCAATGCTCATATCAAGTTTAGTAGCAAAGCGAACTGCACGTAACATACGAACAGGGTCTTCGCGGTAACGCGTTTCAGGGTCGCCGATTAGCTCAATTTGTTTAGCTTTAATTGCCGCTAAGCCGTTGGCGTAATCGTGAATACTAAAATCTTTGATTGAGTAATAAAGTGCATTGATTGAAAAGTCGCGGCGTTCTGCATCTTCTTCAATACTGCCAAATACGTTGTCACGTAGTAATTGGCCTTCATCGCTTGATTGGCTTATTTGATTTTTGTCTTCTTGCGCTTCGTGGTGGCCACGCATAGTCGCCACTTCAATAATTTCACGGCCAAATACAATATGTGCTAAACGAAAGCGACGACCAATAAGGCGACAGTTTCTAAATAGTTTTTTTACTTGATCTGGCGTGGCATTAGTAACTACGTCAAAATCTTTTGGCTGTTGGCCTAACAATATATCGCGAATACAACCACCAACAAGGTAGGCATCGTAGCCACCGTCTTTTAAGCGGTATAATACTTTGATTGCATTTGGGCTAAATTGTTTGCGAGAAATACCATGCTCACCACGAGTGACAACAATAGGTTCACTGCTTACAGAAGCGCTTTCGGCACTGGTATTCGGGCCGATTATTTGTCGGCAAAATTGAAAAAGCTTGGAAATAATAGTCTGTCTCCTAGAAGGTGTGATTGACTCTGCATCGCAATCAAAAGTTACAGCAAATGGGGCGGTTATAGCCCAGTACAAGCTGTTTGACGTAATTAGCATATATTTAGGCGGCTATCATATACCAGCAGGGTTTAAAAATTAAGTTGATGTGTTGAAATTAAGCCGTTTTTAGCTATTTTATTTACTTAAATGTGTAAATTGGACTTTCTGACTACGTGGATGCTGAGAAATTTGTATTTCGGATACTTGTGGTACCTGTTTTAAGCTAAAGTTTTTAATTCCCCAAGCGATTAATTGTTCAATATTTAAATCGATTAAATCAGCTATAACAGGCAACCCTAAAAATTCAAATGCACTAATTAAAGCAGGCTTTGGATTTTGTTTGCTAATGGCAGGAGCATAATTTTGTTTAGACAATTTGAAACCAGGCTTGGCAACCGCTAAAGGTAAATGAGCAAATTCAGGTACAGGGCTATTGAGTTGTTTAAACAAACTAATTTGCCGTGCGGTTGGCTCAATTAAATCAGCACCTCTTACAATTCGATTAATCCCTTGAGCAATATCATCGACGACCACAACAAGTTGATATGCAAATAAGTCATCGCTGCGTTTAATTAAGTAATCTTCATGGGTAAGGGCGCTATTTACCGTTATATCACCTTGAATTAAATCATTAAATTGAGTCGTTGGATGTTGCTGAACTAAGCGAAGCGCACCGCATTGAGTATTATGATTAAGTGCTTGGCAATGCCCCTGATAAATACCGCCAATGGCTTTTATTTGTTTGCGAGTACAGGTGCAACCATAAACAAGGTTTTGTTTTAAAAGTGAGTGGGTAATATCTTGGTATAAAGGCAGACGCTGCGTTTGATATACAACAGGTTCGTCCCAGTGAAGGGCGTAGGCATGTAAGGTATTAAGAATATCGGAGTCGGCGTTTTTAACCACGCGCGTAGTGTCAATGTCTTCTATACGAACTAACCAATCTCCTTGGTTAGCTTTTGCATCTAGATAACTACCCACAGCCGCTACAAGTGAGCCAAAATGTAATGGCCCAGAAGGAGACGGTGCAAAACGACCGCGATATTTACGCATAGGCGCAGTAACGGCTGTAGGAGACATAACTAATTAATAAGTATTAATTAGCCGCGTCCAGATTGCTTTTCTTTGATTTCTGCAAGTGTTTTGCAGTCTACGCATAAATCGGCAGTAGGACGTGCTTCTAAGCGACGTATGCCAATTTCGATGCCACAAGACTCACAAAAGCCAAAATCATCTTCTTTAATCAAATTAATTGTTTTTTCAATTTTTTTGATTAATTTACGTTCGCGGTCACGAGTACGAAGTTCTAAAGAGAACTCTTCTTCTTGTGCAGCGCGGTCAACTGGGTCAGGAAAGTTAGCAGCTTCGTCTTGCATGTGTGATTTAGTACGATCAACTTCGTTACGTAAATCATTACGCCAAGTTTCTAAAATCGCTCTAAAATGAGCACGTTGTGCATCATTCATGTACTCTTCGCCTGGTTTTTCTTGGTATGGTTCTAAACCGGCTTGAGCCAATAAACCATGTTTCTTTTGGTCTGGCATAACTCTCTCCTAAATCCTTAATTTAATGCCTCAGCATTAGCCGGCGGTATAAATAACAGAATCTTATATCCTAGGCAAATTTATTTTTAATTAATCGAATTAGCTTCAACCATGCTTACTGAGTAAAAAGTGTATTAATAGTCTATTTACACTTTTAATTAATTCACATATTCGCTTTCTAAAACTTGCCTTGTTATGTGGGCAAAAGCTTTAAAAACAAGTTAATTTTTATAATTCACTTTGTATAACTTTTTTTAATTTGAGTACTTTGCTTATTTTGCAAATTACGCTTAGTTCAATCCGTTGGTTTAATACACTATTGTGCAAATACTATTTTTTTATGAAGTAAAACTTCATTAGCAGAAATTGTGGCCTTGTATGCTAATACTTCAACGCCGGCTATTATTGCTTGGCTTAATAGCGTGGCGTATTTTTTATCAATATGCGCAGCTGCACTTACTGTATTTATTCCTTCATGCAAAACAGCGAACAGTAATACTGCTCGGTGGCCTTGTTCGATCATTTCTATTAGTTCGCGAATATGTTTTTGTCCGCGCAGTGTTTGCGCATCAGGAAAGTAGCCTTGCCCGCTTTGTGGTGCATCCTCGCTTAATAATGTGACTGATTTAACTTCTACGTAGCAATCAGGCTTATTTTCGTCTGTGAGTAAAAAGTCGATTCTGCTGTTTTCGCTGCCGTACTTTACTTCGCTTTGCAATTGACTGTAGTCGAGTAGCTCGCTTATTACATTATTGTTTATTGCTTCTTCTACTACTTTATTAGCCACTGCTGTATTTACACAAATAAGCTGCGATAAGTTATTTTGCGTAAGCTCTAATGAATGCGGGTATTTTCGTTTTGCGTTATCGCTTGTTGAATAAAAAGCAGCAAAACCCGGCTCTGCGCATCCCGTCATTTTACCCGTATTAGCACAGTGGGCGGTAAATTCACTGCCATCACTTAATTGTAAATCAGCTAAAAAGCGTTTGTAGCGTTTTAATAAGGTGGCAGGTTGCAGAGTTGGCGTGTACTTCATGATAACTTCCAAAGCGTAAATACTGCACAGCAGTGTGGTTTATGTTATTTATCTCAAGCTGTTGGGAACTTAAGCGCTCTATAGTAAACTCGGTGGCACATTTAAGTGCAAGGGTATTCTAACATGAGTGAAAAATTTGTTGTTCAACTAAGCGAACAAGCAGCAGCGAGTCATTGGGGCGATAATGCGTCATTGTCTTTTAATGAGCGCGGTGCAACTGTTCATTTGTCTGAGCAAGAAACATTGAAAAATGTTCAAAAAGCTGGTCGTACTATTGCAATCCAAGGTATTAAAAACGTTGAATTAGCAGGCGATGCTTGGTGTACAGAAAGCCAATGGGCTTTTTATCAAGGCTTTGTAACACCAAAATCGTTAAACGGTGTTGAGTTTGTTGATAACGCACAATCAGATATTAAAGAACTTGCTCATTTAAAAACGTCAGCAATTTGGGCACGTGAAATGGTTAACGGGACTGCCGATGACATTTACCCAGAAAGCCTTGCTGAAAAAGCGGCTGAGTTTATTCAATCATTAGCGCCTGAGCATGTAAGTTACCAAATTATTAAAGGTGATGCGTTACTAGAACAACAGTGGATTGGTATTCATGCTGTTGGTCGCGGTAGTGTTCGCCCGCCAGTATTGCTTGAGCTTGATTACAACCCAACAGGCGACGAAAATGCACCAGTAAGTGCAGCGCTTGTAGGTAAAGGTATTACGTTTGACTCAGGTGGTTACTCAATTAAATCAAGCGAAGGTATGCTTGGTATGAAGTGCGACATGGGCGGCGCTGCAACAGTAACTGCAGGTTTAGCATTGGCTATTAACCGTGGTATTGAAAAACGTATTAAACTGTTTTTATGTTGTGCTGAGAACTTAATTTCGGGTCATGCATACAAATTAGGTGATATTCTTACTTATAAAAATGGCACGACAGTTGAAATTGTAAACACCGATGCTGAAGGTCGCTTAGTACTTGCAGATGGCCTAATGGCCGCAGGTGAGACTGGCGCTCCACTTATTATTGATGCAGCAACACTAACTGGCGCAGCGCTTGTTGCTGTTGGTCAAGAGTACAATGCATTATTTGCACTTGATAAAGAACTTGTACGTGAAGTTGAGAGTTTTGCATCTCAAGAAATGGAAGCTGCTTGGCCACTTCCTCTTGAAAAATGGCATCAACAAAACTGCCCATCTCCTTATGCTGATACGGCAAATAGCCGTGCGCAAAAAGGTGGCGGTTATGGCGGTGCATCGAATGCTGCAGGCTTTTTATCGCGCTTTGTGCCAAACGATGGCAAAGGCTGGGTACACATCGATTTAGCGGCTGCATTTAACATGGGCAGTACAAGTCAATGGGCAGCGGGTGCAACAACTCAAGGTATGCGTACAGTTGCTCGTACTTTACAAGAAAAAGCATAATATTTACTAAATTACGCTTTTTACGCTAAAAATAGGCACCCTTGGGTGCCTATTTTTTAATTTACAGGCAAGCAATTTTATTTCATTTACGGTAAAATCAGTCGCCAATACCTGTTTGAGTTTAATTTTTGCTTAACTCTAAGCTGCGCTCAAATCTTATATCCACCACTGGGGTTTCTAATTATGTCAGATAAGTGCTACATCACAGCTCAACAGCTGCTTGAAGATTCGTTCCGCGTAGCGGCACAAGTATACCAAGATGGCTTTCGTCCTGATTTTATTATTGGTATTTGGCGAGGTGGTGCACCGATCGGTATTGCTGTTCAAGAATATTACGATTACAAAGGCATTGAGACTGACCACATTGCAGTACGTACATCGTCTTATTACGGTATTGGTAAACAGTCGAAAGAAATTAAAGTACACGGCTTACATTACATTGTAGAGAACGCAAATGCAGGTGATTCATTATTAATTGTTGATGATGTATTTGACTCAGGTCGTAGTATTGTTGCATTAAAAGAAAAGCTTTCAGAGCTTATGCGCTTAAACTTGCCACGTGATATTCGTATTGCATGCCCGTACTACAAGCCAAAAAACTCAAAAGTAGACACTGTTCCAGATTATTATATTCATGAATCTGAAGAGTGGTTAGTGTTCCCGCATGAATTATCGGGTTTAACACCGGATGAAATTATTGCTGGTAAATCTGATCTTGCGAAAATTCATGACATTTTGCTAGAGAAGTAATTAGTAATTTGCATAAATAAAAAAAGGCCGTTAAGGCCTTTTTTTATGAGTGAAATTTAGTTTATACCAACCTGCATAAATCTTTGACCAATTTAACGAATTAAATTGCACTATAACGTCGTTAAAAATTTTATATTTAGAACAACTAGATACAAAAATTTCGCCTAATTCTAGCGTAATTTTCTTGACGTTAAATAGACCCATATATAAGCAGATTGGTATTAAAGCTGAGCAAAGCTATCTACGTACTCACTTAGTTTTGGTATATCGACTGCTTGTAAGCCATCGTTACTTCTAAGTACCAAGCCTTTTTCTACAAGTTCTGTAACAACACGTCTGTAAGCTCGCTCAGTGGTAGCAAAGCGTTCGGCTTCAGCATTTACAGTTGGGTAGGCTCTAAGTAGCGTAGGGTTGTTGTTCTCGGCCCTTAGTAAGCAATCTTTAGCTATGTTATAGCTAAGTGGTAGTAATAACTTATCTAAATTGATTTTTTGGTTTTCCTGAAACTTAGCCGCAATAGTTTGTGCGGTGTATAAGCTTAGTTCTGGTTTCTCAAGCAGTAGAGCACGCCAATGCCTTAATTCAATAAGGTTATAAGTGACATCGCTAAAGCACGTTACCGTATAAATACATGGATTATTATTTAGCGCTTCTATTTCACCAATAAGGGTGTTGTTACAATCCAATTGTCCTAACAGCAGGCGTCGTCCATTACCTACGTCGTAACTAAACGACACAGTGCCACTGCGTACAAGCACAAGCTTGCTTAAAGGCTGATCTTGATGGATCAGAACTTCTTTTTTTGATTGTTGATAGCTGCTACCGGCAAAGGTTAAAAGCTGATCAACAAGGTAACTAGAAAAATGGTATTGAAACATCAATGTGCTCTTCGGACATTTGTCCTATTTATTACATCTTAATGACGATAGCATTAAGACACTAAGAATTTACGCTAACTTGCTACTAATATTATTAGCTTTGCTAAGAGTATTATTTTACCTTCATTTCCCGTGTAATGATTTAAGAATTTGCTGGTATTTTCCGGCAAACTTTTTCAGGTTTTTTAAGCAGGTTAGCTTTTTTATTTTGTTGTAACTTTGCAATACTTACAAGTGCCATAAGATAGCAGTACATGTAATGCTAACCTAAAGGCTAGGAGAGAACAATTGAGTTGGGAATATTTAGGTTATATTGCATCAGCTTTATTAGTTGCATCGTTAACAATGACAGATGTAGTAAAACTACGTTGGTACAACATGTTTGGTTGTATTGTATTTACTGCATACGGTGTTGCCATTGGCGCAGTGCCTGTTATTTTTACCAACGGCTTATTGTCGCTTGTAAATTTATACCACATTATAAAAATATATCGCCAACCTAAAGTTGAAGACGCTAAAAGCTAAAATAAGTTATCTGCACAAAGTAAGTTAATGGTTTTAATTGAAATCAAAAACTTCAGTTTTTGTGCAGTCTAGCTTGAAGCGTATATAGATAATCTCATATCACTCTACATAACTTACCTTGATGAACCTTTGAACCATGCTGTAATCTCCTACTTAAAAGATGATTACCTTAGGTTTTAATACGTCGATCGTTAGCTAAATTCTGTTCGCGGTTAATAAATATATAAATAAGCGCTTCTAAATTTCATAAAAAAATCCGATAGCAGTAAACTGCTATCGGATTTTTATCTGTTATACCAACCTGCTTACATATGCTATTTAATTCATTAAATTGCTTAAATATTTATGCAGGTAGGCACTATGGTATTTACGCTTTTTCTAAATCTTCAACGTCACCTAAACCTGCAGTTAGTTCTTCAAGTAATTGCTTTATTTCTTCAGAAGCTAAAATAAAGTCAGCATCAAGTTTTAAAGCCATATCTTCTTTAGGAATATCTGCGTTTTCTTCTTTTAGAGTTTCAGAGTAGCTTAAACGTTTGATAGAGCCATCGTTTTGCAGCATAAACTTAAGACGCTCTTGCCAATCAAGTGCAAGTTTAGTTACGCGTTTACCACTTTCTAAATGCGATTTAACTTCATCACACGATAGATCATGACCTTTAAGTTTTACTTGTGCGCCGCTGTCGTCTGCTTCTTCAAGTTCAGCATCTGAGCCAATAGCAAAACCTTCTGGTGTACTAAAGTTAGTTAACCAATCAGTTAAAAATACATCTAGGTCGTAGTTAGCAAACGCAGGTACAACCGGAAGCGTTCCTAACGATTTACGAAGTAGTGCTAGTAGCTCTTCTGCTTTATTAAAGCTGCCACTATTTACAACAACCCAACCGTTTTCTTGGTCAATAAAGGCAAATTGTAAGCTCGACTTTTTAAATGCTTGAGGTAGAAGAGTATGAAGAATGTTTTCTTTTAATTCGTCTTTTTCTTTCTTTTTAACTGGGCGGTTTTCTTCAGCTTCTATCAGATCAATTTTCTCAGCAACTAGTTCATTAATAACAGAAGCAGGGAGTACTTTTTCTTCGCGTTTAGCGCAAACTAGAATACTTTTTTGAGAAAAATGCGATAGCGTATCGCCATGTTTTCCAAACGCTTTTGTCCAACCAAATGTTGCAAGCTCTTGACCAGTACATGGGCGAAATAAATCTTGCTCTAATGATTTATCAAAGTCTTCTTGAGTATATGAAACGTCTTGCTTAAAGCGGTAACAAATAAGGTTACTAAACCACATAGGGGAATTGATCCATTTGAAAAATTTGTACAATAATAGCAATAAAAACAGTATCTCGAAATGACTGATTTGTTACTAGGGCGTGTTGAACTTTATGGATTGAAATTTGTTCAATCTAGGGGCGATTAAATCGCGGCGCGAGGTTTGTAACCTAGTGGGCTAAGTAAAAACCGAGCAACAAAGAGTTAATCGTCCCTAGAAAGAACCCAAAGGGCAGCGCATGTTTGGTATTAATGCTGCGTTATCGCCTATTTATGGGGAATAACCACACTACATAGGCTCTGTCTTGCCTAAAAACCAAACACGTTGCTGCAAATTCAACCACCAAAGATCAACACGCCCTAATAATTTAATGCATATACTTTTATTTATTCATATTTATCAAAAATAGGCAGTGGCTTAGCCATGTTCTTCGGAAATTGAATATAGTAACGCAGACCTTTGCCCGGTTCACTCGTTGCATCAATAGAGCCACTAAGGGTTTGCTTGACCAAATTAAGCATTATATGGGTGCCTAATCCGCTACCACCTTCATCGCGTTTGGTAGTAAAAAATGGGTCAAATAATTTTTTTAATTGCTCGTTGGTAACACCGTTACCGTCATCTTTGTAATCAATAGTTAAGTTAGTGTCATCAGCGCTTATTTTAATATCCATTACACCGTTGCTTTTACCTTCAAAGCCATGAATAAGTGAGTTCATAATTAGGTTAGTAAAAATTTGGCTTATAGCCCCTGCAGGTAGATTTAAAACTAAATCATCAGGACATTCTAATTTTATAGTATGGGATGTCTTTTTTAGTTTTGGGTGCAGTGAGCGTATTACTTCGTTAGTGTAATCTTTAAAGTTAATGGTTCTTACTGCTTCACTGGCTTGATCGACCGCTATTTGTTTAAAGCTAGCAATAAGCTCCGAAGCTCTATCTAAGTTAGTGGTTAGTAAGCTTGTGCTTTGCTTTGCCTCGTTAATGAACTCTTCTAGTGCTTTTGGCGAAAGTGTTTTTTCGGTATAAGCATTTTCGAGTTTATTTAAGCGTTCTTGTAAAAATGATATTGCCGTTACACCTATCCCTATAGGGGTGTTTATATCGTGTGTAATACCTGCTACAAGTCCGCCTAGCGCAGCCATTTTTTCTGTGCCTAGTAAACGTTCCTGTGCAAGGCTTAACTCTTCTATATAGCGCTGAGATTCAGTTTGCTTTGTAATTAACTCTAGCTCTGTGCTGCGGCGTAAGTCTACTTCTTCGGTGAGGACAATTTTTTGCTTTTCGAGTTCGTATTTTTGCTGCTGTAAATCCATCATTGCTTGGCTTAAGTTGGATGTTTTACGGGCTACGTCTTGTTCAAGTTGTATGTTGTGTTGATCAAGCTTTTCGTTACTTATAATGAGTTCTTTTTGGGTGTGTTCAAGCTCTTTTCTATACTGAACCACTTTATCTATTAGTTTGTTAAATGACTGCTCCATCACTTTTAGTTCATTATGTTCTTCTGTTTCTATTTCTATATGTTGACCTTCTAGCTCGTCTAGCTCTAAATTTTCTAGTTGCTCAGTGAGTTCTGCTAAAGGGTCTGTAAGAAGTTTTCTAAATGCCATTAAAAATAAGATGATCAAAAAGGTGGTTTTAATCATCGCATTACCAATCAAAAAGTAGATTGATACCATAATGCGGCTAAAAACAACTTCTCGACTTGAGAATAAGGTAACGTCACCAACTTGAGTAGCACGGCCTGAAAATTCAAAAATAAGTGGAAAGGTATAACCAAATAAACCCGATTTTGCGTCTTCTAAAATAACCTCTTCTTGTACTAACTGTTGGTTATATAGCTTGTGTATATCAAGAGAGCGCCCTAGCTGTGAAATAATTTCGCCGCTGTCGTCTCGAACAATAATCCCTTCAATCATGGGAATGGCGAGTAAACCTTCTGCTGTTGTAATTGTTTGCTTGGTATTAAGCTCCCAAATTGCACGTGTTAAGCTGCGACTAAAGGTTTTTTGTAAGGTACTAAGTTCATCGCGAATATAGTCTTTAGTATTGACGTATTCAGCAAGCACTTGTCCACAGGTCACTACAAAGGTAAGCAAAAAATAGACGGATAAAACGCTAGTCAGTAGCTTCTTAGAAAGACTTTTTTGTAACATGAGTGACTTGTTCATCCTTTATTATTTTTGTAACGTTACGATAGTAATTTAAAAGTTAGTCAATAAACCTCTAAAAATAAATAAAAAAGTTAAAATTTAATAAGATAAATCCAAAAAGTGAGCGTGTAGTATAAAAGTATTTAAACCAAGGTATAAATTAATAAATTCGTTATCTGTTATGTATTGTAGGCTTAATTAGTATTTGCTTTGGCTAATTATATCTTAAACGGATTTATTCTATATTTATCATTGTATTAAATTATTAATGCGCTGAGTGCTTGGAGGCGTGTTAAAGTGTCTAAAATGCAATGGAAGGCATTATTTTAATAACCTTTTAATAACTTTGATGGTTGTGTAGTAGTAAACATGATGAAATTTTCGATATTAGTCTGTGACGATTCTGCAGTTGCCCGTAAACAAGTCGTGCGGTGTTTAAATGAATGTATAGACGCTCAAATACAACAAGCTACAAATGGAGCGCACGCTCTAGAACTTTTACGAGCACAAAGCTTTGATTTATTGTGCTTAGATCTCACCATGCCCGAAGTTGATGGTATACAAGTACTCGAGACTATAAAAATAGAAAAAATAGAGTGCTTTGTTTTAGTTATTTCTGCCGATATACAAGAGAAAATGAAGCAACGAGTCGCACAACTTGGCGCAATAGACTTTATCGATAAACCTATCAATAAATCTAACTTAAACGAAATATTGCATAAATTTGGCATTCATTAGGTTTTTTCATGTTAAAAAAGGCTGTTTTATCTTTTAATTTAGGGTTGACAGCATAGCCTTTGTTAAGGCAGTCTTAACATATGAAAACAATTAATCGCGTACTGACCATTATTATTACAACCATCATTCTTACTGGATAGTGGCATAGGTCGGTGCAACAAATTTAAAGGCCTGTGTTCACTTAGAACACAGGCCTTTTTTCGTTTTATGGGATGAGGAACATAAACAATGCGAGTTTTAAAATTTGGTGGGTCTTCGCTTGCCGACTATGCATGCTTACAACAGGTAGCTCAGCTAGTTAAAGCACAATTAAAAGATGAAATGCTTTTGGTACTTTCTGCTCCAGGTGGAATGACCGATTCGCTAGTTGCACTTGCAAGTGCTGCAGAACAAGGCTCTGACTTTTCGCAGCAATGGCAAGCATTAGTTAGCCGCTGTGAAGGTTTGAAAGCTGACGTTGAAAAAAGTGGTGTAGTAGTTACAAGTTGGCCAAACTTAGGCGAGCTTAAAAATAAACTAGATGGCGTATCACTTATACAATGTTGCCCTGATCAAGTTCGCGCATTTGTAATTAGCTTTGGAGAGCGCGTTAGTGTTTCTTTAATGCAGGCTTTATTGAACTCGCACGATGCAAGATACTTAGAAGCAACAAGCTGTATCGCTTCAACTGGCGGTTATATCGACGCCGAGGCTGATTTAGTAACAAGTAAAGCGCGCTTTCAAGCTGTGCTTAAAGAAAGCCCTGCAACTATCTATATCATGCCTGGTTTTACAGCGAGTAATGACAAAGGTGAACTTACAACGCTTGGCCGTAATGGCTCAGACTACTCAGCAGCCATTGCTGCGGCATGTTTAGAAGCTGAGATTTGCCAAATTTGGACTGACGTTGATGGTGTATACAGTGCTGATCCTCGTTATATTAAAAAAGCGACTAAAGTAGATTTTTTATCTTATAAAGAAGCGATGGAGCTTTCTTACTTTGGTGCAAAAGTACTTCACCCTAAAACAATTTTACCGTGTGCTAAAGCAGGCGTGCCGTGCGAAATTAAAAATACGCATAACCCAGACGCACAAGGCTCATTAATTGGTAACGATTATTCATCAGATGAGCCAGTAAAAGCGCTTTCGAGCCTACAAGACCTTGCAATGCTAACTGTCTCAGGGCCAGGCATGAAAGGCAAAGTAGGTATGGCGTCTAAGGTATTTAACGCGCTTGCTCACGATAACGTATCAATTGTATTGATCACGCAGTCATCATGCGAATTCAGCATTAGCTTTTGTGTACACGAAACAGACCTAGCACTTGCACTTGATGCGCTACAAACTGCATTTGAGCTTGAATTACAAGCAGGGCTTATTGAGCCTGTACAAGTGCAGCGCAATTTAGCCATTGTTACTTTAGTGGGCGATAACATGCGCGCGCACCGTGGCTTAGCGGCTAAGTTTTTTGCATCGCTTGCACAAGCGCAAGTAAATATTGTGGCAATTGCACAGGATTCTACAGAAAGTGCTATTTCAGCAGTAATTGATGGCGAACTTTGTAACGACGCCGTAAAAATATGTCATGAAAACTTTTTCACGCATGTGCCGTCAATTGATGTGTTTTTACTAGGTTGTGGCTTAGTAGGGCAAGAGCTTATTAATCAGCTTGAGCGCCAACAAGCGTGGCTGGAAAAACGTAATATTAAACTTAACTTGTATGGTGTTGCTAACTCTCGCCAATTACACCTTGATAGTGAAGGTATTGCTTTTGGTGATTGGCAGCAAAAATTGGCCTCATCCGAGCAGGCGTTTGATTTAAAACTAGTAGAGCAGTTTGTTAAGCAAAATCATTTAGTAAACCCTGTGCTTGTTGATTGTACGTCGTCGGATGCACTTGCTGCGCAGTATGTAGACTTTTTAAATGCAGGTTTTCATGTGGTTGCTGCCAATAAAAAAGCAACAACAAGCTCATACACGTATTACCAAGATTTAATTGCAGCAACGCAAAAGAATAATCGTAAATTTTTGTACGAAACGAACGTTGGTGCAGGCTTACCAGTAATCGACAACTTACAGTCATTATTTGGTGCCGGTGATGAGTTATTAGAGTTTAGCGGTATTTTATCAGGCTCACTTTCGTATATGTTTGGCGCACTTCAAGATGGTTTATCACTTTCTGAGGCAACAATTAAAGCCAAAGAAAGTGGCTTTACTGAGCCAGATCCTCGTGATGATTTATCGGGTACCGATGTAGCACGTAAGTTATTGATCATCGCTCGCGAAGCCGGTATGAAATTAGAACTAAGCGATATTGAAGTTGAGTCTGTATTACCACCAGGTTTTGCACAAGGTGATAGCGTTGATGAGTTTATGGCAAAACTACCAAGCTTAGATGCTGATTTTAATGACCGCATTCAAAGCGCTGCGAGCGAGGGTAGGGTACTTCGCTATGTAGGCACAATTAAAGAAGGCCACTGTAAAGTAGGTATTGAAGCGGTAGATGCAAAGCATGCGCTTAGTGTCATTCGTGATGGTGAAAACGCACTGGCTATTTTAAGCCAATACTACCAGCCACGTCCGTTTGTAATTCGTGGTTATGGCGCCGGCTCGGAAGTAACAGCCGCGGGTGTATTTGCTGATATTTTAAAAACGTTATCGCGCTAGGAGCTCGTTATGATTGAAGTATATGCTCCGGCGTCTATTGGTAATTTTGCAGTGGGTTTTGATGCACTTGGCGCAGCGCTTGCGCCAATTGATGGCAGTTTATTAGGCGATGTAGCCGTTGTAAGCGCAGCACCAAGCGACGAATTTATTTGCACAGGCGAGTACGCTCACAAGTTACCCAGTGATGCTAATGAAAATTTAGCGTACCAGTGTTTAGTGCATTTTAGAGCGCATGTTGCGCCTACTATGCCAAGCGTAAAGCTCGAGCTTAAAAAGAACTTACCAATTGGCTCAGGGCTTGGCTCTAGTGCGTGTTCGGTAGTGGCTACCTTTGCTGCCCTTGATAAGTTTGCACAAACTAATTTAAGCCAGGTTGAGCTAATTGAGCTTATGGCTGACTTTGAAGCTGTGGTAAGCGGCGGTCGTCATTACGACAACATTACGCCATGTTATTTAGGTGGTTTGCAGCTAACGGGTGATTTAATTCCTGATAAATCGATTGCACTGCCGGTTGATGAAAACTGGTATTACGTAGCTGCATTTCCTGGTTTTTCGCTAAATACAGCAAAAGCGCGTTCTGTTTTACCAAAAGAGTTGAGCATGCATGCAAGTGTTGAGTTTGCTCAGCGTTTGTCGGCATTTAGTAGCTTACTGTTAACTAGCCGTTTTGACGATGCGCTAAGCATAATGAAAGATGAAATAGCAGAACATTACCGCGCACCGCTTATAAAAGGTTTTAGTGAAGCCAAAGCAAGCTTGCCAGCACTGGGCGCTGAAATAGTCAGTATTTCGGGCGCAGGACCAACCTTATTTAGTGTGTGTAAAACACTTGAAGCTGCACAGCAATGCGCGCAGTGGTTAGAAACCAATTACATTAACGAGCAAGGCTTTTGCCACATTTGTAAATTAGATAACGACGGCACGCGTCAATTAACAGTTTTATAGGATAGTTAGTCATGCAATTACATAATTTAAAAGATAGCTCACAAAAAGTGTCGTTCGTTGAAGCCGTAAAAACAGGTTTGGGTCGTAACCAAGGTGTGTTTTTCCCAGAATCACTAGCCCCACTGTCCGATGTTGATGCATTGCTTGATATGGACTTTGTTACGCGCAGCGGCAAAATATTATCTCACCTAATTGGTGATGAGTTACCAAGCGATACCGTGGCACAAATGGTTAAAAATGCATTTAACTTTCCAGTAAAGCTGGTGGAAGTTGAAGAGAACACATACTGTTTAGAACTGTTTCATGGTCCTACACTTGCGTTTAAAGACTTTGGTGGTCGCTTTATGGCAGAGTGTTTAACGCAGTTTAATAAAGACGAGAAAGTAACTATTTTAACAGCAACATCGGGCGATACCGGTGCAGCTGTAGCGCATGCTTTTTACAATAAACCAAATATCGATGTTGTTATTTTATACCCTAAAGGCAAAATTTCACTTGCTCAGCAAAAGCTATTTACTACGCTAGGTAACAATATTCATTGTTATGCAGTTGAGGGCAGCTTTGATGATTGCCAAGAGCTAGTTAAAAATGCCTTTTTAGATGAAGAAGTTAAATCAACACTTGGGCTTAACTCAGCTAATTCAATTAATATTAGCCGTTTAGTTGCTCAGGTTTGTTACTACTTTGAAGCCATTGCACTGCTACCAAAAGAAAAGCGCGCAACAGCGCATATATCAGTGCCAAGTGGTAATTTTGGTAATGTGTGCGCCGCAATGATTGGTGCGGTTATTGGTTTACCTGTTGGCAAATTAAGTGCAACAACAAATCAAAATGATACTGTGCCGCGCTTTATGCTTGATAAAAACTGGACGCCAAACGCAACGCTTGAGTCGCTTTCAAATGCGATGGATGTAAGTAAGCCAAACAATTGGCCGCGTGTACAAACAATGTTAGATAATAACTGGTTTAGCTACGATAATTTTTATTCAACAAGCGTAAACGAGCAAGACACGCAAGCCGTGATGAAAAAAATTCAACAAACTGGCTATGTTGCAGAGCCTCATACTGCTATTGCTTACCAAGGTCTTGTTGAAAATCGTGCACCTGGTGCAGCGGGTATCTTTTTAGCGACAGCTCATCCTGCTAAGTTTAAAGAAAGCGTAGAGGGTATTCTAAATATTGAATTAGGTATGCCAAAACCACTTGCTGATGCACTAGCAAAACCATGCCTAGCAAGCGATATGAACGCCGATTACGACGCGTTACGTACCGAAATGCTCGCTAAATTAGGCTAAGTTAAATTAAAAGGAAAAGCGGCTTGAGCCGCTTTTTTTATAACTTTATACGGATGAATACACTTAGTTATATTTACTAATTAAATGTAGTAAATATAATTCATTTAAAATTATTATGGCTTTATAAAAAAATATCATCTTAAAAGAGCTGTGAAATAGTTTCAATCCCTGTTTAAATATCCTCAACTTAAGAGCGTAGGCAAAGAGTCGTTTAAAGCGTACAATAAAGCCTCTAAAAAACACCATACACGTTGCCCTAGGAGACCCCAATGTTAGAACGTAGCATGAATATTTCGGATTTTGATCCAGAGTTATTTGACGCGATAACCAAAGAAACTGCTCGCCAAGAAGAGCATATCGAACTAATCGCTTCAGAAAACTACTGTAGCCCACGCGTACTAGAAGCGCAGGGTTCACAGCTTACAAACAAATACGCAGAAGGTTACCCAGGCAAACGTTATTATGGCGGTTGTGAGCATGTAGATGTTGTTGAGCAATTAGCAATTGACCGTGCTAACGAATTATTTGGTTCTGACTACGCAAACGTACAGCCACATGCTGGTTCGCAAGCTAATGCAGCTGTTTTTCTAGCATTATTAGACGCTGGCGATACTGTATTAGGTATGAGCTTAGCTCATGGTGGTCACTTAACTCACGGTTCTCACGTAAGCTTCTCTGGTAAGCTTTACAATGCAATCCAATACGGACTAGATGAAGCAACTGGCGAAATTGATTACGCACAAGTTGAAGCACTAGCACTTGAGCACAAACCAAAAATGATTATTGGTGGTTTCTCAGCGTACTCAGGTATTGTTGATTGGGCTAAGTTCCGTGAAATTGCTGACAAAATCGGTGCTTATCTGTTTGTTGACATGGCTCACGTTGCGGGTTTAATTGCGGCAGGCGTTTACCCAAGCCCTGTTCCTCATGCACACGTTGTAACTACAACTACGCATAAAACACTTGCAGGCCCTCGTGGTGGTTTGATTATTTCTGCATGTGGCGATGAAGCAATCTACAAAAAGCTTAACAGCGCTGTTTTCCCTGGTGGCCAAGGCGGTCCTTTATGTCATGTTATTGCAGCAAAAGCAGTGGCATTTAAAGAAGCACTTCAACCAGAGTTTAAAGTATACCAAACACAAGTTGTTAAAAACGCAAAAGTAATGGTTGCTGTAATGCAAGAGCGCGGCTACAAAATCGTTTCTGACAAAACTGAAAACCACTTATTTTTACTTGATTTAATCGATAAAGATATCACTGGTAAAGATGCAGATGCTGCCCTAGGCAACGCTAACATCACAGTTAATAAAAACTCAGTACCGAACGATCCACGCTCACCATTTGTAACATCTGGTTTGCGTATTGGTTCTCCTGCAATTACTCGCCGTGGTTTTACTGAAGTAGAATCAAAAGAGCTTGCTGGCTGGATTTGTGACGTACTAGATAACATCACTGATGAATCTGTACAGGCGCAAGTTAAAGAAAAAGTAAAAGCAATTTGTGCAAAATTACCTGTTTACGCTTAATTGCATAAGCGGCAGTAATTTAGAGCACATAAGCCCTAATTTTTGCTAAGATAAAAGACCGCTATTTAGCGGTCTTTTTTGTTTTAAAACGGAAGTACCGAGCTATGCATTGTCCATTTTGTACCGCAAAAGATACTAAAGTTATTGACTCACGCCTTGTTGGCGGAGGCCATCAAGTTCGCAGGCGTCGTGAGTGTAACGACTGCCACGAGCGCTTTACTACATTTGAAGGCGCTGAACTGGTTATGCCTCGTGTTATTAAACAAGACGGCAGCCGCGAACCATTTAACGAAGATAAATTATTAAATGGCTTAAATCGCGCACTCGAAAAACGCCCAGTGAGCACAGAGCAAGTAGACGAAGTAGTGAATATAATAAAATCGCAACTACGCGCAACGGGTGAGCGAGAAATTTCAAGCCATTTGGTGGGTGAATGCATTATGGAAGCCCTCAAAAAGCTCGATAAAGTAGCGTACGTAAGGTTTGCCTCTGTTTATCGCTCGTTTGAAGATATACGCGAATTTGGCGAAGAAATTGCCCGCTTAGGGGAGTAATACCAATTTTATTAAAAACATGATCATTCTATCGCATTAAATAGCGCACTCACTGCGTTAAAAATTATTTATATAGAACAACTATATGTCATAATTTTCGCCTTGTTATTGCGCTATTTTCTTAGCGCTATAATAGACCACTTATTTAACGCAATTGGTATAATAAATGCTGAACCAAGTTCCTTTTACCGAACATGATGAAATGTATATGGCACGCGCCATAGAGCTTGCCAAAAAAGGCCGTTTTACTACCACGCCTAACCCTAATGTTGGCTGTGTATTAGTTAAAAATAATCAAATAATTGGTGAGGGTTTTCATCAATTAGCTGGTCAAGGTCATGCTGAAGTAAATGCACTGGCAATAGCTGGCAATAATGCAAAAGGTGCAACGGCTTATGTAACGCTTGAACCGTGTAGTCATTATGGGCGTACGCCACCGTGTGCTGAAGGCTTAAAAAAGGCGGGCGTTGTAAAAGTAATCGCCGCTATGGTTGATACAAACCCACAAGTTGCAGGCAAAGGCCTTAAAATACTGAGCGATGCCGGTATTGAAGTTGCTTATGGATTACTTGAATCACAATCTCGCGCACTTAACGTTGGCTTTTTTAAGCGAATGGAACAAGGCTTACCTTATGTGACCTGTAAAATGGCAGCAAGCATAGATGGTAAAACAGCGCTTAAAAATGGGCAAAGTAAGTGGATCACAAGTCCCGCTGCTCGCCAAGACGTACAATTATATCGAGCGCAAAGCTGCGCTATTTTAACCGGTGCCGATACCGTGTTAGTAGACGATGCTAAACTTAATGTGCGACTAAGCGAGTTGCCTTGCACGCTACCTACCGATTTACCGCTTCGCCAGCCCGTGCGTGTTATAATTGATTCACAGAATCGTTTAACGCCCAACCTTGCTTTATTTAAAATCCAAAGTGATGTAATAATATTTACGACTAAGGTTGATAAATCACTGCAATGGCCGCATTTTGTAAAGCATATTGAAGTAAGTGAAAGTAACGGCAAAGTTGATTTACAGGCTGTTTTAGAAAAGCTTGGGCAACTGCAGTTTAATAATGTTTGGCTTGAGAGCGGAGCAACACTTGCTGGTAAAATGACAGAGCTTGATTTAGTTGACGAGTTTGTTTTTTATTTGGCGCCTAAATTAATGGGCCATGATGCAAAAAGTTTAGTTAATTTTCCTGAATTGACGAGTATGCAAAACACCGTTGATTTAACATTTAATGAATGTGCGCGCATTGGTGACGATTTACGTATCACCGCGTTAAAAACTCATTAAAATCACTTAATAAAAAGAGTAGCGCTATGTTTACTGGGATAATAGAAGCCACAGGCAAAATTGCTTTATTACAAAAAAAACAAGGCGACTTAGCCATTCGTATCCAAAGTGCTGACCTTGATATGGAAGACGTAAAGCTAGGCGACAGCATTGCAACCAATGGCGTTTGCTTAACCGTAGTTGATAAACATATTGACGGTTTTAGTGCTGATTTATCTAACGAGACGATTGGTTTAACCGGTTTTGCTCACTATGCTTTAGGGCAAACGGTGAATCTTGAAAAAGCCATGCAACCTGTTTCGCGTTTAGGCGGTCATTTAGTATCTGGCCATGTTGATGGCATAGCAACTATTACAAGCATTACAGCAAACGCTCGAGCAACAGAATATTGGCTTACAACCGAAGAAAATTTAATGAAATACATCCCGTACAAAGGTTCGGTATGTATTGATGGTATAAGCCTGACAGTAAACGCTGTAGAAGGTAATAAATTCAAATTAACAATTGTCCCACATACGAGTGAGCAAACCACAATTGCTCACTTTAAAGTAGGCACTCAAGTTAATTTAGAAGTCGATCAAATTGCACGTTATTTAGAGCGCCTTATAAAAGGTGCAGAGCAACCAACGGGCTCTGATATTTCGATGAGCTTACTCGCTAAAGCGGGTTTTATTAAATAACGAAACAGATAACTTATACGAGCAAATTTATGAATTTACACAGCGCACAAGAAATCATAGACGACATTAAAGCCGGTAAAATGGTTATTTTAATGGATGATGAAGATAGAGAAAATGAAGGTGATTTAATTATCGCCGCAGAGCATATTAGCGCAGAGGCTATTAATTTTATGGCCACTCATGGCCGTGGCTTAATTTGTTTAACTATGACGCAAGAGCGTTGTGAGCAACTTGATTTACCTTTAATGGTTAAAAATAATGGTGCTGCATTTTCGACTAACTTTACAATGTCGATAGAAGCATCAAAGGGTGTTACTACAGGTATTTCAGCAGCAGATAGAGCGCGTACAGTGCAAGCGGCTATAGCTAAAGGCGCAGTACCAAGTGATATTGTTCAGCCTGGTCATATTTTTCCAATTATGGCACAACCTGGCGGCGTATTAACTCGCGCAGGACATACTGAGGCTGGCTGTGATTTAGCGCGTTTAGCTGGGCTTGAAGCATCATCTGTTATTGTTGAAATACTTAATGCCGATGGCACCATGGCGCGTCGCCCTGATTTAGAAGTTTTTGCGAAAGAGCATGATATTAAAATTGGTACTATTGCTGATTTAATCGAATACCGTAACTTAAATGAAACAACAATTGAGCAAGTTGCAAAATGTAAGTTACCAACTATTCACGGTGAATTTGATTTAGTTACTTACAAAGACACAATTGACGGCCAATTACATTACGTATTGCTTAAAGGCGATATAAAAGAGCAAGAACCGACAAATGTACGTGTACATTTGCAAAGTACCTTTAACGATATCCTACTTTCAGATAGAAGTGCTGACCGTAGTTGGGGCCTTTCAGAAGCAATGGCTTATATCGCTAAAAATGAAGGTGCTTTAGTTATTTTAGGTAAGCAAGAAAGCACTGAAGAGTTAGAGGCAACTGTGAAAGCATTTGCAGCAGCTGATGCTGGCGAAAGCGTTACGCCACGTAAATTCAAAGGTACCTCTCGTACTGTTGGCGTAGGTTCGCAAATACTTGCAGATCTTGGAATTAAACAAATGCGATTAATGAGTCGCCCTAAAAAGTACCATGCACTTTCGGGCTTTCATTTAGAAGTTGTTGATTATGTTGAGCCACAATAAGCATCACGCTTAAACTAGGCTATTATTTTATTTTTATGGTATGATGCGCAGCAATTTTTGCGCAATCGCAACCGCTTGAACTTATTTTTAGGGTTATCAAATGAAAATTATTGAAGGTAGTAAGTACGCTCCTGGCAAAAAGTTTGCCATTGTCATTTCTCGTTTTAATGACTTTATCGGTAGCAGCCTCCTTGCAGGTGCTGTTGATGAGCTAAAACGCACTGGTGGCGTATCTGATGACGACATTACCGTTATTTATGTACCAGGCGCGGTAGAATTACCTTTAGCGGCTAAACGCGTTGCGGCAAAAAAAGAGTATGATGCAATCATCGCATTAGGCGTAGTGATCAGAGGTGGTACACCACACTTTGACCTAGTTGCTGGCGAATCAAACAAAGGTCTTGCGCAAGTATCACTTGAGTATGATATCCCGGTTGCATTTGGCGTATTAACCACAGAAAGCATTGAACAAGCAATTGAGCGTGCTGGCACCAAAATGGGCAATAAAGGCGGCGAAGCTGCTTTAGGCGCGCTTGAAATGGTTAATGTGTTAGATAAAATTTAAGTTTAAGGAATTTTTGTGAAACCAGCAGCAAGACGTAAAGCACGTATCTTAGCACTCCAAGCCGTTTATTCTTGGCAAATAAGTGGCAATTTAATTGCCGATATCGAACAACAAATGTTGATCGAAACAGACGTTACTAAAATTGATGTTGAATACTTTAAAGATTTAGCGACGGGTGTTGCTGTAAATTATAAGCAACTAGACGAAGCTGTATCACCACATTTAACACGTCCGTTTAATGACTTAGATATGGTTGAGCGCGCAATTTTACGTTTAAGCAGCTATGAGCTTAAGTTCCGTGAAGATGTACCTTATAAAGTTGCTATCAACGAAGGTATTGAGCTGGCCAAAATATTTGGCGCTGAAGACAGCCATAAATTTGTAAACGGTGTACTTGATAAAGCTGTTAAGCATTTACGCAAGTAAGTAAACCGTTAAAGAGGGGAGCCGGCATAGGCCGGCTTTTTTGTGTATGAAGGAATTTGAATTAATTAACCGCTACTTTAAAGGTCGCGGGATCACCCGTCGTGATGTAAACCTAGGTATAGGGGATGATTGCGCTTTAGTAACCGTTCCACAAAACTGCCAACTTGCCGTTACAACAGATACTCTTGTTGCTGGCGTACACTTTTTTGATGATATTTCCCCTCGTGCATTAGGTCACAGAGCGCTTGCTGTTAATTTAAGTGACTTAGCGGCAATGGGCGCTGAGCCAACATGGGTTTCAGTTGCGTTAACCTTGCCAAGTATTGACCCACAGTGGATTGAAGAGTTTACTGAAGGCATGCATGAAATTGCAGAATACTTTAATGTGCAAATTATAGGTGGCGATACCACGCAAGGCCCATTAACTATCACTATTTGTGCAAAAGGGACTGTACCAGAAGGTACTGCACTTCGCCGTAGTGGTGCGAAAGTGGGTGATTGGATTTATGTTACAGGTCCGCTAGGTGACGCTGGACTTGCAATTGAGTCTCGCAAACAAGGTATAAGTATTGAGCCAGAACATTTAAAGTACTTAAATAAGCGCTTTGACTTTCCAACACCGCGTGTTGCTGCAGGACAGGTATTGCGAGGCCTTGCATCATCGGCTATTGATGTATCGGATGGTTTAATTGCTGATTTAAGCCATATACTTGATATGTCGCAAGTAAATGCAGTTGTGAATATTGAAAGTATTCCGACTTCAGATGCAATGCAAGCAAGCCTTGATTTTAATCAGCAGCTGCCATTTATTCTCAGTTACGGTGATGATTACGAATTAATTTTTACTGTACCTGATAGCAATAAAAGTATGCTAGAAATAAAACTACGCCAGTATGGTGTAGATGCAACATGCATAGGCCAAATCAAAAGTGGCGATGGTCAAATTGAACTTTTACACAACGGTGAAAAGTTTGATTTTAAGCAGCAAGGTTTTGAGCATTTTGCAAAGGAGCTGGTTTGAACAAAAACCGAAAGTTTAATTTAAAGCGCCCACATCAGTTTTTTGGTTTGGGTTTTGGTACTGGGTTAGCCCCTAAAGCACCTGGTACATTTGGCACTTTTGCTGCACTGCCATTCATTTTTATGACTATGTATTATCCGCTATGGTTGCAAATTGTATTTGCCGTAGTGATCAGTATATTTGGTATATGGGCCTGCGGTAAAACGGCTGATGATTTAGGCGTGCACGACCATCCTGCTATTGTATGGGATGAAGTGGCAGGCTATTACATTACAATGATTGGTGCAGCACTTAGCTGGCAAACATTACTCGTTGGTTTTTTGTTATTTCGCTTTTTTGATATAGCAAAACCTGGCCCAATCCGTATGCTAGACAAACGAGTACATGGTGGTTTAGGTATTATGGCCGATGATATACTTGCGGGCGTTTTTTCGCTTATATGCTTACAGGCGCTAATAAAAGTGGGTTTACTACCCTTTTAATTTTTTATATTTGATTTGTTTAACTAGGTGGCAGCAATATGATGCGATTTTTACTGGTTTGTGTACTGATGTTGTGCGCGACACCAAGTTGGGCTTCAATTAGTGATTACGTAGTTAAGCAATGGAATATAAAAGATGGTCTACCTTCGCAATCACTTAAAAGCGTAGTACAAGACCAGCAAGGCTATATGTGGCTTGGTACTCAGTTTGGCTTAAGCCGTTTTGATGGCACAACGTTTACAAACTACAACACGCAAAATAGCCCGTTCTTGCCTAGTAATGGTATTAATAAACTTTTAGTCGATTCTAGTGGCTTATTGTGGGTAGGTACTAAAAGTGGCTTGGTAGTTATTAATCCTGCCACATTTGCAGCACAAGAGTTTAATATTAAAGGTCCAGTAAGAGATATTCTTGAGGACTCTAAAGGCAGCATATGGATTGCGGCTAATGGTTTATACTATGTAGATAGAGGGCAAGTTGATTTACGCACTCAAGTAAATGGTCCCCTACCTATTGTTAATGCTACCGTAATTACCCAAATTGTTGGCTCTGTTAGCCAAATGGCACTCTCTCCTGAAGGTATTTGGCTGGTTAATGATCGTCATTTATTACGCCTTACTAAAAACTCATCAGATTTCTCTAAACTACGTTTAGAGCTTACCGCTAAAATATCGTTACCAGAGCGCTTAGCGCAAACCATAGTGCACGATTTATCATTCTTAAACGGTAATTTGTATATAGCCTCTGAGCTAGGTGCATACTTTTTAGATTTAGATGACGAACTAAGACCTTTTCCTTTACCTAATGCAAATAACTCAGCCGTTTATAAGTTTATGAGTGATACCGATGGTGGCTTATGGGTTTCGACTTATGGACGTTTATTATTTAGAGATAAAACCGGTGAGTGGCAATGGGTAGAGCCAAGCCAACTTGATCAAAGCATATGGTTTGCTGATATTTTTAGAGATGATAAAAATAACGTTTGGTTAGCAAGTTTTAGTGAAGGCTTATGGCTTGCCCATGAAGGGCGGGTAGAAAGGCATTCAGCAGTTTCAGATATGACCGAGTCTGTTATGGCTATTAGCCAAGCTCCAGATGGAAAACTGTGGGTTGCTAACAAAAGCGGCATCGGTTATTTCGATTTAGATAAAAGTTTTATTAATTTAGTTCCAAGTAGTAAATATGGATACGCGTCAGTACACGATCTACAATTCGATGGTGAACGATTATATATAGCCACGGGGCGCGGCTTATTTGTTTTTGAAAACAAGACACTCTATACCGTCCCTGGTCGAGCGCTTCGCGATAACCCGGTATTTGCAATAAGTCGCTCTAGTAAAGGCGGTTTTTGGATTGGCACCGGACGCGGTTTATATCGATTAAATTATGCTGGTTTAACGCCTTTTGCATATAACGCTTTTTTAGGTAGTAAGTTTATTACCTACGTATTGGATAAAACAAACTTTGGTGTGATTGGCACTAGTAAAGGCGCATATTACTTTACAGACCGTGGCATTGAAAAAATTGGTGACCAAACAACACTTGAAAGTGCATACGTAACTAGCGTGCTACATATAGATGGCGTGGGTATTTTAATCGGCTCTCTTAACGATGGGCTTTTTTACAGAAGTACGCAAGGGCAGTGGCGTCAACTCGATGCAGCTAATGGTTTACCGTATGGGTCTATATTTAGCCTAGAATATGATGAAAAGTTAAAACATGTTTGGGTAAGCACCATGAAAGGTGTTTACAGAATGCCTGTAGAGCAATTTAAAACAGAGATAAAAAGCTTAAAAGTTGAAGAAGTGATTTCATCTTTTGACCGTCAACTCGATGGTAAAGCGAATCAATGTTGTAGTGGACTTGGGCATGATGCGGTAGCAGACACCGGCAATTCTATTTGGTACCCAAGCTTACAAGGTGTTGTTGAAATACCTAAAAATGTAGAGCTATTTGGTGTGCTTGCATTAAAGCCAACAATAGAAACAATAACAACACCACTTCGTCATTTAACCACCGCTGCGCTTGGTAAAAAACCATCATTAGAAACAGACGAGCGTGATATAACGCTAACTTACACAGCTATTGATTACTATGCACCAAACAGTATTGAATTTAGATATAAACTAAGTGGCTTAGATAGTGACTGGCGCTATGCTAATACGCGACGTGAAGCTATTTATACTAACTTGCCTCCAGGCTCGTTTTTGTTTCAATTAGAAGCGAAGCGCCAAGGTGAAGACTGGACTAAAGCGCAAGAAGTAGAATACGGTTTTGTAGTGCCTGAGCGCTTTGACGAAACTATTTACTTTAGGCTTTTAATTACCAGTGGCTTTATTTTGCTTTTCTACCTTATTTTTTGGGTGTTTAGAGCGCAAGAGCGTAGAAAACAAGAAGCATTAGAGGGCTTGATCACCGAGCGCACCTTAGAGCTTCGTCAAGCTAATGATAAATTAGGCCAAGTGAATTCACAGCTTAAATTAGTTAGTCACTCAGATGAGCTAACAGGGCTGCGTAGCCGTCGCTTTTTGTTTGATCAACTCCCTAAAGATATTGAACACTTTCAACGTAATTCACAATCGCTGCAGGCACAAGGCAAGTCACTGGTGCTGGTAATTATTAACTTTGATAATTTCAGCCGTATTAATGATGCCTATGGCCCAATTGCAGGTGATAGCTGCTTACAGCAAATGGCTGCATTATTAAATTCGCGTACGCAGGGTTCTGACTATGTGGCACGTTGGAGTGGTGATGAGTTTTTACTATTATTACGTGATTTTAAATGCAATAAAATAGACAGCTATGCTTCAGATCTTTGTAAAGTAATAGCGGCTAATTCATTCCAATTACCAAATGGAAAAACAACTAATATCACGGCATCAATTGGTTGGTCATTTTATCCATTACCACTTTTGGGTGGGCAGGTAATTAGCTGGGAAACATCTATTAACCTAGCTGATATTTCATTGCACCAAGTTAAAAAGCGCGGTGGTGATGGTGTTGCAAATATTACGTTTGATGATCAGCTTGATGCATTTGAGTTTGAACAAAATTCTAACGTTGATCAACAATTAGGTATTTTACAAAGCAATGGCCTAGCTGATATTAAAGTGTGGATGCGCTGATCAGCAATATTTGATATTAAAAAAGGAGCCTAGGCTCCTTTCTTAATATGCTCAACTTTAGATGTATAGGAAGTTAATTAATGAACGCTTTAATAGCGGTTAATATTCCTTGCTCGCCTAACCCCATTTCATTGTGCATTTCATCTTGGGTGCCGTGTTTAATAAACTCATCAGGAATACCTAAGTTAAGGATATTAATATCAGCTTTTTGCGTTGCTAAGAATTCGTTAACTGCAGAGCCGGCACCGCCAGCAATCGCATTATCTTCAAGCGTAACAATTACATCGTGGCTAGTTGCAAGCTCATTTAAAAGTGCGGTATCAAGTGGTTTAATAAAGCGCATATTAACAAGCGTTGCATCTAATTCATCTGCAGCAAGCTGTGCATTTTCAAGTAATGTACCGAACGATAAAATGGCAATTTTACTGCCTTTCTTAATTGTATCTGCCTTACCTATTTCAAGCAGTTGCATAGTGCTTTCAATGTCTGCAGTACCTGCACTACCGCGAGGGTAACGAACAGCAACTGGGCAATTTGCTTTATAGCCGGTATACAGCATTTGACGGCACTCGTTGGTATCGCTTGGTGCCATAATTACCATATTTGGAATGCAGCGCATAAAGCTTAAATCGTACGCACCTTGGTGAGTTTCACCATCGGCTCCCACAATACCAGCGCGGTCAATGGCAAATAATACAGGTAAGTTTTGCAGTGCAACATCATGTATTAATTGGTCATACGCACGTTGTAAAAAGCTTGAGTAAATAGCAACAACAGGTTTTAAACCTTCACAGGCAAAGCCAGCGGCTAAAGTAACGGCATGCTGCTCAGCAATAGCTACATCAAAGTATTGATCTGGATGCTCTTTAGAAAAACGTACCATGCCTGAACCTTCGCGCATTGCAGGCGTGATAGCCATTAACTTACTGTCTTGTTCGGCCATATCACATAACCAATCGCCGAATACTTTTGAAAAAGTAGCAGCACTAGGTTTAGATTTAGGTAGGCTAGTTGTGCTCGGATCGAATTTTGGTACACCATGATAGCCAATAGGATCGGCTTCAGCCGGTTTGTAGCCCTTACCTTTTTGGGTTTTTATATGTAAAAGCTGTGGGCCTTTTAAATTACGCATATTACGTAATGTATCTACAAGCATGTTTACATCGTGACCATCAATGGGACCAATGTAATTTAGGCCTAATTCTTCAAAGAAGGTACCCGGGATCATCATGCCTTTAATGTGCTCTTCCATTTTACTGGCAAGTTGCTTTACCGGAGGCACACCTGAGAGTAACTTTTTACTACCTTCACGAATGTTAGTATAAAAGCTACCTGATAAAATTCGAGCAAAGTGATTTGTTAATGCGCCAACATTTTCAGAAATCGACATTTCGTTATCATTTAAAATAATAAGCATGTCTGATTTTACATCACCTAAATGATTCATCGCTTCAAATGCCATGCCTGCGGTTATAGCTCCGTCACCAATAATGGCTACAGACTTTCGACCTTTACCTTCTTTTTGTGCAGCAATAGACATACCTAAGGCAGCTGAAATAGAGGTGCTTGAATGGCCTACGCTAAACGTATCGTATTGGCTTTCATCGCGAAAAGGAAAAGGGTGCAAACCGTCTTTTTGGCGAATAGTGTGCATTTGCTCGCGACGACCAGTAAGAATTTTATGCGGATAAGCTTGATGACCCACATCCCAAACTAGGCGATCGTCTGGAGTGTTATAAACATAATGCAGCGCAACGGTTAGTTCAACCGTCCCTAAACCAGACGCTAGATGACCGCTACTTTGCGATACTGAGTTGAGTAAATAATCGCGCAGCTCATTGCTAAATGCAGGGAGTTTGTCTTGCGCTAAGTCACGCAATTGGGCTGGCTCGTCAACCAAATTAAGTAATGGATACTTGCTACTATCAAGTGTCATGGTTTTATATATATCCTTCGCTAACATTAATTAATTCAAAGCTTTTACGAATAATTAATGTTGAGTAATAATGTCAGTGCTAATTGCAATACGTATGAGCAAAAATTAGTGGTCACGCTCAATTAGGTAATTTGCTAGCGACGCAAGAAGTGTTGTGTCAGCATCTATATTTGCTAACGCTTCATGGGCTTGTTGTATTAAATTCTGCGCCTTTTCTTTAGCGCCTAGCATACCTAATAACGCCGGATATGTCGCTTTATTCGCGGCAATATCGGAGCCTTGTGGCTTTCCTAAAATAACTGTATCGCCTTCAACATCTAAAATGTCGTCGTGTACTTGAAATGCTAGCCCTATAGCATACCCAAAAATACTTAAATTTTCTAAGGTTTGTTGATCAGCCTTTTCACTGCACAGTGCACCAAGTGTAATTGCGCAATTAATTAGAGCTCCGGTTTTTAGCTTATGTATTCGCTCAAGCTCTTGTACGGTAATCACTTTATCAGTTGCTGCTATATCAAGGCCTTGTCCGCCAACCATACCCTGAAGGCCTGATGCGTGGGCAAGTGTAGCAATCATTTTTACTTGTGTTTGTGATGAGCATTCAAATTTGTGATTCGCAATAAGCTCAAAAGCAAGAGTTTGAAGAGCATCACCGGCTAAAATTGCATTTGCCTCGCCAAACTCTATATGACAAGTAGGGCGTCCGCGGCGTAAGTCGTCATCGTCCATTGCTGGTAAGTCATCATGGACTAACGAATAGCTATGAATACACTCAATTGCAGCAGCAAGTACGTTTAAGTCTTGATGGTTTGCGCCGAGCATTTTACCTGTGGCATAAACTAAAAATGGACGTAATCTTTTACCGCCATTAAATAATCCATACTGGGTGGCGTTCTTTACCGTTTCTTCTGTATCGAGAGGCTGGTTAAAATGCTGTTGTAAGGTCGCTACTACATCTTTTTGAGCACGTTCAATATGATTTTTTATGCTCACAGCTATTCCATATCATTATCAAAGTTTGTAAGTACTGACTTTTCGCCATTCCCCATCAAAATTGATACTTTTTGTTCTGCTTGCTGTAATTTCCCTGATGAAGCACTTGCTAATGCAATTCCACGTTCAAATTGCTTTAACGATTGCTCAAGCGATAAGTCACCTTGTTCCATGTCACTAACGATTGTAGATAATTCTTCTAGTGCTTGTTCGAAACTTAAGTTTTCAGGTTTTTTAGTCGCCATCTTTATTTCAGCTTACATAATAAATTTAGGGGTCAATTTTAGGGCGAATGCTAAACTAGGTCAAAGGATGATATTGGTTTTTTACCTTTATAACGTTAAATTATATTTCAAGTGCATTAATAAAGCCTTAATAGCGGTCTTTTGGTTTAATAAATCAATTGATAATTAGGTAGCCTTTATAACTTGATCTAAGATAGTGCTAAAGGCTGCTTTTTATGTTTATTTATAAAAATGGCTTAAGCAATTCAATATGTTGCCGATAAGCAGTTAATAATAAAAGTTTATGATAAGGCCATTAAGCATGAAACTTCTGGAGGAAATGTGGATTTAGCAACCATAATCGGGATCCTAGGCGCAATTGGCTTAATTGTCATGTCTATGTTTATGAGTAGTAGCGGTGAAATGGCTATGTTTTACAATACCCCGTCTGTGGTTATTGTATTTGGTGGTTCACTCTTTATTGTTTTATCAAACTTCACTATGTCGCAATTTTTGGGAATAGGTAAAGTTGTTGCCAAAGCGTTTATGTTTAAAATCGAAACGCCAGAAATACTTATCGAAAAAGCAGTAGAACTTGCGGATTCAGCTCGTAAAGGCGGTTTTTTAGCACTCGAAGAAGCTGAAATTCCAAACCCCTTTATGCGCAAAGGCGTCGATATGCTCGTTGATGGCCATGATGCAGATGTAGTTCGCGCTACACTTCAAAAAGATATTTCTCTAACTACGACTCGCCATGAATTGGGCGCGGGTTTATTTAAGTCGTTAGCTGATATAGGGCCTGCAATGGGTATGATTGGTACTCTAATTGGTTTGGTTGCAATGTTGTCTAACATGGATGACCCAAAGGCAATTGGTCCTGCAATGGCAGTAGCACTATTAACAACTTTATATGGCGCGTTTTTAGCCAATGTTGTGGCAATTCCTATTCAGGTAAAACTTGAACTGCGTAAAGACGAGGAAGCGATGAATCAGCGTTTAATTTTGGATGCTATTTTAGGTATACAAGATGGTCAAAATCCAAAAGTAATCGAAGGTATTTTGAAAAATTACTTAGCTGAATCTAAACGCAAAGTAGATACCGAGGAGTAACTATGTCTGATCAAGAGTGCAAATGTCCACCACCAGGTCTACCTGCATGGATGGGAACGTTTGCCGATTTAATGTCACTGTTAATGTGCTTTTTTGTACTCTTGCTCGCGTTTTCAGAAATGGATGTACTTAAGTTTAAACAAATTGCGGGCTCTATGAAGTTTGCTTTTGGTGTGCAGAATAAAATTGAAGTAAAAGACATCCCTAAAGGGACCTCTGTTATTGCCATGGAGTTTACCCCAGGCAAACCAGAGCCAACTCCAATAGAAACCATTCAGCAGCAAACAGTCGAAATGACTCAACAAATGTTAGAGTTTCAGGCTGGCGATGAAAGCTCAGCAGGCGGCAGGCAAGAACAGCGCGGGGATAAACGCGGTGGCGAATCTCGTAGTACCTCACAAGAAGAATCTTCTGAGCAAGCAACTTCAGCAGCCGATCAGGAGCAAACTAACGAGCTTGTTAAAAAGATAGCGCAGCAGCTTGAAAAGCAAATAATCGATGGCGCAATTGAGCTTGAGTCATTAGGGCAGCAAATAATTATTCGCATTAGAGAGAATGGTTCATTTCCTTCTGGTAGTGCATTTTTACAACCTAAGTTTAAACCTATAATTCAAGATATCGGTGTGCTGTTAAAAGATGTACCCGGTGAAATAACAGTATCTGGCCATACAGATGATTTTCAGGTATCAAATGAGTTATATATTAATAATTGGGACCTATCATCAAAGCGTGCTGTAGCCGTTGCAAGTGAACTGCAAAAAGTCCAAGGATTTGATAAAACGCGAATGATGGTGGTTGGTCGAGCTGAAACACGACCACTTGTACCGAATGACACCGATGAAGATCGCCGCAGGAATCGCCGAGTAGAAATATCTATATTACAAGGTAAAGCAAAAGAGTCAGCTCCTATAGATGTAAGATAACTTTTATTGGCAAACACACTTATTTATCATAAAGTATGCTTTCTTTAACAAATGTAACGGAATAGTTTATGAAAAAGGTCGATAAGTTTAGTCATATGCCAGGAAATGGCGGTGGTAATGACGATGATGAAAAAAAACTTGATTAACTCTAATGCCTGAATGGTTTTTAAAGACTATATTGATATTAGATACTAGTTGGGTGTTTATTTTAAGCCCTGCTATTTTCATCTTTTATTTTAGAAAAGATTATTTGGCCCTGCGTTTCGCTTTAATTACAGCCGCTTTTTTTTTATATGGAACCATTATTCATCCTTACTTGAAAGAGTTTGATAATGGGATTTATGTTTATCGATACCTTGTTTGGGCCTTTAATGATATTGCTTGGATGGCACTCATCGCATATCTGGGTTTAAAAGATAAGGTTTATTTATGGCAATGCGTATTAGGTCAATTGGTTGTTATTATGGCACCAATTTTACAGCTATTTAGATTAGTCGACCGCCATTTATGGGATCTTTCTTATAGTACATACATTTATAAAACCTTATTGCCATTTATTAATATAGGCACCGTTGTTGTTTGTTATCTTCCGCTTATTTATATTTTAACAAAAGACAAAAAAAGCCCAGCTAGCCAATAGTTACAAAAAGTTCCCTCCTTTAAAATAGCTGTGCTAGACTACTGTTTATATAAACAGTGATGAGCAGGCTATGAAACTCTACATTGCAGAAAAACCTTCACTTGGACGCGCTATTGCTGATGCGTTACCAAAACCACATAAAAAATATGATGGTTATATAGAAGTCGCTAATGGCGATTGTGTATCGTGGTGTATTGGACATTTGCTAGAACAAGCAGAACCCGATGATTACGATGAGCGCTTTAAAAAGTGGCAGTTTGAACACTTACCTATAATACCCGAACAGTGGAAGTTAAAAGCCAAAACCAAAACACGTAAACAGCTCACTGTTTTAAAAAAATTAATTAAACAAGCCTCGCAACTTATTCACGCTGGCGATCCAGACCGTGAAGGCCAGCTACTAGTCGATCAAGTAATTGAAGAAGCTAAAATAAGTCAGGCTAAAAAGCAGAGTACGCAACGTTTACTCATTAGTGATTTAAACTTATCGGCGGTAAAAAAATCACTGGGTACTATGCGTTCTAATCGAGATTTTATTCCGCTAAGTGTATCTGCTTTAGCGCGCTCTCGTGCTGATTGGCTATTTGGTATGAATTTAACACGTGCATACACACTAGCTGGGCAAAAAGCAGGGTTTGGTAATGTGCTTTCGGTAGGGCGAGTACAAACCCCTATTTTAGGTCTTGTTGTTAATAGAGATAACGAAATAGCACACTTTGTATCTAAGCCTTTTTACGATGTACTGGCGCATTTACTTACTCCAGATAACCAGCCATTCATAGCTAAGTGGGTTCCTAGTAAAGCATGTGAGCCACATCAAGATGAAGAAGGGCGAATACTTAACAAAGCACTCGCACAAAATGTTGCTTCACGCATTACAAAGCAAAGTGCTGAGCTTACTTCACTTGACCAAAAACAAAAAAAACAAAGTGCTCCATTACCTTATAATTTATCTGCACTGCAAATAGATTCGGCTAAAGCATTTGGTATGCCAGCTCAAAAGGTGTTGGATATTTGCCAAATACTTTACGAACGTCATAAACTAATTACTTACCCACGCTCTGATAATCGTTATTTACCTAAAGATCACCATCAAGATGCATCTGCTATTTTTAAAGCTATAAGTGCTAATGGTGGGCAAAGCAGTGAATTAGTAAATGGGGCTGATGTAAAAAAGCGTAGTAAATGTTTTAACGATTCAAAAGTGGCTGCCCATCATGCCATTGTGCCTACGGCTAAGCAGTTAAAGTCAGCGAGTTTGAGCGGTGACGAAGCGAAGGTATATCAATTAATAAGCCGCCATTACCTAATTCAGTTTTATCCCGACTATATACATAACGAAACTAAAGCAGAGATAACAATCGCTGGCGGATTATTTAAAGCAAATGCAAAACAAGATGTAAGCTTAGGCTTTAAGGTATTAATGGGTAAGTCTGAATTAAAAGATGAAGCTACGTTACCTCCTTTAACAAAAGGTATGTCTCTTTTTTGTGAGCAAGGCGAAGTAGTCGAAAAGCATACATCACCCCCTGCTTATTTTACCGATGCTACATTATTGGCTGCGATGACCGGCATTAGTCGTTATGTTAAAGATCCACAAATTAAAAAAGTATTAAAAGACACTGATGGTTTAGGTACGGAGGCAACACGTGCGGGAATAATCGAGTTGCTATTTAAGCGGCGTTTTTTAAAACGTGAAGGTAAGTCAATTAGAGCGACCGAAACGGGACTTGCCCTTATTAGCGTATTACCACAAGGTTTAGCGAGTCCTGATTTAACCGCAAAGTGGGAATCGAGCTTAGGTGATATCGCGCAGCAAGTAATGAGTTATCAGCAATTTTTACAGCCTTTACTTGCTGACCTAAATGGGTTTGTACAATTAGCAGCAAACTGCGATAGCAATGCATTTGCAAGGTTACCAAAAAGCTCACCTAAAAAACGCTTTGCTAAACGAGGTGGAAAAGCGACCTTTAAAAAGTCGAGTTATAAAAAAAGCTCTGTTGCTAGTTAGCTACAGAGCCATTTTATTAAACGATATTATTTAACCTGATGTAATGGTCTCCTCCCTATACGGCATCTATGTGCCATGATTAAAGTGGTTACAATAATCAAAGGGAGAAGACCAAAATGAAGATTACAACAATTGGTTTAGACATAG
>NZ_JADYXK010000027.1:0-58286 GCF_015864275.1 Pseudoalteromonas sp. NZS11_1
AGAACGAGTGAAACGTTATATTCTTCCAGAAAAAAGAAAACGGCCCAAAAGTAGGACCGTTCGAATTTCAAAAACTCGGTACACCATTAAGTCAAAGCATGCTTAACTGAATGGTGTTAACCTAATCGGTGGCTTTTGTGTGTTTGGTTACTTTAAGCTGTGCTTATTAGAACTTCATTTCTATTTTACCGTACACGTAGCGTCCGTTAAATCCATACGGCGAGAAGCTAGAGTAAGCAAATAAACGTGAGAAGGTGGTTACATCGTCAACATTTTCACGGGTTGCATCTGGGTAAACATCAAAAATGTTATTAGCACCTAAGCTCAGCGATACGTTTTCACTAAGCGAGTAGGCGACATCTAAGTCGGTTATCCATTTAGGCTTAAGCACTTCGTTACGTTCTGGATTATCTGAAGGGTCTTGAGTTTCGCCGTAACGTGTTGTTCTAAGCGTTGTACGAATATCATCGTTAGTCCATGTTGCGCTTAAGTTGTACTTATTACGCGGTGTGCTTACTTCAAAACGACGCAGCTCAGTGCCTGAGAACAAGTTGTCTTGATCAAACCCTGCACCTTGAAGCTCTGCTGGTGGGTCGATAATATTTGTTACTTCATTTTTACCGTAGTTGTAACCTAGGTTAAAGGCTAAATCGCCGTAACCATCAGTTGCTACATTATAAGAGGCAACCACATCCACACCACGGGTTTTACTGTCAATTGCATTTAAGAAGAAACGACCTTGGTTAGCGCCTGTGCCTTGAAGTAAATCGGCAATAGCATCGCCCGATAAGTTGTTTGATAACACAATGCGGTCATCAATTAATATTTGGTAGTAATCAACCGATAAGCTGAAATTAAAGTCGGTAGACCATGTAAAACCAACGCCGTAGTTTGTTGCTTCTTCTGCATCAAGGCCAGGTGAGCCCAGTGCTTTTGCTACATCGCTGCTTGGTGCGAACGTACCTGTTTCGGTTGGTTCGCCATCAACAAATACAGTGGCCACTGAGGTAAAGTATTGCTGCTGCAAAGAAGGTGCTCTAAAACCAGTTGATACTGAGGCGCGTAGTGCTAGGTCTTCAGTTAATGAATAACGAGTTGCAATTTTACCGTTAAGTGTATCGCCAAAGTCCGAGTAATCTTCATAACGGGCGGCAACCGCTAAATTCCAATCGTCGGTTAGGTAGGTTTCAAGGTCTATATATAAGCTCACGTTGTGGCGGCTGTTATCGCCCTCTGATTCGGGTGTAAACCCCGGGAATACTTGTGCCCCCGCTGCGCCAAATGGGCCATCAACTGGGTCGGTTACTGCGCCTCCTGGGCCAAATGTGCCTTGTGCATATGATGCTTCTTCGCCTGCATCTATTTGGTATCCTTCGTGGCGATACTCAGCACCTACGGCTACGTTTACAGAGCTTTCTAAAAAGCTGACGTCTACCTCGCGGCTAAAATCAACGTTTAAAGTAAGTTGATCGTAGGTAAGTGTTCCTGCATCAAAGCTTGTTTGGCTAGAAGGGCCGTATGAGGTATTTAAGCTATTTATAACACCAAACTCAAATGCATCTTGACCATATACGGCCGATACATCGTAATTCCATTCACTTACAAAACCTTTAGCGCCAAGTGCCAGTGAAAAGTCATCTATGTCTGAGGTAATAACAGGTAAAAAGCCGTCAGGGTATACTTCTTCTATATTACGGCTATCGCTTGCACGGCGATAAAACCCGCCGCCTTCGCCTTCACGTTTGCTGTAAGAGCCAAACGAATATAAATCAACTTCGTTTGTTAACTGGTAACCTGCGTTATAAAACATTGAAAAATCTTCAACATCGCCATTACCAAAGTTATGGTTGTAACGATTTACGGTAAGTTCACGTGGGTCTAGCGCACCATCTACTGATCCGTCATCTATGCGTGCGTAGTTTTCACGGTTATCGTAGTCTGAGCGGTTAGTTGAATGGCGGTCGCGGTATTCTGTTGAAATGTTTAAAAAGCCATTATCGCCAAGCTCAAAACCCATATTACCTTGCAGCGTTAATGTTTGACCATCGGTTAAAGAGCGATCGCCTCCTTCGGTAAATGCTAAATTACCATCACTGCCTTCAGATACAGATTTTAGCTGTGGTACACCGTCCATTTCGGTTACGTTAGCACCATATATAGCCGCAACAGAACCACCGCTGCTGGCACTTTTAAGTACAATATTAATAACACCCGCTATAGCGTCAGAGCCATATTGCGCTGCTGCACCATCGCGTAATACTTCAATACGGGCAATAGCATTTGCAGGTATCGCATTTAAGTCAACCGATGATGAACCACGACCCGTTGAGCCATTTAAGTTAAGTAATGCGTTGCTGTGGCGGCGCTTACCATTAACAAGCACTAAGGTGTGATCGGGTGCTAAGCCACGAAGCTGAGCGGGACGTACATGGTCGCTGCCATCAGTAAGTGATGCTTGTGGGAAGTTAAAGCTGGGTAATAAACTGCTAAGCAGGGCATTCGTTTCAGTAAAGCCTGAATTTTTAAGTGCATCTGCACCAATTATATCGATGGGTACTGCGCTGTCTTCTACTGTACGGCCTAATCGGCGAGAGCCAATTACGCTTATTTGTTCGATGTTTTCTTCTGCTTTAATGTCTTGCTCTGCAGCATTTACGCAGAGCGAACCAAGTAGTGCAGCAGACGCGCTCATTGCGAGTAATATTTGTGGTACCGATTGCTGTAATTTAAATAACGGTTTTCTATTCATGCTGTATTTCCCCATACCCATTGAATTATTTTAGTTTTGTACAAAAAGATTAAACCTCTTTGTTACCTTGAACATATACTTAATTAACAAAGTCAGTCAATTGAATAACATTCAATTAATTTAAGGGTTTTTATAATTACATTTGGTTGTTTTTTATAATGATCATTGTTTTAGTTATATAGCGGAGGTAATTGCTAAGTAATTGATGGATAATGAATTATATTTAAAAGTTAAATTTAACGTTTAATTAACTGGTAAGATGAGATGGGTGGTTTAAATTAATTATGGGTAGGGAACCATTTTTATTGGGCTGGCAATAAATAGCTGTTGAGCTATAAATATTTTTTAAAATTTAAAATACAAATAAACCCATTAAATGTTAACTAAATTAACATTTAATGGGTGTACTATAAATTATGTACTACTTATTAGAACCTATACTTTAAAGCATGAAGCAATTTTGTTTTTATAAGTAATTGGTATAAAAAAAGAGTGCTAAAAATAGTGTTAAAATTTAATTTTTCCAACAAGCATATCTTTAAACATTACCCAATCTCCCCATAAACTGTAAAAAGGGTGTTTAAAAGTAGCAGGGCGGTTTTTTTCAAAAAAGAAATGTCCGACCCACGCAAACCCATATCCAATAACAGGTAATAGCCATAATAAACTGTAGTGTTGTTTTAATAATGCTATTGCGATTACAGCAAGAACGAGGGTGCTTCCTATAAAATGTAAGCGGCGGCAAATCACATTGCGATGCTCTTTTAAATAATAAGGGTAGAAGGCTTTAAAGCTTTTAAACGTGGGTTTGTACTTTGCATAGTGTGCTCTTTTATTGTTTTTTATTTTAATGAGGGTCGTGCTATTAAAGCGTAAGTTTACATTTGTTTACAGCGATAAATGGCGCTTAACGCATCTAAATAGACAAAAGGGCTAAAAGTTAATAACTTAGGCGCACTATTAATAAATAAGAATGGAACTCAGGATGTTTAAACACACTCTAGCATGTGCTGTAATTGTAGCGCTTAGCGGCTGTTCAGAGCCAACTAATACGGTAACTCAAGAAGAAGTAAAAGCACCAATGAAGCAAGTTAACGCAGTTATATACCCAGAAACAAAAAAAGGCGATATCGTAGATACCTACTTTGAAGAAGCCGTTAGCGACCCATATCGTTGGCTTGAAGATGACATGAGCAGCGAAACTGCCGATTGGGTTAAAACGCAAAACAATTTAACGTTTTCTTATTTAGAACAAATCCCTTATCGCGATAAGTTAAAGCAGCGCCTTGAAAAACTAATGAATTACGAAAAAATAGGCGCTCCTTTTACTGAAGGCGATTACACCTATTTTTATAAAAACGATGGCCTGCAAAATCAATATGTTTTGTACCGCAGTAAAGATGGCGGCGACGTTGAAGTATTTTTAGATCCAAACAAGTTTAGTGAAGATGGTACGACGTCTATGTCGGGTTTATCGTTTTCAAAAGATGGCTCATTACTCGCGTATCAAATATCTGAAGGTGGCAGCGATTGGCGCAAAATTATAGTTATTGATGCACGTACCAAAGAGCAAGTTGAAGAAGCGCTTGTTGACGTTAAATTTAGTGGCATTGATTGGTTAGGCAACGAAGGTTTTTATTATTCAAGTTACGAAAAACCTAAAGGGAGTGAACTTTCGGCTAAAACAGATCAGCATAAAGCGTATTACCATAAGCTAGGTACTGCACAGTCTGCTGATAGTGTTGTATTTGGTGAAACTGATGAGCAAAAACATCGCTATGTAGGCGCTGATGTAACTCATGACGGCCGTTACCTACTTATTTCAGCTAGTACGTCTACGTCAGGCAATAAGCTGTTTATAAAAGATCTAACAAAAGAAAACAGTGAGTTTGTAACGGTTGTTGGAAATACTGATTCAGATACATCAGTTATTGATAACGAAGGCAGCAAGCTGTTTTTAGTTACTAACCTCAATGCACCAAACAAAAAAGTAGTGACGGTTGATGCAAGTAATCCAAGCCCAGAAAATTGGGTTGATTTAATTCCAGAAACCAAAAACGTACTAAATCTTACAAAAGGTGGCGATACCTTTTTTGCCAACTACATGGTTGATGCTATTTCACAGGTAAAACAGTACAACAAAAAAGGTGAGTTAATTCGCGAAATTACATTACCAGGCGTGGGTACTGCACGTGGTTTTGGCGGTAAAAAAGATCAAACAACGCTTTATTATTCGTTCACTAACTACAAAACACCAGGCACTACTTATACGTTTGATGTAACTACGGGTGAATCGGGTGTTTATCGTAAGTCGGCTATTGATTTTAATAGTGATGATTACACGTCTGAGCAAGTGTTTTACACATCAAAAGACGGCACTAAAATACCGATGGTAATTACCTATAAAACAGGCATTAAGCTTGATGGTTCAAACCCTACTATTTTATATGGTTACGGTGGTTTTAATATTAGTTTAACGCCAAGCTTTAGCCCCGTTAATGCTGTATGGCTTGAGCAAGGTGGTGTGTACGCCGTTGCTAATATTCGTGGTGGCGGTGAGTACGGTAAAGACTGGCACAATGCCGGCACTAAATTGCAAAAGCAAAATGTGTTTGACGACTTTATTGCGGCTGCTGAGTATTTAAAAGATAAAAAGTACACGTCTAAAAAGCGCTTAGCACTTCGCGGTGGATCTAATGGTGGTTTATTAGTTGGTGCAGTGATGACGCAGCGCCCAGACTTATTTCAGGTGGCTCTACCTGCTGTAGGCGTACTTGATATGCTGCGCTACCATACCTTTACCGCAGGTGCTGGTTGGGCATACGACTACGGTACCAGTGAGCAAAGCAAAGAAATGTTTGAATACATTAAAGGTTATTCACCACTTCATAATGTAAAAGCAGGTGTTGAGTATCCAGCGACTATGATTACAACCGGCGATCATGATGACCGCGTTGTCCCTTCACATTCGTTTAAGTTTGCAGCTGAGCTTCAAGCAAAGCAAACAGGTAATAACCCAACGCTTATTCGCATAGAAACAAACGCAGGGCATGGTGCAGGTACACCAACGAGTAAAACAATTGAGCAGTATGCTGATATATTTGGTTTTACGCTATATAACATGGGCGTAGAGTCGTTATAAAAGCGCTTTAACAAAATAGCTAACTTTAATAGCTGAGCAAAAAGGCCGAGTAAATTTAATTTACTCGGCCTTTTCAATGTTAGCAGTTAGCAGTTAGTAGTTAGTAGTTAGCTATTGCATAGGTGAAAACAATCGTTGATACGTTTTATAAGCGTACTCGTCGGTCATTCCGCTTAAGTAATCGCAAATTATACGCATACCTTGGTTTTGCTTTTGCGCTTCTATGTATTGTGCTTGTGTTGTTTCGGGCAATAAACGCAGCGGATCGCTAGCAAACGCGGTAAATAACTCTATTAGTAAGTTTTGACCTTTGAACTCTATTTGCTGCATTTCGGGGTCACGTATTAAACGTTGAAACACAAAATGCTTAAATATTTGCAATACATTGTCGTATTGGGCATCTAATTTAGCGGTGTACTTTAAAATAGGGCATTCAAAGTCATCGTTTTGAATATCTAAATGTATATGAATAATAAAGGTATTAACCAGCTCACCTATGGCATCTTTTCGCTCATAATCATTTTTTGAAAACAAGCGCTGGGTCAGCGATTCAAGCATGGTGTTTAACCAGTCAAAGTTTAGTGCTTTTAAATGAGGTAGGGCATGAGTTTGCCAATCGTCTAACGTAAGTACATGGGTTGCAATGGCATCTTCTAAGTCGTGTACGGCGTATGCTATATCGTCGGCATGTTCCATTATTGCGCTATCGAGCGATTTATACGTTGTTTTAGCGCGGTACTTATCAATAGCGGCATGGTTACCCAGCAACGTTTTATCGTTTTGACTCAGTGGTTCTACTATCCAATTGAATATGGCTGCATCGTCGCTGTACAACCCTTTGGCAGGTCGCCAATCATCTGCTTTTATAAATGCACGACCGGTTGTATCGTCGGGAATGGTATGCCAAAGCGTATTAATAAACGCGGGGTATTTTATAAAACCTAATAAAGTACGACGAGTTAGGTTCATACCGTGCCCGTTACTGTAGGGCTCAAGTTTTGCAACTATGCGCAGTGTTTGTGCGTTACCTTCAAAACCACCGTGATCGCGCATCATGTAATTTAGCGCTATTTCGCCACCATGGCCAAAAGGCGGATGGCCAATATCGTGCGCTAAACACAGTGTTTCGAGCAGTCCGGTTGATGGAAAGTGCGTAAAGTCGCTATGTTGCGCTTTTAAATGGCGCAATATGCCAGTACCAATTTGCGATACTTCTAAAGAGTGGGTAAGGCGAGTGCGGTAAAAGTCGTTTAGGCCAATGCCCATAATTTGGGTTTTAGCTTGCAAACGCCTAAATGCAGCTGCATGAATAATACGCGAACGGTCGACCTGCCACGGCGAGCGATTATCGTTAGGACGATGTTTATATTGCTCTATTATTCGGCTTTGCCATTGTTTATTCATACTGCTTACTCACACATAGTTAATATTATTAAACTTTGCTCAGTATACCGATGGACTTATAAATTGCGAATGAACAAATGCACTACATAGGCTCTGTTTTATCTAAAACCCAAATACACTGCTGAAAATTCAACCGTAAAAGGTCACCAAACCCCAGTTATTCGCGTTTATAAAGTGGCTTAGGTATAATGCGCCTTCGTATGCTTGTGTATAAACCATGCATAACTAAGTTTAATAGAGAGAATAGATGTTAAAAACGATTTTTAAGCTTTTACTAACTGTATTTTTTGTTTGGGCGCTTGAATACCCGTTTATACAAAGTGACGATGTTGAACTAGATGAACAAACGTCAGAACAACCAAAAAAAGTGAAGAAAAAAGAAAAACCATTACATAATGTAAAACTGCCAAAGTTTTCAGAATTTAGTGATGTTAAAGAAAAAAAACATGCATTTTTTAGCTTTATTCGTCCGCACGTTGAAGCCGAAAATAAAAAAATATTACAGCAACGCGCTAAGCTCGAAATAGCACGCATGATGTTACAAAACGAATTACCTTTAGAAAAAAAGCAAAACAAAGATATTGCTAAAATTTTAAAGTCGTATGACTTACCAACCACAGTTGATACGCTAATACTTACGCAAGCATTGCGCCGTGTTGATATAATTCCTAAAGAATTAGCGCTTATGCAAGCTGCAAACGAATCTGCATGGGGCACTTCGCGTTTTGCACGTATTGGCCTTAACTTTTTTGGTCAGTGGTGCTACACAAAAGGTTGTGGCATGGTGCCAAAACGCCGTAATACCGGGGCTGCGCACGAAGTTGCTGCGTTTAAATCGGTAAGAGCTGCTATAAACTCTTACTTTAAAAACATAAATACGCATCCTGCTTATAAAGATTTGCGCGCAATACGTGAAAACTTACGTCTTGAGCAAAAACCAATTTTAGCGACTGAACTTACACATGGTTTAATGTCTTACTCTGAGCGCGGTGAAGCGTATATAGAAGAGTTAAACACGATGATTAGCCAAAATAGAGCCTACTTTGATGAATAAATACATTTTTAATTGTACCAACGCTATTGTGTTAGTACTGCTGAGCATTAGTGCGTTTAATGTAAATGCGAGAGAATTTGTGATGTCGTATGACGGTTTTTACGACCGCTTAAAAATTGTTAACAAAGGCGATTTTCAATATGCGCGAGTTAACTTTTACATTAGTGATATTGGTACTAATGAAACATGTGCGATTAAGAGCGGTACTATTTTAACCGAAAGAAACGAGTATCCACTTAACTTTACCGATAAAGCACAATTACTATTGCCGTTCGATAAGCAGCTTGATACCGATAAAGCGGTCATTGTAGTAGAGCCGCTCAATCCTGTACACGATTGCCAATTAAAGCTACAAATAGAAGCAAACGAACTTGAAGGTTTAGCATTTTCAAAGCAGTCGTTATATACCATTAACGAAGAACTTGATGAGCTATTAACTGATTTGTCGGGCTTTTTTGTAAGTAAATTAATGTGGTTTTTATTACCAGAGCAAAAGGGCGTAGCAGTTACATTTAAAAGCCCAATGCAATTTGATGATGAAAATATAACGTGTGAAAAGTCAGTGTGTTATTTTGCAGTTGAAGATAGCTGGGAAGATGATAGCGCAGTGCTTGGCGATATATCGAACGTTATTAAAGTAACGCCTTGGATTGTTAAGTAGCTCACATACAAAAAGCGGCATTTAGCCGCTTTTTTTGTACCAAAATCAGTACTCGTTTTTAGTCTTTGGTTTTTATTTAATAAGTGGCGCTGATGAATCGCGCTGCATTAAAGTAGGTTCAAAAAAGCGGTTTATAACGAGGTTTTTATTTTGATATACGTCTTTAAGCACTAATTTAGCTGCCATTTCGCCCATTTTCCCGACCGGATTATCTATGGTCGTGAGTGTAGGGTATAGGTAGTTTGCAAAAATAACGTTATCAAATCCAACAATTGATAAATCAATTGGTAAGTTATAACCGTGCTCTCGTGCATACTTCATGGCACCGGAGGCCATTTCGTCATTGGCGCATACCAGTGCAGTAAAGCTAAGTTTTTCATCAATAAAATGTTTTAAGCCTTTACTACCGCCAGTTTCGTTAAAGTCGCCAATATAAAAAAGCGTAGAATCAAATTTAACACCAGCCTCTGTAAGCGCTTGTTTATGACCTTCTAAGCGGTTAAAAGCATCGGCTTTAAACTGCGGGCCTGCAATATACGCTATTTGTGTATGGCCTTGATTTAATATCGATTTAGTGGCTAGGTAACCACCTAATTGATTATCTAGACTGATACAGTTGTCTTTTAGTTGCTCTACGTAACGGCTCATTAAGTAAACGGGTGTAGAGCCTTGGCTTAGTTTTATTAGGTAGTCGTCTGAGACGGCTTCTACGTGTAAAATAATAGCATCGCAGCGTCTGCTAATTAAAAACTCAATGCCTTCTTGTTCTTTGTCTTCTTCACTGTGTCCGGTAGTAATAATAACGTGTTTACCCGCAGCACGAAGCTCCGACTCAATGCCTGCCATCATTTGGGCAAAGAAAGGACCATGTAACTCAGACACTAAAATACCTACACTGTTAGTACAGTTAGAGGCTAAAGATTGCGCTATTGAATTAGGCTTGTAGCCAAGCTGCGCCATAGCATCAAGCACTTTTTGTTTAGTTTTATCGCTTACACGGGTATTTTTGTTCATCACGCGAGAAACGGTGGCTAACGATACGCCCGCAAGCTCTGAGACTTGATAAATTGTTGCCATGTTATTTGTTCACTCGCTTATCCTTAACTACTTCGGCTAAATAATACCTTAGAGTATATATCTTAACTAGCTGTTAGTTTAGATTGAATATTTTCAACAACCTGATTAGTCAGTGTATATTTTTTCATTATGTAGGCAACAAATAATGAGCCAAAAGCAGGTAGTACAGTGAATGACAGTAAAATACCGTGCTGGGTATCAAGAGTTTGTACTGCATCGGCCTGATAACTGTAAAAAGATAACAACCAGCCTGCAATTGCGCCGCCTACAGCCACGCCCATTTTAATAAAAAATATAACGCCTGAATAAACCAAACCCGTAATGCGTACCCCTGTTTTTTCATGCCCGTAATCTATGGTGTCGGCCATTTTTGCCCACAACAACGGGGTTGCCATATCTAAAAAGAATTTCCATAAAATAAAGGCAGTAAATGCGAGTACTAATTGATCTTTACTAATAAAGTAACTAAAACCACAAATAGCGGCGGCAATAACTTGTAAGCTTATATAGGCCTTTATTTTACAAAAGCGCTTTGCAAGTGGTTGAGCTAAAGCACAACCTACCATGCTGGCTGCAACACCTAGCGTCATAAATAAAGTGATTAAATCGTCTCGACCTAAATAGTATTTTACGTAGTAAACAGCAAGCGTAAGCCTTAATACTTGCCCGGTAAGTAAAAAGAATGCAGCTAAGCAAAGTGTTCGCCATTGATCGTTTTTAATTAATGCTTTAACACTTTGGGCAAAAGGAATGTTTTGCTCTTTAGGCTGTTGTATACGCTCTTTTGTGCCTAAAAAACAAAGTAAAAACAGTACAAAGCCTAAAATGCTCATTGCAGTCATTGTGTATTGATAGCCCTTGGCAGCATCGCCTTGGCCAAAATACTCAACCATTGGCATAGTACAACCCGCTACTATTACGCCGCCTAACATACCAAATACAAACCGGTAAGACTGAATAGTCACGCGCTCTTTTACATCAGCCGTAAGTACGCCGCCTAATGCACAATAAGGAATATTGATAGCGGTGTAGACAACCATAAGCAGAGTGTAAGTAGTAAAGGCATAAATTATTTTATCGGTGCCTTCTAAATCGGGCGTAGTGAACGCTAAAATACTAATAATGGCAAAAGGGAGGGCAAGCCAAAGTAAGTAGGGGCGAAAGTGCCCCCAGCGCGTATGTGTTTTGTCAGCAAGGTTGCCCATTAATGGGTCGGTTACGGCATCAAAAATACGCACTGCTAAAAACATAGTACCTACAACAGCAGGCGATAAACCCACTACGTCTGTGTAGTACAGCATTAAAAACATCATAACTGTTTGAAAAATAATATTACTGGCGGTGTCGCCTAAGCCATACGCTATTTTTTCTTTTACACTGACCATGATTGTTTATCCCGCTTTATACTTGTTTTTAGTTGTGGGTATACTCTTATCTTTTAGAGATGAGTTCTTTATAAGCTAAGCCACTATTTTTAATGGTGCGTTGCTGCGTCTTATAATCTACATACACAATACCAAAACGTTTTAAATAACCTTCTGCCCACTCAAAGTTATCCATTAAGCTCCAAGCAAAGTAGCCATCTATAACAACACCTTGTTCAATCGCATTATGAACCGCATTTAAGTGATCATTATAGTAATTTAAACGATCTAAGTCGTTAACTTCACCATTATTATATGTATCGGGCATGGCTGCGCCATTTTCTGTTATATAAATAGGCGGTAGGGTGTATGTTTTATTAAGCGATACGAGCAGGTCGGTGAACGATTGCGGGTAAACTTCCCATCCCATATCAGTCAACGGACCTGTAGGTGCAATGGGTTCATAAATGTCAGTAGGATGCGCCTTATAAACTTGGCGGGTATAAAAGTTAATGCCTAAGTAATCAATTGGCTGAGAAATTAATTCCATATCAGCAGGGTGTATGTCTGGTAAATGATCGCTTGGTAATTGGTTAATTATATCCGGGTATTTACCATCCATTATTGGTTTCATGTACCACTGATTTAAGTAGTCATCAGCGTATTTGGCACTGTCTATGTCTTGTTGATTATCGGTAAGTGGATATGCGGGTGTAAAGTTAAGCACAATGCCGTTTTGAGTATTAGGCGATGTTTTATTTAGCACGTTCATGGCCAGACCATGAGCGAGTAATAAGTGATGAGCTGCTTTTTTACCATACTGCTTGCCGACTAGGCCTGGGGCATGTATGCCAATTTCGTAACCCAAAAACGCGCTGCAAAAGGGTTCGTTTAATGTAGCGTACGAATACACTCGTTTTCCAAATGCGTTAGTAATTAGTTCTACGTATTGCTCAAATGCATAAGCTGTTTTTCTGTTGAGCCAGCCGCCTTCATCTTCAAGGTGTTGCGGTAAATCCCAGTGGTACAAAGTAACAAAGGCTTTTATATTTTTTCGTTTTAGTTCATCTAAAATATCAGTATAAAACTTAACGCCTACAGGATTTAACTTTCCGTCTTGAGTCATCACGCGAGGCCATGAAATAGAAAGCCTGTAAGCATCAACACCTAGAGACTCTATTAAATCTATGTCTTGTTGCCAATTATTGTAATGATCGCAGGCAATATGACCATGTGAATTGTCAGCAATTTTACCTGCAGTACTACAAAAGGTATCCCAAATACACGGTAAGCGATGCTCATATCCGCCCTCTATCTGAAATGATGCTGTAGCTACACCATAAACAAAGTCTTTTGTTAATAGAGGTGAATTAAATGGTAATGATATTTTTGTCATTGGTTACAAACCTTTTTGAGAACTTAATTGCACGCTTAGCGCTTATTTTTACTGACTTTCAGCGGGTACAAAACATTATTAAAAATAAAAGTTGTTGAAATATGTAACATGTTCGTATTTAATTAGCCGTGAAAGCGCTTACATTTTTAGATTAATGTTAATTAATCTTCAGGTCAACTCTTAAATACTGCGCCTTAGCGGGGGTTGTATTAATTACTTACTGAAGATCAATTTATAATAATAAATTGCGGAGAGCACATGGCTAGTTCAGCACCACTGACATCACACACACAGTCGCAAAACCACCAAGAGAAAAACTATGGTTTTGCACTTACATCTTTAACTTCACTGTTTTTTATGTGGGGTTTTATTACTTGCTTAAATGATATTTTGATTCCGCATTTAAAAGCGGTTTTCGATTTAACGTATGTACAAGCAATGCTTGTGCAGTTTTGCTTTTTTGGCGCTTACTTTTTAATGTCACTCCCTAGTGGACACATTGTTAAAAAGCTTGGTTATAAAAAAGGAATCGTGGTTGGGCTTTTAATTGCGGCAGTAGGGTGTGTCTTATTTTACCCAGCAGCGTCTTTACATAGTTATCCTGTATTTTTATTCGCTTTATTTGTACTTGCCAGTGGCATAACGTTATTACAAGTATCTGCAAATCCTTATGTAAGTTTGTTGGGTTCAGCAAAAACAGCGTCTTCTCGTTTAACGCTTACTCAAGCTTTTAACGCGTTAGGCACTACGGTTGCGCCATCATTTGGTGCTCTGTTAATTCTGGACTCAGCGTCGGATGCCTTTTTAACACCGGCACAAAATGCAGAATCAGTACAACTTCCTTACCTTCTTTTAGCTGCAATGCTTATTTTACTAGCCGGTATTTTTGCATGGCTTAAATTGCCAGACATTATGAGTGAACAAAAAGAAGCGGCTAAAAACTCAGAAACAATTGAAGGAAGTGCATGGCAATACCGTCACCTAACATTAGGTGCTGTGGGTATATTTATGTATGTTGGCGCAGAAGTGGCAATTGGTAGCTTTTTAGTAAGCTTTTTAGCGCAAGAACATATTGCAGGACTAAAAGAGCATGTTGCAGCTCATTACATCACTTATTATTTTGGTGGTGCTATGGTTGGGCGTTTTATTGGTGCTGCTGTAATGCAAAAATTACCCGCTGGTAAAGTACTTGGCTTTAACGCGACCATGGCTATTATCTTAGTCGTTATTGCCATGAGCACGTCGGGTCAATTAGCAATGTGGTCAATACTCTTGGTTGGTTTATTCAATTCTATTATGTTCCCCACTATTTTTAGTTTAGCGTTAAATGGACTTGGTAAGCATACAGCTCAAGGCTCTGGTATTTTGTGTTTGGCGATTGTGGGTGGTGCAATAGTGCCACTTTTACAAGGTGCACTTGCTGATAGTGTGGGTGTTCAACTTTCGTATGTTTTACCTATTTTATGTTACATATTTATCGTGTTCTATGGTTTAAGCGGTAGTAAACCAGTTCAAGCGCAGGAGACTCTATAATGAAAACCCCTTTTACACTTAATAAAATAGCCTTAGCAACATTAATTGCATCAGTAGGTACTTTATCGGCTTGTTCAAACGACGCAGTAACATCGGTTGAAACTAATGAAACGTTATCTAAAACAGCGCAAATTTGGCCAAAACTTAATATTGCCGTTAAAAAAGATGCCGATATTGAAGCTAAAATAGTTAACTATTTAAAAGCCATGACACTTGAGCAAAAGGTTGCTCAAATGATTCAGCCAGAAATTCGTGATATTACCGTTGAAGATATGCGTAAATATGGCTTCGGTTCATACCTTAATGGCGGTGGCGCATTCCCTAATGGCGACAAACATGCAACACCAATGGACTGGGTAGCCTTAGCAGAGAGCTTTTATCAAGCTTCTGTCGATGACTCACTTGATGGCAGTAGTATCCCAACTATGTGGGGCACCGATGCAGTACATGGTCATAATAACGTAATTGGCGCGACGCTTTTTCCACATAATATTGGTTTAGGCGCGGCTAATAACCCAGATTTAATAGAGAAAATAGCGTCTATTACCGCAGTAGAAGTAATGGCTACGGGGATAGATTGGGTATTTGCACCCACTGTAGCAGTAGTACGAGACGACCGATGGGGCAGAGCGTACGAAGGCTACTCTGAAGATCCAAAAATTGTTCACGATTACTCAGCAGCGATTGTAAATGGATTACAAGGTAAAGCCGATGACGATTTTTTAAGTGACAAGCGTGTAATTAGTACCGTTAAGCACTTTATTGGCGACGGTGGCACGGTTGGCGGTGATGATCAGGGTAATAATATCGACAGTGAACAATCATTATTTGATATTCACGCACAAGGCTATGTAGGCGGTTTATCAGCAGGAAGCCAATCGGTTATGGCTTCTTTTAATAGCTGGAATGGCGTTAAAAATCACGGCAATAAATATCTACTTACTGATGTATTAAAAACACGAATGGGTTTTGATGGATTTGTAGTAGGCGATTGGAACGGTCACGGTCAAATTGAAGGCTGTACTAACGAAAGTTGTGCGCAAGCCGTTAATGCTGGCCTTGATATTTTCATGGTTCCAACAGGTGCCTGGAAGCCTCTTTATAACAATACAATTGCGCAAGTTAAGTCAGGCGAAATTAGTATGTCGCGTATTGATGACGCAGTGAGCAGAATATTACGCGTAAAACTTCGCGCTGGTTTATTTGATAAACCAAGCCCGGCTAAGCGTCTTTACTCTGGAAAAACAGAACTAATTGGTGCCCAAGAGCACCGCGAAGTAGCACGTCAAGCTGTGCGCGAATCACTTGTGTTACTCAAAAATAAAAATAACCTATTGCCTATTGCAGCTAATCAACGCGTACTTGTTGCAGGTGATGGTGCCGATAATATAGGTAAACAGTCGGGTGGTTGGAGTATTACGTGGCAAGGTACTAATAATAAAAATGCTGATTTCCCTGGTGCTACTTCGATATATAAAGGGCTTGAAGATCAAGTATCTGCAGCAGGTGGAAGTGTTACTTTAAGCGCTGATGGTACGTTTGAGCAACGTCCTGATGTTGCCATTGTTGTATTTGGTGAAGAACCTTACGCAGAAGGGCACGGCGATAAAGATAACCTTGAGTTTGAGCGCGGGAATAAAAAGTCATTAGCACTTTTAAACTCACTAAAAGAGCAAGGCATTCCTGTTGTATCTGTGTTTATATCAGGTCGACCTATGTGGGTTAACAGCGAACTTAACGCATCTGACGCGTTTGTAGCTGCATGGTTGCCAGGTACAGAAGGCGCAGGTATTGCTGATGTTTTATTAAAAGCGGCAGACGGCACCATTCAAAATAACTTTAAAGGTAAATTATCGTTTTCTTGGCCTAAATCAGCAGTACAAACTGCGGTTAATAAAGGCGATGAAAATTACGAGCCATTGCTCCCTTATGGTTTTGGTTTAACGTATGGCGATAAAAACGTGCTAGCTGACGACCTTGATGAAGACTCTAAACTTGATAACTCAGGGCTTACGAGTATGGATATACTTGTTGGTGCACCTGTAGCACCATGGCGCTTATTGTTAAAATCGGGCGATGAGCTTTTAGATGTATCGAGTAGTACCCATGAATTTGGTGCAATTAAATACCGTACTGAGGACAAAACAGTACAAGAAGACGCGCGCCAATTTAACTTCAGCGGTACAGAAAAAGCCGGTGCTGAAATAGTAACAAGCTTTGCAGAAGATACCATTGCCTACGTTGAAGCCGATAGTGTGATTAGCTTTGATATTAAATTAAACGAAGCACTAACGAGCGATATAGCACTTGCTATGACTTGCTCGGGTGAATGTGGTGCAAGCATTGATTTAGCAAACGTAGTGGATAAAACCATTGAGAATAAATGGCAGTCAGTATCAATCGATCTAGGTTGTTTTGCTGATAAGGGTGTTAATTTTGCAAACCTAACAAGCCCATTTAGTTTACGCAGCAATGGTAAAGCGTCAATTTCTGTCGCTAATATTCAGTTTGTGCCAAATAAAGCAGGCGAAGCTACACTGTCTTGTAAGTAGTTTATTAACTCTATTGTGTGTATACCAAAGCCCTTCGAATGAAGGGCTTTTTTTATGTAGAGGTAACCTGCATAAACACTTGAGCTAATTGATATAACTTAATAGGAACTGGTAGCTATAAATACAAGGGTTACCGCGTTTTTATAAGAGGGGCCTTTTTGATAATTACTTATAAAATAATTAGCACTGCATTAAGAGGTTTTTCTCGTCAAAGCTGACTACTTTATCTCTGCCAGTTTCTTTAGCAAGATAAAGGCGCTTATCAGCCAGCGACAGTAAGTCTTTTACACTCATTTTACCATTTAGTGCACTACTCACACCGGCGCTTACAGATAGGTTAATATGCGAGTTTTGATAATAAAATGGATGCTTAGAAATATTTTCACGTAAGTGCTCTGCATATTCTTTAGCTGCTCGTAGAGAATAGTCTGGTAGTAATATAGCAAACTCTTCACCGCCTATTCTGGCGCAAATACCTTCATCAATAAATTGCTCTTTTATGTGCTGCGCAATCCATTTAATTGCTTGATCGCCGGTGTCGTGGCCGTACTTATCATTTACACGCTTGAAAAAATCGATATCTAGAATAATTACAGATACGTTTTTATCACTGTTGTTAGGTTGTTTAAGGGTTTCTTTGGCATTATTAAAGAAGCCTCTTCGATTAAATAATTGTGTAAGAGAGTCGGTATTCGCAAGGTTCGATAGCGTGTATTCACTATTAGAAAATAACAAAAATGGCAGTATAAGAGCACTTAGAGTGGCTAATAGTAAATGACTAATAAGCACAATTTGCAAAGGGGTTGCTACATCTTGAATACTCGAACTAAGTACCGGTATTGATAGAAATATAGCATTTAAAAACATAACACCGCTGTGCACTAAAAAGCAGGTGATCAACGCCTTTTTCTGGGCTTTAGCAACAAAGCTCATGCTTTTGATTAAATACGCCGTGTAAATAAATAATCCGGCAATTACTAAGCTCGTTAGCATTTTTGCTGCTTCGAAAGGATAAATTGCCAATAACAATAAACCAGAAAACCCAAATATGCAGTAAAGAGGCATTAAACTAATATTCTGTATATTTTTATATTTATATAGTCCAATAATAATTAAAAGTGGGCTCATAATCATAGAAATACTAGCCAAGTAGTGGGTTATCAAAGGAAAGTCTATGTATAAGCGCAAACATGCCAGTATTTCTGCTAGAGAAAATGTGGCACAGGCTAAACCAAATAGTAGAAAAGATGTTTGTTTTTTATATTTATAAATTGAGAGAAAGAATAAGCTTATGAGTAAGTTAAGAATAAAAGAGAGGAAGATCACAGTAGGCAAATGAAACATGATTTATTCTCTTTATTATAAAATGATGAAATATATATTCAATTAAGTGTGTAATTATTATGTATTAATAAGAAAAGGTCAATTCGGTTAAAAGGATTGCTTTTCAATTTTCTGCATTCTACCTTAAGAATTATTAACGCCAGCTAAACCAAGCTCTCTAAAGCTGATTTAATATCTGGATGATGAAAACGATAATTATGAGCTAGTACTTTTTTAGGAACTACAAATTGTCCCGTTGTAAGTAAGTCTGACATTTCACCCATTAATAGTTTAAGCACTACGGTTGGCATAGGGATAAATGCAGGTCGTGATAACGCCTCGCCTAAGCTTTTACTAAACTGAGTGTTGCTCACAGGGTTTGGTGCAGTTGCGTTAACAGGACCTGATATTTCAGGATGTCTAATAATAAAAAGTATTAGCTGAATCATATCGTCGATGTGTATCCACGACATACCTTGCTCGCCATCACCAATAGGGCCACCCAAGCATAATTTAAAAGCGGGTAGCATTTTACTTAATGCCCCACCTTTTTTGGCCAAAACAATACCCGTGCGTAATAGGCACACTCTGGTTTGTTCTGATTGCGCAAGTAAAGCTGCATTTTCCCAGTCTTTACAAAGCTGGTGGCTAAATTCGTCGTGTGGGTTTTCACAGGTTTCATCAATAGTGTTACTATTTTGTCGACCATAAAAGCCTACAGCACTTCCAGAAATAAAAGTATGCGGGGGAGTGCTACAAGCTTTAATAGCTTCGCTAATTTGTTGTGTAATACCAATACGGCTGCCGCGTATTATTTGCTTTTGCTTGTCGCTCCAGCGTTTATTTACAATCGGTTCGCCAGCTAGATTAATAACAATATCAACGGTGTTAAAATCTACTGTATTAACATTGCTTACGGCTTTAACTTTATGTCCCAGTAATACGTTAGCTTTAGTTGGATTTCGGCTAAGCACAGTAACAGTATTATGATGAAGTAAAAAAGGGCATAAGTGCTTACCAATTAATCCCGTCGCGCCAGTAACAAATATATGCATTATTAATCCTTACAATAAAATAGTAGCAAGTGATTAAAAAACATACTCGCTAGCAAACAGCTTTGCAAATTTATACGTAAAACAGGCTTTTATGATCACTTCGTCATTATTTCATTTAATTACCTTTTGCCTTACACTAAGGCCATATAATTAATAAAAGGATTAATAAATTGGCAAGTTTAACTGGAGTAAATAAAAGCTTAATAGTTTTTGCTTCCTTAGTGGTCGTACTCGCGGGGATAAAAGCAGCAAGTGTAATTATTATTCCGTTTATTTTGGCAGCGTTTATTGCCATTATTTGTAATCCGCTAATCAAGTTTTTTGCGCGCTACCGAATTCCTAAAGGCATTGCTGTTATGTTGGTAGTGCTTATTATAGTTGGCTTAGGTGTGAGTCTTGGCGGGCTTGTAGGGCAATCAATAAATGATTTTTCGCAGCAACTTCCTGAGTATAAAACACAACTCAAAGAAGAATTTGTATGGCTGGTAGATTTAGCATCTCAATACAATATATTGATCAATAAAGATCAGTTAATCAATATGTTCGACCCAGGTAAAATGGTTGATGTAGCCACCAATATGCTCACTGGTTTAGGTGGCGTAATGGCAAACATGTTTTTAATTATTTTAACTGTTGTTTTTATGCTGTTTGAAGGGCCAATGCTGAGCAAAAAAATACACATGGCACTTGAAGATCCTGATAGCAAAATGAAGCAAATTGACCGCTTTTTAGAGTCTATTAATTCATATTTGGCAATTAAAACGCTAGTAAGTTTAGGTACGGGTATTATTGCTGCGTTTTACTTATGGATTTTGGATGTAGACTACTTTGTGCTTTGGGGCGTATTGGCGTTTATGTTCAATTACATTCCTAATATTGGGTCAATTATTGCGGCTGTACCGGCAGTATTACTTGCACTTATTACTCAAGGCCCGTTAATTGCGGGATTGGTTGCTGCAGGCTATTTAACAATAAATACGGTAATGGGTAATATTGTAGAGCCTAAATTTTTGGGCAAAGGGCTAGGTCTTTCAACGCTAGTAGTATTTTTATCATTAATATTTTGGGGCTGGTTATTAGGTACTGTAGGTATGCTTTTATCTGTGCCATTAACTATGATTGTAAAAATAGCCCTAGAAGCCAGTGCAGAAGGTAAGTGGGTTGCCACTCTACTAGGCAGTGGCGAAGACGTTGCTAAAAATAACTAACATCTATAACCATCAAGGGCTGTAAAATTAAAGCCCTTGATGGCTACGTTAACAGTAAATACAAGACTATTAATTAACAAACAATTTAATAGCGTCATCCACTGCGTTTATTGCGCCTTCTAAATATCCCGCTTCTTGTTTTGCAAACTCACTCGCTACAAAATGAATATTTAGGTTATTTAATTGCTCATCCAAGCCAGAAAAATCAAATTCTGGGTGCTGTGAAGGCTGAGTTTGATCGTCTCTATTCGCTACAAACTTATCGTCTGCCCAGTCTTTAATAAAGTACCCCGTTGCCTTTTCTGCATCTTTACCATAAAAGTAGCTAAGCTGCTGGGCACAGGCTTGAATTAATTGCTCTTGAGTTACTTGGTTTCGTGATAAGTAGGGCACACCTATAAAGCCAAATAATGCGGCGTAATTGCCATCTTCAGCACTGGCGTCGTGAATTTCGACCATAGGGCCTACGCGGCTAAAGCACTGCCCTGATAAGTTTTTATCACGCCAAAATGCATGTTCAAAAGTAGCTATAAATTTGGCTTGTCCTGCCATCCATGTAGGTACACTACTAAGGCGGTTTATGAGTGCTGGAGTCGCCCATAGTTCAGGTGTTAAGTGTGTTGTAACCATACGAGCAGGAACTGCTGAAATTAGTTTTTCAGTAGTAAAGTGCTTAATATTACCTAAGTGATTAACCGTAATTTGCCAGTTGTTATCACCTTTTTTAAGCTCAGTGACATTGTGTTCTAATAACACAGAATCAGGATTAAGTTGCTCGTATAAGGCAGTTATTAAAGTATTCATGCCGTGTTTGAGTCTAAATAGTTGCATATCTCCAGCACCTGCAATTTGTTGAGGCTGCTTGGCGTTAGGTGCTTGATATAACACATCACCTTTGTTGTATTGCTCAAATATACTTAAGTGGAGTGACTTTACTAAAGCTTGGATTTTTGGTTGGTGAGGAAATATCCACGTAGGACCCAAATCAAAACTAACATCGTTATTTATTGGTGATTGCGCAGCAAAAATTCGGCCGCCTAATTGCGATTTAGCTTCCAGTAATAAGTACTCAATATTAAGCAGTTGTAATTTATACGCACTGTATAAGCCGGCCAGTCCGCCACCTATAATTATTACTGGTTTAGTCATTTGTTTACCTATTAGCTATTTAGCAATCTACTAGTAGGTAGTTTGTTTTGATATGAATAAATTGTCAAGTAGGCTAAAGGGAGTGAGTAAAGAAACGTAACTAGTCTAGTGCGCTTAAGTTACGTTAAAATGGGTGTTTTAGTGATTCTGTAAATTGATTTATAAGCTCAATTTCACAGAGTTTATAGCTAATGGCCGCTGTTGTCGCATTAGGAAGTTTTATTAAGTAACGCCATTGGCAGGCACTCTCAAGGTACTTTTCGTTATTTTTAATGCTGCGCATAAATAACGGCAATACTTGCGTATTGCCTGTGCTTTCTTGTGATTTAGTTAGCTCATATTTGCGCTTTTGTATCCAACTGCCTTGTGCTTGCTTTGCTTTATCGATTTGGCTATCTAGGCATTGAATATACCGCTTAGCTTCATCGGTTGTTGCTTTAGCGGCTAAAGTACATGCTTCATCTGCAAAGCTGTACTGGCTTGTAGTTAATAGCACAATGGCAGTTAGTTTTAATAAATAGTTACTTTTTGTCATTGTAATTAAACTCTAAGATAAATTGAGCGCCGGCTAAGTTATCAGCATCGGTAATGGTAAGCGTCCCGTTATACGACTTAACTAAATCAGATACAATCGCCATGCCTACGCCGTGTCCGCTTTCGTATGTATCGAGGCGAGTACCACGTGTAAGTAAAGATTCACGTTTATCCTCTGGCACACCAGGGCCATCATCGCTAATTCCAATACACAGAGTTTTACTTTGGATTACTTGTATTTCTACTTGCGAGCGACACGCTTTACAGGCGTTATCAATTAAGTTACCGAGTAATTCCATTAAATCTGTTTGGTCACCTAAAAAGTAATCTTTTTCGGTTACGGTGCAGGTAAAAATAATATCTTTATCACGGTATACTTTTGCCATAGCACTGAGTATTGAATCAAGTACTGGCTTAATAGGTGTTTGCTTTTTCCACGTGTCTGATGCACCGGTTGCAGCACGCTTTAATTGGTGCTCGATCATCACATTAATTCGGTCGAGTTGTTCTTGTGCATCGGCATCGTTTGCCAATGGACTTGATTTTAGTACTGCAAGCGGTGTTTTAAGTGCATGAGCAAGGTCGCTTAATGAGGCTCTGTAGCGCTCTTTTTGGCGCTGTTGCGACTCAAGTAGTAAGTTTAGGTCTGCTTTTATTGTTTGCAGCTCTACAGGGTAGAGGCCTTTAATTTCTTGAATATCACCCGATTCAATCGCTTTTATTTCTTTATCGAGTCGTTGGAGTGGGCGAGCGCTCCAAATGAAACCAATCGCCATTAGGCCTGCAATTGCAATCCCCATGATAAACATCCAATCTACTAGGGTTTGCTTAAAGCCATCCATTATACGAAGTAGAGCGTCGTTACGTTTGACTAATATAAAGCGAGCTTGTTCTGATTGATCTATGTTGTTTAAAATTACAGTCAGGCTAAGTTGCCAGTACGCGGTATTATTATACTCCACACGCCTGAAGTCGGCGGCACCGGCTTTGGTCTCTATTTGTTGAGGTACATAGTTTAAATTTACAGCCGATTCTGAGTTCCAAACAGGGTCATCATCGCGGTAAATCATTGCGTAGGTGTCTGAATTTAATCTGTTTAACTCAGGCGCTAAAATAGTGCTGGGCATAATAATACCATGCTCAGTAAAGTCGACTTCAGATATTAGCGAGTAGAGCTGTGCCTCGAGGGTTTTTTCTGTCGCATCAACAAGTGAAGCGTAATACGCTTTGCCAATTGAATAAAATAAGATAGGGAGTGCGACTAATAAAACAAAGACAAGGATAAATCCTTGCCTTATTTTTAACGATATTTGCGGTATTACCACTGGCTTTTAAGCCTGTAACCACGCCCACGTAGTGTTTCTACTGGGTTTAGTACGCCTTCAGGGTCAAGCTTTTTACGCAAACGTAGTACAAATACTTCAATTACGTTTGAATCAAGGTCGAAATCTTGGTCGTAAATATGCTCAGTAAGTTCTGATTTAGAAATTACTTTTTGCGGATTTACCATTAAGTATTCAAGTACTTTATATTCGTAAGCTGTAAGGCTAAGTTCTTTATCATCAACCCATACTTGTTGTGAACGTGTATGAATTTTAATTGGACCCGCAGTCATTTCTGGATTTGCTTTACCAGCACTACGGCGAATTAATGCATTACAACGTGCAATAAGTTCTTCAACATGAAATGGTTTTGTAAGGTAGTCATCTGCACCTGCATCTAAACCTTCTACTTTATCCTGCCAGCGATCGCGCGCTGTTAAGATTAAAATAGGGATGGTAATGCCTTGTGCTCGTGCTTTATTGATTAGCTCAATACCGTCTATTTTAGGTAAACCTAAATCAACTACGGCCATATCAAGCGGGTATTCTGTAATGTGGAAAAGACCTGCTTCACCATCGTGACATAAATCCACGCTGTAACGTTCTTTTTCTAAAGCATTACGTAGGTTATCTGCTAAATGTAAATCGTCTTCAATAACTAAAATTCGCATTTGTTAATCCTTTTTCACTTCGCCGGTTTTTTTATTTATATGTAAATCAACGACGTGGCCGTCAGATTTGAGTATTCGTACGGTATAAAAATCTGTTTTTTCGGTAATTTTTAAGGTCTTACCGCCTATTGTTTTCTTTGCAAGTATTACGGCTTTCTTTTTGTCCACCTCAGCATGAGATGCTTGGGTGGCCGTCGCTGCTTGAGCAAAGTTAGCTAAGCTAACACAAGCAATAAAACCGAGGCTTAATAATACGCGCATAATGGAAAACTCCTAGACCAGACCCACTTAGTTTAATTAACTAAGTTACTAAAATTCAAGTAAAAACGCTAAATTCGCTTTTATCTCAGCAATTTTAATTAAAATCTTGTGAACAAACCCTGAATTACAGTGCAACACACGCTCTTAGGGTTTAATACACTTTTAAGCAGGGAACACTTTTTTAAAAGGTTTAACAATTGTATTTTCATAGATGCCAGCGGCAACGTAAGGGTCAGCTGCTGCCCACTCTCGAGCTGCTTCTATTGATTCAAACTCAGCAACAACTAATGAACCGGTAAAACCTGCTTCTTGAGGATCTTCACTATCGACTGCCGGAAACGGACCCGCAGTTAATAAACGGTTTTGTGAATCAAGCTCACTAAGGCGTGCTAAATGTGCCGGGCGTGCTGCTTTTCTAAGCTCTAAGCTGTTTTCAACGTCTGTTGAGTGAATCATGTACAACATAAGGAATCTCATAAAAATTGTTAAATTTGATTAACGCAATACTACCACAGCGTTGAAAATTGGTGAATTAAAAGCGTATTTACACAGGTTTACACTTCGATTTTATTTTTAAGCTGTAATTGCTTGAAAATCTCTGTGTAACACTGGTAGAGTCGCTGAAATATACAAAATAATAAAAAGGTTTTATGCATGAGCGAAAATAGAGAACGATTTAGTTCCCGTCTCGGATTCATAATGGCAGCGGCAGGTTCGGCTGTTGGTATTGGTAATTTAGTTGGTTTTCCGGTTTCTGCTACCAAAAATGGTGGTGGCGCATTCTTATTAATTTACGCTTTATTTGTCGTATTTATTTGTTTACCAGTCATGATGGCTGAAATGGCAATGGGTCGTAACGCTCAAAAAGATCCACTTGGTTCGTACAAGCTATTATCTAATAACGATAAAAAATGGAAGCTAGCAGGTTTTTTAGCGGTGCTTACACCATTTATGATTGCTGTGTTTTATATGGTAATAACGGTTTGGATTTTTGGTTACTTAACGCAAACAGGCCTCGGTAATTTAGATTTACTTGCAGATCCTGGCCACTTTGGTGTTTTTATTAATAGTTACACTGTGTTTGGCTATATGGCCGTTGTAGTTATTATTGTTAACTTAATTTTGTTAGGGGGTGTTAAACAAGGCATTGAAAAAGCCGCTAAATTCTTGATGCCAGCCTTACTTTTCATGCTACTTGCTTTAGTTACTTACGTATTAACGCTTGATAACGCAATGGCCGGTGTTAAATACTACATTATTCCTGATTTTTCTAAGATGAGTGCAAGTGTACTTAATGGCGCATTAAGCCAAGCGTTTTTCTCGCTATCGCTGGGTATGGGTATATTAATGACTTACGCGTCGTATATTTCTAAAAAGGATGACATTGTAAGTAGCGCTAAAATGGTCGCTATTACAGACTCACTCGTTGCGTTTGTAGCGGGCCTAATGGTGTTGCCCGCTATATTTAGCTTTGATCCAAACACAGACCCATCAGCACTTTCTGACTCGTCTGTATCAATGATTTTTGTATACCTACCTAAAATATTATTAGCACTGCAAAATGATATTGGTTATGTAGGTGCATCTATTGTTGCGTTCTCATTCTTTTTATTAGTATTTTTTGCAGCGATTACTTCACTTGTTTCAATAGTAGAAGTACCGACAGCAACACTAAGTGACCGTAAAGGTATTAGCCGTAAAAAAGCATTGGGCATCCTTACACTTTCAACCGGTGTACTTACTATTTTATGTACAATGTCGTTTGGTATGATTGACAGCCTTACTTCGTTCACCAGTTATGGCGGCGTTAATAAGAGCTTTTTTGATATTATTGTTGATGTATTTTACGACACAATTTTACCGCTTAATGGCTTAATGGTGTGTTTGTTTGTAATGTACCGCTGGAAAAAAGCACGCTTAACACAAGAGCTAAGCTTAGGTTCGCCTAATTATGCGGGAAGCTTGATGGAAAAGTACGTTAACTTTTCACTTTCAACGTTTATTCCTGTCATTCTAGCTGTGATATTTATAAATACAGTGGCGACTAAGTTTTTTGATTTAAAAATATTTGGTTTTTAAATAGACCTCTTTAAAAGCTTATTGAATAATATAATGCCGCTCAGCTAAGCTTAGCGGCATTTTTTATAGGCGTTTTTTACAGGTATCTGGTCTAACTATTATACCAACCTGCATAAATCTTTGATCAATTTAACGAATTAAATTTCACTATAACGCCGTTAAAAATTTTTTATTTAGAACAACTAGATACAAAAATTTTTGCCTAGTTCTAGCGTAATTTTCTTAACGTTAAATAGACCCCATATATAAGCAGATTGGTATTAAAGAGATTTAAAATGAATAAAATTATTATTGGGTTTGCTTTTGCTATTTCATCATTTGGCGCATTTGCACAAAGCGCTGATGGTTGGCCAGAAGGCGGTGCAATGCACACGGGCAATACTTATAATTTAGAGGGCAATAGATACAAAACTAAAATCAGTAAAATGATGGATGAAATCTACCCACAACTAAATGACGATTACCAAGTAGATGCAGTTAAAGCACAAATAAAAGCATGGGAGCAGTATATAGATGCTACATGTAACGTTGTTGGCATAGCAACGGGTGCCGGTGGCTCTTGGCCCTCAACATATAGTGTTAAATGCGAAAGAAGCCTAAGTTATGATAGATACTTTGCGACTAAAAATGCGCTAAAGTGTGTTAATAGATTGAGCAAAGAAGAGTTTGTAGGACATAGCGAAAAGTTAAATTGTTTAATTCAAACATTAAATATAAAAATATTTTAAGACCTACATAGCGCTACAGCTAAATTATACAGTTAGCTGTAGCATTTTAGGCTTTATAGTAACTCAATACTTACTGTTGCGCCTTTTTCGATATTGCCGCTTTGTGCTGGCACTACAATTAAGCAGTTAGCTTTACTAAGCGACGAAAGTACACCCGAGCCCTGTTTATTAAACGGGGCAACCACCAAGTCACCTTGCTCGTTAGTTGTTGCAGTACCGCGTTGAAAATCAGCTCTTCCTGGGCGCTTTTTAATAACGGATGTAGTAACAGCGTTAAAACGCATTTTAGGGTTTACTTCACCAAGACCCGACAGCTTTTGCAGTGCCGGCTCTACTAACTGATTAAACGTAACAGCAGCCGACACAGGGTTACCTGGCAAGCCAAAAAAGTAACTGTTACTTAGTTTACCAAAGGCAAAAGGTTTGCCTGGTTTCATGGCTATTTTCCAAAAGTGAATTTCGCCAATTTCGTTGAGCACTTCTTTAGTAAAGTCGGCTTCACCAACCGATACACCGCCTGAGCTTATTACGGCATCGGCAAGTTCGTTCGCTTTTAAAAATGCATTAGTGATGAGTTCTTTGTCATCAGGAATAATTCCTAAATCAATCACGTCGATATTGTTTTGTTGCAGCGCACTAATAATAACAGCGCGGTTACTTTCAAAAATAGCACCTTGCTTAAGCGGCTGACCAGGTTCTATTAGCTCATCACCAGTAGAAAGCACGGCTATTTTTAAGGTTCTTACCACGTCTATATTGGCAATCCCTAAAGATGCAAGTAATCCCACATCAACGGCTTTTAATTTATCGCCTGCTTTTAAAATAACATCGTCAATTGCAATATCTTCACCAGCAAAACGCACGTTTTCATTTAGCTCAGGTTGCGCAGTAAACGTAATTTTATCGCCATCAACCGAGGCGTTTTCTTGCATTACAACGCCGTTAGCGCCTGGTGCAATGGCGGCGCCGGTCATTATTCTTACGCATTGACCAGGGGTAAGCGTTTCTTCAAAAACTTGCCCCGCAAACACGCTACCTACTTGTGTATAAGTTAAGCTTTTATCTGAAATACACAGCGCATAGCCATCCATCGCGGAGTTGTTATGAGCTGGTACGTTTATAGTTGATTTAACATCGCTTGCTAAAACGCGATCAACACTTTGCATTATAGTGATGGTTTCAACGTCTTTAACAGGCGTTATTGAGCCAAGTATATTTTGTATTGCAGTTTCAATTGGTAATAAACCGGGTGCATTGCAAACATCGTTCATATATATTGCTTACTTAAATCATTTTATTTTGAAACAATACTTATAATGTCAAAGCTTTACAATACATGGTTGGGTTATTTTTTGTGTATAGCATGCATGCTTTCGTGCAGCGTAAACGCAAAAGAAACGCTGCAAGTAGCCGTAGCGAGTAATTTTAAAACTGTATTGCAAACCCTACTAAAAAAATCCCCATTACCTAATGTTGACGTGAAAATATCAGCTGCTTCTAGCGGCGTTTTATATTCGCAAATAGTGCATGGCGCGCCATTTGATGTGTTTTTATCGGCTGACGATTTTCGACCGCAATCACTTATTAAAGAAGGCTATGCCGAGCAAAGCAGTTTAATCACTTACGCGTTAGGCGAACTTGCTTTGTGGCAACCAAAAGCTGAAAAAGTAAATGATAAAGTAGCCATTGCTAATCCGCGTTTTTCACCATACGGGCGTGCCTCAGAGTATTACGCGAATAACCATTTTAAAAAGCCAGTAAATTATGTGTACGGTAATAACATTACACATGCTTTTCAGTTTGTTGAAAGCGGTAATGTAGGAGTAGGGCTGGTGGCTGTTTCATCGCTAAAGGCGGCTTACAGTAACACGCAAGATCAAAAATATTTAGATTATACTGTGCTGCCTACCAATCAATATCCCGATATAATTCAACAAGGCGTTATTATTAAGTCGACTAAAAAGCATGCTAGCGCTAAGCAACTTATGCAATTTTTAATGGCAGAAGCTACGCAGCAGCAGTTAATTGAATTAGGTTACAGAATAAAGGACAACAATGCTTCAAAGTGATTTAACCGCGCTGTGGTTAACTATAAAACTTGCCTTTATAACCGCAGTGCTCCTTCTTGTTTTTTGTATTCCACTGGCTTACAAGCTTGCTGGCTATAACGGTAAATTTAAACCATTTTTAGAGGCATTAATTGCAATGCCTTTAGTGCTGCCGCCTACGTTGTTAGGGTTTTACTTACTTGTTTTGTTTTCGCCTGATCACGCTTTTGGGCAGTTTTGGTTTTGGCTAACGGGTACTCAGCTTGCGTTTAGTTTTCAGGGCGTGGTTATTGGCTCGCTTTTTTATTCGCTGCCTTTTGTAATGCAGCCGCTTGTGGCTGGGTTTAAGCATATTAATCAAACCTATAACGAAGCTGCCATTGCGCTTGGATTAAGCCCGTTTAAACGCTTTGTACATTTAATTATTCCGCTTTTAAAACCCAGTATTGGTAGCGCATTTGCTTTAGGCTTTGCGCACACATTGGGTGAGTTTGGTTTGGTATTAATGATTGGCGGTAATATTCAGGGGCAAACACAGGTGGTGTCTATTGCGCTTTACGACCATGTTGAATCGTTAAATTATACGGCGGCGCATCAGCTTTCACTTATTTTACTGGCTATTTCGTTTGCCTGTTTAGTGCTGTTATTTAAGTTTAATAAAAGCATTGTAGGGGTTAAGCAATAACATGATTAAGTTAAGCCTTTTTAAAGCACTCAATAATTTTGATTTAGATATAAACCTTAAGCTTGAGTCGTTTAATGTATTGGGTGTTTACGGGCCTTCTGGCTCGGGTAAGTCAACATTACTGCGTTGTATTAGCGGTTTAGAGCCTGCAAAAAGTGTTTATGTAAACAATCAGCCAGTGCATGAGCTGCCAAGCGATAAACGCGGTATAACGCTTCAGTTGCAATCGTGCCCGTTGTTTCCTCATTTAGATGTGGCAGGTAATTTAGCGTTTACACAAAAACACTGCGGGAATAAGCAAACCAGCTTAACGCTTCAATACGTTGTTAAAACACTTGAATTACAAGACTTACTAAACCGTGATGTACAAAGCTTATCGGGTGGCGAACGCCAACGTGTAGTATTTGCGCGCACTTTGCTTGCCGGTCAAAAATTTATAATGCTTGATGAGCCTTTTAGTGCGCTTGATTGGTCATTGCGTTTTAAAACGCTCACTAAACTTAGCGAGTTTGCAGTTAAGTTTAATATTAAATTTATAATAGTAAGTCACTCATTAAAAGAGCTGCTATTTTGCTGCGATACCCTTATTCAGCTTGATAAAGGTAAGGTGATAAACCAAGGTGCAAGTGCACACGTTGCAAAAGCTATTTATGCAAACGATAGACAAACACCGCTGAGCTTAATTAATTACAATGTGGTTAAATTTGATGAAGACTACGGGCTATATCAACTGCAATTACAGCAAAGTGAGCAGCCGCTTTTTGTGCTTCCTGCACTTGTAGATAGCAGTAATAAGCTAATTATAGAAAGTGAGCAAATGTCGTTTAGTGCGTTAAAGCCTGAGCAAACAACGCACAGTAATGTTTTAAAGTCGGTATTAACTCAGGCTGAGCTTATTAATAATAAGTGGCAGCTAACGCTTAATGTAGATGGGCAAACATTGTATTGCTTGGCATCAAGACGAGTGTGGGACAAAAACGACTTTAAAGTGGGCGATGTGCTTTATACAACAATCAGTAATCTAGAATAACTAAATGCTGCACACCGCACATTGACTGTTTTTAGCTATTTTAAAACGATTAAACTCCATGCTTAAACCATCCACCAGCAATAAGTGCTCGCTTAAACCACTTGGCAAACCAGCAAGCATTTTTAGCGCTTCAGTAGCCTGAATGCTGCCTATTAACCCCACAATAGGAGAAAGCACACCAGATTCAGAGCAGCTTTGTGTTTGTTCACTAAAAAATTGCGATAAACAACCATAACAGTGGCTGTTTTCATCCATAGTAAAACACGCGACTTGTCCTTCCATACGTATTGCAGAGCCTGACACTAGCGGAACTTTAGCGTTAAAACAGGCGCTATTAAGTGCATTACGCGTTGCTAGGTTATCTGAGCAATCAATCACTATATCAATGTTATTAAATAATTGTTCTGTGGAGGTACTTGCATCAAAAAATGCCTCAATGGTGTTTATGTCTATTTCACTATTAAGCGCGTTAAGCTGTTTTTTAGCAGCACTGCATTTTGAGCTACCAATATCACTTTCTTTATACAGTATTTGCCTTTGCAGGTTGGTCACGTCTATTTCATCGTTATCAACTAAAGTAAGCGTCCCAACGCCAGATGCCGCTAGGTATTGAGCTACCGCACACCCAAGCCCACCCACACCAATAATTAAAGCATGCGATTGCCATAGCTGCTCTTGTCCGTCTATATCAAGCTGCGGCAGCATAATGTGCCGAGAATAGCGCAGTTGCTGCTGGTAAGTTAGCGGTGTTTTTTGCATTTTCAAAATCTCAACCTTTTTTTGAACAATACCAAGTTGTTAAATCCAAGAGCAAGTAGTAACGCTTTTTATTTGCACTCTAACAACCCAGAGCCCTTCACTCATATAGTGCAACTATAACGTATAAAAACAACTGTTGCATGTAACCATATGAAATTTATGGTTTTTAATTAGTGGCTCAGTAATTGCTATATCGGGTTAACTTAAATTTAACAAAAATTGGGCTGCTACTCATATAAAAGGGTGGGGCATTAATAAAACAATAATACGTTTACGAGGAAAATAAACATGCAACCGAGTTCTGGGTTTAACCTAATATCGTTTAGCGGAAAAATGAAAGTATTGCATCTAAGTTGGATGGTCTTTTTTGTGTCATTTTTTGTATGGTTTAACCATGCTCCTTTATTAGGTGCCATAGCGGGTTCACTTGGGATCACCATGGCACAAGTTAAAACATTACTAATTTTAAATGTAGCGTTAACTATTCCAGCGCGTGTTGTGGTGGGTATGCTAACCGATAAATTTGGTCCCCGTATTGTTTATGCGGCACTCCTTATTAGCTGTAGTATTCCATGTTTTATGTTTGCTATGGCAACTACATTTGAGCAAGCTGCAATAGCGCGTTTTGCTTTAGGCTTTATTGGTGCTGGTTTTGTTGTGGGCATTCGTATGGTGAGTGAATGGTTTCCTGCTAATGAGTTGGGTATAGCGGAAGGTATTTATGGCGGCTGGGGTAATTTTGGTTCAGCAGCTGCGGCTATGTTATTACCAATTATTGCACTTATGTTTGGTGGCGAAGATGGCTGGCGTTATGCCGTAGGCTTAACCGGTGTATTAAGCGTTATATTTGGTGTTATTTGGTACTTAAATGTAACCGATACACCAAAAGGCGGTACATACTTTAAGCCTAAAAAAGTAGGCGCAATGGAAGTAACCAGTAAAGGCGACTTTGTATTACTGCTTATTATGAAAATCCCTATGTACGGCGCATTAGCATTACTTACTTGGAAGCTTTCGCCAACCGGTGCAAACCTAATTTCGGCTAATTTTGTACTTGCTGTGTATGCTTTTTTAGTCCTACTTTATATTTACGAAGTGTATAAAACCTTTGACGTAAATGGTCATATTTTTAAAGAGCCTGTACCTGAGTCGCATCGTTATGAGTTTAAGCAAGTGGCTGTTTTAAATATTTTATATTTTACAACTTTTGGTTCTGAGCTTGCGGTTGTCTCTATGTTGCCGCTGTTTTTTATGGATGTATTTGCGCTTGATATGGTGTATGCGGGTATTTTAGCCTCTGCTTACGCATTTATGAACTTAGCATCTCGCCCTGGTGGCGGTTGGATTTCAGATAAATTAGGTCGTCGTATAACACTTATTGTACTTACGATGGGCCTTGCTGTTGGTTATTTTGTAATGGGCTTGGTTGATGCATCGTGGCCTTTATGGCTTGCAGTTGTAGCGGCTATGGCGTGTTCGTTCTTTGTGCAAGCTGGTGAAGGCGCTGTATTTGCCGCAGTACCGCTAATTAAGCGTCGTTTAACAGGGCAAATTGCAGGTATGACAGGGGCTTATGGTAATGTTGGTGCAGTAGTTTACTTAACGGCATTGTCACTTGTTGATTATCAAACTTTCTTTTTCATTATTGCGGGTAGTGCATTACTTGGCTTAGGCGCACTGTTTTTTATGAAAGAACCAGACGGACACATTACCGAAGTAAATGAAGACGGCACCGTTGAACTTATTTCAGTGACTTAAGGCATTATTGACTATGTTTGATGAAACACTCCACGCTAAAGCGCTAAAAAATGAACTCAATGTTTCATTTGGCGGGCACAGTGCTAAAGGGTTAAAAGCAGAAAACCAAGATGCGTTTGCTGCTCTTAATACCAAAGCGCAAGAAAAAGAGTCTAAAGGCGTTATTGCCTGCTTAGCCGATGGGTGTTCATCAGCAAAAAATGCGAAACAAGCGTCTCAACTTTCGGTTACTCATTTTATAAATGAGTATTTAAATACTCCCGAAAGTTGGGCGGTTAAAAAGTCAGTGTCGAAGGTGTTAGCAAGTTTAAATCAGTGGCTTTATTCGCAATCAGTTAATTACAATCACCTTGGTCAACGCCAAGCCGATTGGATGACCACTTTTACAGCACTTATTTTAAAGTCGGCAACGGGTTATATATTTCACTTAGGTGATACGCGTATTACCCGCCTACGAGGAAATAAAATAGAGGCGATAACACGGGATCACAAAGTAAATGATACGCTAACACGTGCACTTGGCGCACAACTTCATCAAGAAATAGATGTATACGAAGTTGACCTAAAAGCAGACGATATTTATATATTAACCTGCGATGGTGTACACGATGTGCTCCCAAGTAGTGATATAGCTAAATTAATTAATGAACACGTTAATTTAGATCACACTAATTTAGAAAATGCAGCTAAAGCAATTACCGAACTTGCATTAGCGCGAGGTAGTGACGACAACGTAAGTTGTTTGCTTGTAAAAGTAGAAAATATTGCCGAGCAAAAGTTAGATGAGCTTTATCATTCGCTAACACGACGAAAAATTCCACCTGCGCTTAATGTTGGACAAAAAATTGATGACTACACGGTTATCCGTAAATTGCATGCCAGTAGTCGCTCGCATATTTATTTAGTGCAACAAGCGCCCGATATACCGCCAGTGGTTTTAAAAGCACCTTCGGTTAATTTTGAAGACGATGTGCACTATCTTCAAGGCTTTATAAGAGAAGGCTGGGTAGGGCAACGCATAAACCATTTAAATGTGATGAAAGTACTGAGTACGCAATCGCAAAGTCGTTTTTTGTATCATATTTGTGAGTACATGGACGGACAAACACTTAGTGATTGGAAGCACGATGTGCCGCACCCAGAAATAACCCAAGTGCGCAGTATTATTGAACAAATAGTACATGCACTAAGGGCGTTTCAACGACTCGATATGGTACATCGCGATTTAAAACTCGATAATGTAATGATAGATGCGCACGGAAAAGTAACGCTAATAGATTACGGCACAGTAAGTGTTGCGGCTATGGACGAGTCGGTTGAGCAAATTGCGGATGATTGCCCGCAAGGCACTGCCGACTACACCGCACCCGAAACACTTATTACTATGCACGCCGATTTTAAAAGTGATTTGTTTTCACTTGGCGTTATTGCATACGAGTTATTGTGCTCAAAATTGCCTTATAAACCATTGCCACTTAACCACGTAGCGCCAAAAGATTACAGCCATTGGCACTACACAAGTATTCGTAAATACAGAGCCGATATTCCGTTTTGGTTAGATCAAGCCCTTATGAAGGCGCTTGCCCCTAAACCAGAGCTCAGATACCAAGCTTTTTCTGAGTTTATAAACGATATCAACAAACCTAATCCTTATTTAGAAAGTACCGCTAATAAAAGTTCAATAATGAAACGCGATCCAGTTATGGTGTGGAAATGTATTTCGCTGTGTTTATTTATTGCTTTGGTATGTGTATTAATAATTAAAACTTAGAGAACCAAAATGCTTAACTATAAGAACAACTTACCTATTATTTTTATACTGGGTTGCTTCACTGCGCCTTCAATAAGCCAAGCTTCGCAAACTGATCTTGATTTTAGACTGCGTTTTGAAAGCGTTGATCAAGATAATGCTTTAAAAGATGCAAGCGGCTTAACACTTAGAACTCGCTTAATGCATCAAACAGATGAGGTTAATGGTTTTTCAGCCGTTATTGAAGTAGAAGACACTCGCAGCCTATTGGGCGTAGATGATTACAACAATACGGTGGGGAAAAACACTAATTATTCTGTTATTGCAGACCCAGAAAGCACTGAGATAGACCAAGGTTTTGTTAAATATGCCCGCGATGGTCTATCGCTAAAAGTAGGACGCCAAGTAATAGCCCTTGGTGGGCAGCGTTTTGTTGGGCACGTAGGTTGGCGCCAAGACAGACAAACCTTTGATGCAGCAACCATTAATTACGCATTTAATAACATAGATTTACAATACAGTTATTTAAATAAGCGTAACCGCATATTTGCTGACGATAAAGACATTAAATCGTCCGATCATCTAATTAATGCAAGCTTTAAAACAGACTACGGTAAAGTGGTTTTATACAGTTACTTATTAAGTGACGATGCACTACAAGACGACAGTTTAGACACTTATGGCGTCTCTTTTAACGGTAATAAAACCCTAAACGACATAAAATTTTATTACAAAGCGGAGTATGCAACGCAGTCTGCGTCAACAAGCGTGAGTGATTTTGATGCCGATTACTATGCATTTGAAGGCGCTGTTGATTTAAATGGTTTGGGTATAAAAACAGTAACATTAAAAGTTGGCATAGAGTCACTTGGCTCTGATAATGGCGATTACGGGTTTGCAACACCACTTGCCACGTTACATAAATTTAATGGTTGGGCAGATACGTTTTTAAATACACCCGCACAAGGCTTGGACGACACTTACATAAGCTTAAATGGTAAAGCGTTTGACGGAAAATGGCTGGTGGCTTATCACAGTTTTGATGCTAATGAGCAATCAAATGGGGTTGACGATTTAGGCAGTGAGCTAAACGTACAATACGTTAAACCTATTAATAAACAATACGCAGTGGGTGTTAAATACGCTGATTACTCAGCGGGCGATACCGCTGCTAATAAAGTCGATACTCAAAAATTATGGGTATGGATGAGCGCTAAATTTTAACCCTCACTATCTTCTAAAATCCTCTTGTAATTTATAGCGACACAAGATGGTGCAGTTGCACCATCTTGTGGGGCTTTACGCTTTTCACCTCTGCACCAATGTAGGCAACTTGCTGATTTTAAATGCTTATATATTTGGCTTACATATTGCTATAACAAACCTATAACAAATAATTCGATTTCAATTTTAGCCAATTACTAAAGTAGATATCATTTTAAGGTGAGTAAATGCTAAGCAAGCAGCGTGTTGTAGTAGTAGGAAACGGAATGGTGGGGCACCATTTTGTGCAGCAGCTGGTTTCTCAAAATCAAGCTGATGAGCAATTTGAGATTACGGTACTCAGCGGTGAAGACCGTTTAGCGTATGACCGTGTGCAATTATCGTCTTTTTTTAAAGGCAAAACCGCAGACGACCTCGCACTTACATGCAATAAAACCTATGACGATTGGCAAGTACGCTTTCATACTCATTCTAAAGTGGTTGATATAAATCGTGATGCGCAAACTGTAACGACCGCTAAAGGGGAGTCGTTTGAATACGACAAGCTTGTGCTTGCTACAGGTTCATTTCCATTTGTACCGCCTATACCGGGTAAAGATCGTGAGCATTGCCTTGTTTATCGGACCATAAACGATTTACACGCAATAAAAAACTCAGCCCACGGTAGTAAAGTAGGCGTGGTAATTGGTGGCGGTTTACTGGGTCTTGAGGCTGCAAACGCATTAAAGCAACTGGGTTTACAGACTCACGTAATAGAATTTGCACCGCAACTTATGGGCGTACAAGTTGATGCGGGTGGCGGTCGGTTACTAAAAAACAAAATTACAGATTTGGGCGTTACTGCACATACGTCAGTGGCGACTGAGGAAATAGTAGAAGGTGAAAGTTGCCGTTACAAAATGTGTTTTAAAGGCGGCAAAACCCTTGAAACCGACATGATTGTATTTTCGGCGGGTATTCGCCCTTATGATAATTTAGCCCGCGAGTTTAATTTAGAGTTAGGCGAGCGCGGCGGTATTGTAATTAATAACCACTGTCAAACGAGCGACAAAAACATATACGCAATTGGTGAATGTGCACTATGGAATAACTTTATTTTTGGCTTAGTGGCACCCGGTTACGCCATGGCTAAAATAGCAGTTGGGCATATTTTACAAGATACGCAGCAAGGTACTTTGCAAAGTACTGGCTTAGACAATAAAGCCGATGAATTTAGCGGTGCCGATATGAGCACTAAGCTTAAATTAATGGGTGTTGAAGTGGGCTCTATTGGCGATGCGCATGCACGCAGCGAAGGCGCAATAAGCTATTATTTTGAGGATCAATCCAATGGCATTTATAAAAAAGTAGTCACTAATTCACAAAGTAATAAGCTGATTGGCGCGGTACTTGTTGGCGATACCAGCGATTACGATAATTTACTGCAATATCATTTAAACGACATTGAACTTACCACCGCCCCCGAAGCGCTCATTATGCCCCTTGCCGGCGACATAGCAGAGCTAAGCGCCGACGACTTGCCTGATGACGCTATTATTTGCGCTTGTCATAAAGTAACTAAACACACCATTGAACAAACAGTCGCTAAAGGCTGCATAGATTTGGCAAGTGTGCAGCAAAGCACCAAAGCCAGTACAGGCTGTGGAGGTTGTGAAAAGCTCGTTCAAAACGTAATAAACAGCGCACTCGCTAAAGCAAGTAACACTATTAACGTAGTTACTATTAATGAGCCTGTTAAACAGCCCGCATAAATTAAAGCACACTAAAAGAGAGCAGTATGGCAACCGCAAACACGTCACCAACTATAAATAAAACGAGTTTAAAACAAACAACATGTGCTTACTGTGGTGTAGGGTGTGGTGTTGATATTTCACTTTTTAATAATGTGCCAACCAAGCTTGAAGGCATGCGAGAGCATCCCGCAAACTTTGGTCGTTTATGTGTAAAAGGCACGCATTTGCTCGACACCACAGGCAGTGATAATCGCTTAACGTCGCCTCTTATTAATAACCAATCCGTTACATGGGATGAAGCAACCGACCATGTTGCCAATAAATTTAACGATATAATACAAAAGCACGGACCCGATGCGGTGGCATTTTATGTGTCGGGGCAGTTACTTACTGAAGATTACTACATCGCGAATAAATTAATGAAAGGCTACATAGGCTCAGGCAATATTGATACAAATTCGCGCCTGTGTATGTCATCTGCTGTGGCAGGTTATAAACGCGCTTTTGGTGAAGACGTAGTGCCGTGTACCTACGAGGATTTAGAGCAAACTGAGTTACTTATTTTAATTGGCTCTAATGCCGCATGGACTCATCCTGTTTTGTATCAGCGAATGGAGCGTGCAAAGCAACTTAACCCAAATATGAAAGTAGTGGTTATTGATCCGCGTAAAACCGACACCGCTGAGCTTGCCGACACATTTTTAAATATAAAACCAGGCAGTGACGCTGCGCTTTATAACGGCTTACTTAATTATTTAATTGAGCATGACCACCTCGACACGCAATTTATTGCTCAGCACACAAACGGCTTTGAAAGCGCACTGCAAGAGGCAACAAAATGGAGCTGTGAGGCAGTTAGCGACTTTTGCGATATAGCAATTGAGCAAGTAACTGAGTTTTACGCGCTATTTGCTAAAAGCCCAAGTGCGATTAGCTTTTATTCAATGGGTATAAATCAATCAAGCTCGGGTGTAGATAAATGCAACGCCATTATTAATGCGCATTTAGCCTCAGGTAAATTACTTAAACCAGGCAACGGTCCGTTTTCGATTACTGGGCAGCCCAATGCGATGGGCGGGCGCGAAGTAGGTGGTTTGGCTAATCAGTTAGCGGCGCATTTAGATATTGAAAACGAAGCGCATCAATCACTTGTACAACGTTTTTGGCTCTCGCCAACGATCGCTAAAAAAGCAGGCAGCAATGCCATTGATATGTTTGATGAAATAGCCGCAGGCAAAATAAAAGCAGTGTGGATAATGGCAACAAACCCAATGGTGAGCTTGCCCAATAACGCCGCTATTAAAAAGGCATTAGAGACCTGCGAGCTGGTAGTTGTATCTGACTGTATTGCAAAAAGTGATACGTTAAAATTTGCCGATGTTGTTTTTCCATCAACCGGATGGGGCGAAAAAAACGGCACAGTAACCAACTCAGAGCGCAGAATATCAAGGCAGCGCCCGTTAGTAGCGCCTTATGCGGGAGCTAAAAACGATTGGCAAATTATGTGCAGTGTTGCTAAAAAAATGGGCTTTGAAGGGTTTGATTTTACAGACCCAAGTGGCATTTTTGAAGAATGGGCACAATTAACCGACTTTGAAAATAACGGCAGCCGATTATTAAACCTCTCTGGTTTAGTTGGGCTCACACAAAGCGAGTACGATAATTTAAAACCCATTATGTGGCCTGTTGTTAAAAATCAGCCTTATAAAAATGGTCAGGTTTTTACAGATAACCAATTTAGCACCGCTGATAAAAAAGCGCGCTTTATACCCATAACGCCACAATTACCGGTACAAAAAACATCAAGCGATTATCCGTTTGTAATGAACTCAGGGCGTATACGAGACCAATGGCATACCATGAGCCGCACCGGTAAAAGCACTGCGCTTTCATCGCATATTACACGCCCGTATATTGAAATTAATCCGCTTGATGCCAGTAAATTAGCAATAAAACAAAACGATTTAATAAGTGCGATTGCCCAAACAGGGCAGGTTACCGCGCATGCAAAAGTAACCGATTCGGTGCGAAAAGGTGAATGCTTTATGCCTATTCATTGGAACAAGCAATTTGCGTCATCAGCAACAGTAAGTGGGTTGTATCAATCGGTAGTTGACCCTCTATCTGGTCAGGCTGAGTGCAAACACGGCGCTGTTAATATAGTTAAAGCACCCTTTGTGCAATATATGCAGCTGTTTGCTAAAAACGAACTTGTTATAAACAGTGATTTTTGGCTCAAAGTTAATGCAAGTAATTGCTTTAATTACCAATTAGCGCTTAATGAACCACAAAGTGATTTACTGTATTACTGCCAAACCTTAACCGGTTTACAAGGGCAGTGGTCGGCTATGAACACGGCAAAAGCCATGCATGTGCAGTGTATTCAAAACGATCAATTAGCGTTTGTTGGTGTTATTTCATCTGAGCAAAAAGAAATATCACTTGAGTGGATAAACCATTTGTTTGCAGAGCCGTTACTGACTTTTACACAGTTACAGTCTTTGCTTTATGCAACCCCCGATGAAGAATTTACCCAAGGCGTGCAAGTGTGTAGCTGCTTTAAAGTAAGAGAGCAGCCAATTATAAACGCCATTAAAAACGGTGCAAACACCGTCGAGCAATTGGGGTCTGAACTTAAATGTGGAACGAATTGCGGTTCGTGTAAAACACAATTAAGCCAATTAATAAAACAACATTACAAAGCAGGTTCTAGCAGCATTGATGTTGCGGTTGTAATGTAAAGAAAAAAGGAAGCATATGCTTAATGATCAATTTGGTCGGCAGTTTAACTATTTGCGCCTCTCAATAACCGATGTATGTAATTTTAGTTGTAGTTATTGTTTACCAAACGGGTATCAGTGCGATACGCCGCGTAATTTTTTAAATAAAAACGAAATTAGCACGCTGGTAAATGCGTTTGCAGAGCTAGGTACTAAAAAAGTGCGCATTACAGGTGGCGAACCATGCTTACGAAACGACGTAACCAATATTATAAAGCTCTGTAAAAATACGCCAGGCATAGAAAAAGTAGCTATTACTACCAACGGGTTTAATTTATTAAATAAAATTGATGAATTTGCAGAAGCAGGGCTTGATGCGCTTAATGTCAGTATTGATAGTTTAAATCCGAGTATGTTTAAACTCATAACAGGGCACGACAAACTTAACCTTATTTTAAAAGGGATTGAACGCGCGGTAGATCTGGGCATAAAAGATATAAAAATAAATGCAGTGCTTGCCAAGCAGTTTAATAAAAATCAATTGAAGGATTTTTTAGCGTGGGTAAAACACCACAAAGTTACAGTGCGCTTTATAGAATTAATGGAAACCGGTGACGGCGCAACCTTTTTTGAAGAAAACCACTTAAGTGGGCAAACGGTTAAAGCCCAATTACTCAACCAAGGCTGGTTACAAGTCGTTAGGGGAAAATTAAACGGACCCGCCGAGGAATTTTGTCATCCTGATTACGATGGTCGTATTGGTTTAATAATGCCGTACAGTAAAGATTTTTGTAAAAGCTGTAATCGCTTAAGGGTGTCGGCGCTGGGTAAATTACACTTATGCTTGTTTGCCGAGCAAGGTATAGATTTACGCGAGCTACTAAACGAGGATGATACTGCAGCAACCGTAAAGGCTATTCGAGCTGCTATGGGCAATAAAGAAATAAGCCATGAGCTAGATAAACGCTTAACAGGTGCGACAACTCACTTAGCTATGTTGGGCGGCTAATATGGAAGTAAAAGCTAATCGAGATTTTACAGGTGTTGTGCTTGCTGGTGGTAAGTCATCAAGAATGGGCACAGACAAAGCCGATTTAGTTTTAAAAAATAAAACACTATTGCAAAATGGGTGTGATTTATTAAAAGACGCAGGCGCTAAAAACATATTGGTAAGCCGCAACGTTACAAATCCAGTCAAGTCATTGAACAATTATTCACCGAGCGATTACCCCTCAGAAAAGTACGTTAAAGATATATACCCAAACAGTGGGCCCCTTGGCGGAATTTATTCCACATTAATAGTTACCGAGCACGATTTACTTATTACTGCGGTAGATATGCCTCTACTTACGAGTAGTTTGTTAAGCACAATAGTGCTGGCTTCTCAGACAAATAACGTACAAAGTGTGAGCAATCAATTAAATCAGTCACAAATACATGCTTGGCACTTTGAAAATGAACCACTACCGCTGTATATTCGTAATACAAGCAGTGTAAAAAATCATTTAAAACACATACTCACAAACGCAAACAGTCATAAATCAATAAAACAGTTTACCCAAAGCATTGGTGTGCAAACGCTTTTATGTAATAAAGCGCATGCATTAATAAACACCAATACACCGGCGCAATTTAAAGCTGTAAATGAGCATTTTGACCTAAGCATTAACCTATTGAGAAGAACATTATGAGCCACACAAGCGATACACAAATACCTTTAAACATTGCCGTACTTACAGTAAGCGACACGCGCGATGCGATTACCGATACTTCTGGTCATTACTTAATTAAAGCGCTAACTGAGGCGGGTCATCACTTAGCGGATAAAGAAATTGTAAAAGATGATGTGTACCAAATGCGCGCTATTGCATCGCAGTGGATAGCCGACGACACCATTCACGCTATTTTAGTGACTGGTGGTACAGGATTTACCGAACGTGATTCAACACCTGAGGCATTTGCGCCGCTGTTTGATAAAAGCGTAGACGGCTTTGGTGAGCTATTTAGACATATATCGTACGGTGAAATTGGTAACTCAACTATTCAATCTCGTGCACTTGCGGGACTTGCTAACAACACCGTTATTTTTTGTATGCCAGGCTCTACAGGCGCATGTAAAACAGCGTGGACAGGCATTATAAAAGATCAACTTAACTCAATGCATAAACCGTGTAACTTTGTACCGCACATTACCATTGGTAAAAAGTGTGAATCGCGTGAGCAATAGTATGTTAAGCCACGTTGACGAAAACGGCCAAGCTAATATGGTTGATGTATCGCTCAAAGACGTAACCTTGCGCGATGCCTCAGCTGAAGCATTTATTAGCATGAGCAAGCTTGCCTTTGAGCAGGTAATGCTTAATCAAAACAAAAAGGGCGATGTGTTAGGCGTGGCACGTATTGCGGGTATTCAAGGCGCTAAAAAGTGCGCTGATTTAATCCCGCTTTGTCATCCGCTTGCACTTACTAAAGTCGCTGTTGATTTTGAACTTGATGAAGCAAACAGCCAAATTAAAATAACCAGCTACTGCAAACTTGCCGGTAAAACCGGGGTCGAAATGGAAGCGCTAACGGCGGTATCTGTGGCTAGCCTTACTTTGTTTGATATGTGTAAAGCAGCCGACCCACTAATGGAAATTAGCGGCATGCGCGTTACTCAAAAAGCTGGGGGCAAAAATGGCAGTTGGCAGCGAGATTAATCCAAACGATGCTATATCTAGCGCCCAAAATGTAGAGTTATTGTTTTTTGGGCAACTAAAAGAGCGCTTGAAGTGCAGTAAATTAAGCCTTGAGATTACGCAGCCGCTTAGTATTTCAGAGCTTAAATTAAGATTAGTTAGCCAATACCCGCATTGGCAACCGTGGCTGGAGGAGCGTGAGCTACTTGCAGCGCTTAACCAAACTATGTCATCAAGCGACGAAATAGTGAAAGCAGGGGATGAGCTTGCCTTTTTCCCGCCGGTTACAGGTGGCTAATGAGCATACATATTCAAGTACAAACTGATGATTTTAATGTAAGTGACGAGCACAATGCGCTTTGTAGTAATAATAAAAGCGATGGCGCTGTTGTCACCTTTACAGGTTTGGTAAGAGAGTTCAGCAGTGGCGATAACGTTATTGCACTTGAGCTTGAACACTACCCTGGTATGACCGAGCAACTTCTTCAATCTATTGCAGAGCAAGCACAAATGCGCTGGCAACTAGCGAGAATATGTATTATTCACCGCGTTGGTTACTTAGCACTTGGCGAGCAAATTGTATTTGTTGGCGTAACTTGCCGCCATCGCCAAGCCGCGTTCGAAGGTGCACAATTTATAATGGATTATTTAAAAAACCACGCCACGTTTTGGAAAAAAGAGCACTTTAAAGACTCATCAAACTGGGTTGAGTTTAAACAAAGCGACAAACAAGCGCTGGGCAAGTGGGAAGAGTGATATAAATATTTAATTATTTACGTTCAGTAAAGGCTTCACAGCTCGATAATAAATAACTTATGTAACTCTCAGTTTGCGTGTGAAGTCTGCGTTTTTCGTGTTATAAATCAGCAATATTAGATTGTTAGCTCGACCCAAGTCTGGAAGACATATGCGCACATCAAAAATGTTATATTTTACAATATTATTACTTGTTCTACTTTCAGCTTTTCTTGCTGTATGGGTATATGATTTAAAAGAAGGTAAAGATTTACTAAGCTTTACTATATCAACAGTAAGCTTTTGTATAGCCGTATTAGCTTTATTTATTACTGTTAGAACATATACATCAATTGATAGTGTAAATAACATTAGTAAAATGGAAGGTAACATTTTAGATAATGAAAATTACGTAACCTCACTTCCAGAGTTAATTAATCAGTTTAAATCCCAAGATGAAAATACACTAGAGAAAGAAATTTTTGACTCTATTGAGCATAAACTAAAAAAAGAGTCAGAAACCGCCGTTCTTTTTGCCGATACCCTTCAGTATATAATTGACCTAATTGTTTTATTTCCAGCTGTTTTTAATGCATCAGAAACTAACAAAGTGCTTTATAAAAAGCGTATGGATACAATTTTGTCAGAAGTTGATAGGCGCTGTGAAATATTGCACTCGGTGAGTAAAGGTAATTCAATTCAAATAACGGAAACAATAAAGCTATTTAAAGCTGTTGTGTCTTACCAAAGTTTTGTGGCTGATGATAATTTTAATATTCATGCAGACTTACTTCATGTGAGAGGTCCAATTCTTCGTAATCCAGTGACAAAAACCATTTACCATAATTACCTAGGTTTGTATTACAACAAAAAAGGCATGCATTTATTACGAGAGTCGCTAAATATGAACTCTGTAGATATTTTGTCGATTGATGGTTTGGAGTTGGCTCAAAAAAATATTAACACTATAGAGCCATCAATACTTGAAGAAGTAAGTATGTATCTTAAATCTGCCGCTGAGCAGTTCGATAAAGCACTTAAAGTATCTAGCGAAGATGTTATGTGGCCTGGTTTTATTAATTACAATAAAGCACGTACGGTATATTTTTTAGCTTTACTATCAAATAGCGAACTTAATTGGTTAGATATTCTCGACGAAGCAATAGAGTCTCGCAGCAGATTAAACCGACTAATTGACGAAATTTTAATGATAGACAGATCAAAATCAGCCAATATTGTTAGCACACATTTAAGAGAGTTTTTTCTGTATCAAGAAGAGTTAGCACGTACAGTAAAATTGAATATTTTACTGTCGAATAATCTAACCAGACAAAATAATGCACCTATTATATACAAAGGGATTAATATCTCTGATATATCTAACGAAAAACTAACTGACTTATTTGTTTCAATACAAAAGTTTTCTACAGTTAGTATTTACCAAGAAAAAATCATAAGTCGACTTAAGAATAACCTCGCTGTGACAAACTAACAAAGCTTCAGCGAGAAAGTAGGGGATATACTATTTTTACGGCTTTTTTCTCATCATAAAAAAGCCACCTACCTATGCATGAAAAGTCATAGCAAGAATAAATGGCTCTTTATTAAAATGTTTTTTGGACTGAGCTTATTTTATTACACTTTTCCAATGCTCAAATCAGGCATTAAATTGAGCCTGTTATGGATAGCATGATGGATGAAAGATAACTTAGTTCGCACCGCTTGAGTAAGTACAAATGGGTAGGCATCGGCAAGTCCCATGCTGCGATTTAGTGAATTTAAAATGATCGAAAATTCCATCCAAGTATCTAAAATAGCATCAATCGATGTTTGTGAATTAAAGTAATAAGCACTTTGTGGCAATCGAAGCTCGTCTGCTTCATCTAATTCAAACTCATTACCCGTTGTTGAGCCTGTAATTGAAAAGTTTTTGGCTGTTTCAAGCGTATCGATAATATGCATGTAATGCGCCCATGTTTCTGCCCAGTCTTCATAAGGGTGCATAGTAGCGTATTCACTAATAAAGGTTTCATGCCAGTTAGCTGGCGCACCTTGCTTGTAATGAGTATCGAGCGCTTGCTGGTAATCTAATTCGTCATCACCAAAATATTGCTTACATAAAGTATGTTTTTTTGGTGAATTTGCGATTAGTTGATCAAAATAATAATGACCAAGTTCATGGCGAAAATGACCAAGTAAAGTACGATAACGCTCACCCATTGCTATTTTAGCTTGAGAGCGTGCTACGTCGTCTGCCTCGGCTAGGTTTATAGTGATATGCCCGCAATCGTGCCCTGTAAATACAACGTCCTGACCTATAATAGGGCTTACAAAGTGATCGCTTACGTTACGGTCTGCTATAAAATCGAAGCTTAATCCGCTTTCAGGTTCTTGAATCGTTGTATTTAAAGGGAGTGATAATGATTTTAATGTATACAAAGCGCGACGTTTTGCTGTCTCCATTTTTTTCCATAATGGAATATGTTCAACAATACTTAAATCGGGCACCGTTTCATTAAAACGACATGAAAAACACAGTACCTCGTCTTTATTGGCAACAGGTATAAATGTGTCTAAATTAACCATACCATTGCATACGTGATACTGAGCGTTGTTATCACATTTTTTATAAAAAACTTCAGGCGCTTCTGCTTTGTAAAATAACCCCGATTGCTCATCAATTTCATAGGGTTCAACTTGGTCGAACTCATCATCAATACCCACGGTTCTGCCGCAAGCCAAACAATGGCTGCTTTCAAAAAATAAAATAAGTTGATCTGTGCAATTACATTTAAATGTTTTCATATGTTACCGAATAAAAAAGAGACCGTATAAACCACTTTTACTTAGCGCTATGCTATTGGAGGATAGTGGTTAAATCCTTTTTAAAAGTTCAGACTTTTTAATATTAAATTCATCATCACTCAACGCATTAGAGTCGCGAAGTTGTGCTAACTTTTCAATAATTTGAAGCGTTTCGTCTACCGAGTATTGCCCCACAGTATTATTAGCCGGTGCTTCAACTTGGTTTGGTGTTAACGATGCAAAATTCGGCTGCGTTACTTGCTGCGTAAAATCTTTTTGTGGTTCTGGAGGCGTTGGCGTTTGCCCTGAAATTAATGGCAGGGTATTTACATTAATTGTCCCCCACTGACTGTTAAATGTAAGAGAGGTATTATTGCCTTGCTGTTGGCTTACACCACCAATATTATGATCTAACGTGTCGTATACGCTCACTTGTCCATTTAATTCAACGGCTAAGCGATTAGGGAATATAGCGTAACGAATATTATTTTGTGCACCACTGCTAAACGGGCTGCCTAGATTACCTGGCCACCACTGATTGCTACCAGGCGTTCCTGCAGGAATAACCGGAAATATTTGGTTATTGCTCAATATATTAGCAAGTTCGTTGCACAAGTTATCAACGGTTGATTTTAAGCCGTTGTTAAACATGTCGCCAACCATTGTCATTCCGCCGCGCATCCATTGACCAGAACCACCAAGTTCTGGGCAATTAAACTGTGCCATTGAGCAACCGCCGTTATTAACGCTAACTAACATGTGAATTACTGCATCGTGACTGAGGTTATAACGAGATGCTATACCATTAACTAAGTTTTCACCGACATCTGTTAGCTTTTGCATAAGAAAATATCCTATTAGGTAGATTGGGTTGATTTAAAAAATCTGAAAATACGCCAGGGCTGCATTACCTTTAGCATTGATGATAATGAAAAATTAACAGGTTAGTGAGGTGTGCTGGTCTTTCAAATTGGACGAGTTCTGTTTTGTCTGAAATGAAAACACACCACTGCAAAGCTAATCTTTAAAGTAAGCATCTATGTATTAAAAGTTGCTTGTTTTATCTCATAGAGATTGTTAGTTTTGCTGTAACGTAAGCGGTTAAAAATCGATCTAGTATAGCACCGTTACTTACTTTAACAGCAGCTTTATTGTGAACTATTTCTTACTATTTAATGATTATTTTTAATGATTTTTAAACTCTAAATAAATCCTTTTAATTATATCAGTTTAGCGGTATAAATAACGGAGTAAGTATTTTTAAAAATTAACTTTATTTGTTTTATTTCAATATTTTAAATTAATTAGCTTTAATTGTAAGTTATTTTAAAGCACTATTTTGGTGCATTTTCTGCACCATTAAAAATCTAAAATTGATGGTTTAAATTACACTCAGTTTACTATTTATTGAATTGGTGTGTTTTTCCTATTAATTAGGTCAAAACCTTTATGCATAACGTTGCTTTGTGCAATAGCCGCGAGTGGATGAACAGTACTACTTTAGTAAGTCTTTTGGTATAAAAATTGCACAAGCGAGTTAGGTCAAGCAATATTTTTAGCGTTATATTGTGGCCATATATTATTAAAGGGGAATTAATAGATGACAATTACAGTTGGGATTTCGCACCATACTCAGTATAAATACGACCGGTCAGTTAATATGGGACCGCATATATTCCGCTTACGTCCCGCGCCACATAGCCGTACTAAAATTAAAAGCTATTCTTTAAAAATAGTACCAGAAGATCATTATATAAATTGGCAACAAGACCCTTTTGGTAACTACCAAGCAAGGGTGGTTTTTAACAAACCAACCACCGAATTTAGTTTTACGGTCGATTTGGTCGCCGAACTAACGGTTATTAATCCTTTTGATTTCTTTTTAGAAGATTATGCCGAAAACTTCCCATTTGTTTACGATGCTATTTCAAAGTCAGAGCTCGCTCCTTATTTAAAAAAACGCAAAGCCAGTCCAAAATTTAAAGAGTTAATTGAATCTTTAAACCCTAAAGAGCCGCTTAGAAGCGTTGATTTTTTAGTCGCTGTTAATCAAGCTATTTATGAGTTAGTTGGTTATGGCATTCGTTTAGAACCCGGTGTGCAAACGGCAAACGAAACAATAAGTAAAAAAACAGGTTCGTGTCGTGATTCTGCTTGGTTGTTAGTACAATTGTTTCGTCATTTAGGGTTGGCATCTCGATTTGTATCGGGTTACCTAGTACAGCTAACCTCAGATCAAAAATCACTAGATGGTCCAAGCGGTCCTGAAGAAGACTTTACCGATTTGCATGCATGGACCGAAGTGTATATTCCTGGTGCAGGGTGGATAGGGCTTGATCCTACCTCGGGTTTATTTGCCGGTGAAGGGCATATTCCATTGGCATGTACGCCAGAGCCAAGCTCGGCGGCGCCGGTTACAGGCGGTATAGACGACTGCAAATCTGAGTTTAGCTTTTATAATAAAGTAACGCGTGTACACGAAGACCCACGTGTAACTAAGCCATATTCTGAGGCGCAGTGGGCGGCAATTAATCGCTTAGGTCAGCACGTTGACAATGTTTATAATGAAGAAAATATACATTTAACCATGGGTGGCGAGCCTACGTTTATTTCTATTGACGATATGGAACATCCTCAGTGGAATACTGATGCCGATGGCAAAGAAAAAAGAATATTAGCTCAAAATTTATTTGTAGAAATGAATAAAGTATACACAAAAGGTGGCTTTACTCATTACGGACAAGGTAAATGGTATCCGGGTGAGCCATTACCACGTTGGCAATATGCGTGCTATTGGCGCAAAGACGGCGAGCCTTTATGGCAAGATGCCGCACTATTAGCCGATCCTAATAAAGACTATAAATTTGATCATACTGATACTAAAAAGTTTGCTGATAAACTGTGTGACTCACTTGGTCTTGAAACCAAGGCACTTACTACTGCTTATGAAGATATTTTATATCACATGTGGCAAGAAGCCTCATTACCTACCGAAATAAAGCCAGATCAGCCTGAGCTTCTCCATGCAATGAGCCGAAAAGGCTTTTTAGCTAAAATGGATAAAGGGATAGAAAAGCCAGTTGGTTATGTTCTCCCTTTAAAATGGAACGATAGCAAAAACTGCTGGCAGTCGTGTACGTGGGAGTTTAAACGAGGCAATTGTTTCTTATTACCTGGTGAATCCCCAATGGGGTATCGCTTGCCCTTAGATAGCCTTGAATGGAGCGGCAACATTATTGACCGCGACCCGTTTGATATTCCTGAAAACTTTGGCAAAGCTAAAAAGCTTAAAAAAGGCTTTATTGGCAAAGAAATGGTTAAAACTGCCCTTGTAATGGAAGTGAGAGAGGGGCGTTTATACATATTTATGCCACCAACAAGTCATTTTGAACATTACATGGGTTTAATAAGTAGTATAGAAAGTGTGGCTAAAGCACTTAAAATGCCGCTTGTTATTGAAGGCTATAGCCCACCTAAAGATAGCCGCGTAGAAAAATACGCTGTAACGCCAGATCCAGGTGTTATTGAAGTAAATATTCATCCTTCAACATCGTGGGATCAATTAGTCAGTCGAACCACAACGTTATACGGTTTAGCAAAAGAATGCCGATTAGGTACCGATAAGTTTATGGCAGATGGTCGTCATACTGGTACTGGTGGTGGTAACCACGTAACGCTGGGTGGCGAAACACCTGAGCAAAGCCCATTTTTACGCAGACCCGATATTTTAAGAAGTTTTATTACCTATTGGCAGCATCATCCTGGTTTATCGTATTTATTTTCGGGGCTTTTTATTGGTCCTACAAGCCAAGCACCGCGAGTGGATGAAGCCCGTGATGAAGTTTTATACGAGCTTGAAATTGCCTTTTCACACATGCCCGAAGGTGAGGTGCCTGAACCTTGGTTAGTTGATAGGTTACTTCGTAATTTATTAGTGGATTTAACGGGTAATACGCACAGAGCAGAGTTTTGTATAGATAAGCTCTATTCACCCGACTCAGCCACAGGTCGTTTAGGGATTGTAGAATTTAGAGGCTTTGAAATGCCTCCGCATTCACAAATGAGCTTAGTGCAGATGCTGCTGTTGCGTACTTTACTTGCTTGGTTTTGGAAAAAACCTTACCACAAGCCATTAATACGTTGGGGTACAGAGTTACACGATAAGTTTTTATTGCCACAATATGTAGAAAACGATTTAGCTGAAGTAAGCCGCGATTTACAACAGGCAGGTTTTCAATTTCAGTTAAGTTGGTTAAATCCATTTTTTGAATTTAGATTTCCGGTGTGTGGTACGCGAGAACTTGATAACGTGACACTTGAGCTTAGAACCGCAATCGAGCCTTGGCATGTACTGGGCGAAGAGGCAAGTGCGTCGGGTACGGCGCGCTATGTAGATTCGTCATTAGAAAGAGTACAGATAAAAGTACAAGGAACAATGAGCGATCGCTATGTTGTAACGTGTAATGGTCGAAGAGTGCCGCTTAAACCGGTTAAAGGTAAAGCAAAAGATGAAATGGTCGCGGGTATACGATACAGAGCTTGGCAACCACCTACAGCGCTTCACCCAACTATTGGCGTACATGCTCCATTAGTTTTTGATTTAATCGATACGTGGGAAGGTCGTTCAGTTGGAGGCTTTGTATATCATGTGAGCCATGCTGGGGGTCGTAATCCTGAAACGCTACCGGTTAATGCATTTGAAGCTGAAGGGCGCAGAGTTGCAAGATTTTGGGAGCATGGGCATACACCATCGTTACTTGCATCAGCAGAACCAAGCTGGAGCCCATCGGCGGTTACGCATAGTTTTCAATCGGCGCAAAGCGCAAGTGAATACGTGGTACCTGATGAAGAAAGTAGTAATCCTGATTATCCAAATACCTTGGATTTACGCAGGCAGCCTAACTTTAAATAATAATTGATAGTTGTGTCATTCCACTTTGAAATTATTTAAAGTGGAATGACTAAATATTTTTAAAGCATCATTATGAACACGGCTATTTACTATAAATTGGAGCGCTTTCAGCTTGTATATTAACAATAACGCGATGCCGGAATTGCCTGAGTGGTTGTCTTTATACCTTGATAAATCACATGGACATGATGAACTAGCAAACCACAGTGGTTTAAACCCAGACCATTGGGATACTTTATTTAAGCGTTTAGCTAGTCTAACAGCAGATGATGTTAGTAGCCGCGCTACAGAAATTAGCCAATTGCTACAAAATGGCAATATTAAAAATGAAAGCAATAAGCAGTGGCACTTCGACCCATTGCCATTTATGTTATCTAAAGCTGATTGGGCATTGCTTGAAGAGGGAATAAAACAAAGAACCCTTTTATTAAATAAAATTCAGCAAGATATTTACGGTGACCAAACATTATTAGTTGATGGTCATATTCCTGCAAAGCAGCTTTTTCAAGACCCTAATTACTTACGCGAAGGTTTTAGCTTACCTAGTAACGAATTAACACTATTTTTTACTGCATTAGATGTTTACCGCACGCCAACAGGCGAATTTAAAGTATTAAGCGATCATTGTCAGTGCCCGTTAGGCTTAGGGCTATTAATTAAAAGCCGTATTATTGCAAGGCGTGTAATGGCTGAAGAATTTGCCGAATGTAATGTTCAGCAAATTAAAGAATTTTTAAACCTATTCCAAGAGGGTATTAATGAATATACCCACTATATGGATGACCCACGAATTGTAATTCTAACCCAAGGAATTGATGACCCTAACTACAACGAGCATGCATTCCTATCTACCTACTTTGGCTATACATTAGTACAAAGCGCCGACTTAACCGTACGTGGTGGTGACGTTTGTTTAAAATCGTTACAAGGCTTGGGTAAAATTAATGTCATTTTACGCTGGGTTTCTGATCGTTGTATTGACTCTTTAGAGCAAACTGAATATTCACTTCATGGTATTCCGGGCTTATTACAATCTGTACGACAAGGGTCGGTTAAGGTTTTAAACCCGTTTGGTAGTGGTGTGCTCTCGTCACCTTCAATAAAATGCAACTTAGAAAAGTTATCGCAGCAAATTTTAAAACAACCGCTGTTGTTAGGTGAGCCAAATTATTTAAGTGTAAAAGAAGCGCAAGCCGTTGATTGGAATAACCTCGAACTACTATCTGCTATAGACCCTACACTTAAGTTAGATGGAGTGTTAGACGAGCAAGAAATAAAGCTACTTATTAGCAAAGAACCCGATAATTACTTTTTCCAAGAAAAACCTTCTTTTAGCAGTGCACCATTTTGGCATGACGGGCAATTAATCTCCAAGCCAGTGGTGTTTAGATGCTATGCATTAACCACAGAAAATGGCGTAGAAGTACTTCCTTCAGCACTGTGTTTTTCGAACGAAAAAAGTAACAACCCGAGAATATCTGGTTGGATTAAAGATACATGGATAAATACAGCCGATAGAGTTGATTTAGGCGAGCATAATCCACCGGTGCCAATTAGAAAAAGAATGGATGTAACGCTACTCGAAGGGGTTATTTCGAGCCGTACGGCTGAGCACCTTTTTTGGTTGGGTCGATACTTAGAACGCTGCGAAAACACCATACGTATTTTGCGTATTTTTATAGACAAGTACACCGAGTTTTCTGTTTACCCAGATTCAATACGAAAAAGTATAGTTGCACGGCTTTCTAATGCCATTAGGTCGCAATATATTGTTTATCCCTATATAGAACCTGATTTAAAACTAGATGGCATTGATGTAAATCTGTCTAAAGAAACTGCTTTTCAACTCCTTGCAGACGAGCAATGCGCTGGCAGTATTATTAATACATTAAAGTACATTGCAAATGCGTCGGTGCAAATTCAAGAATTACTATCTCATGATAGTCGTCGAATAATTGATGATATTAATGAGCAAATTAAAGTATTTAAAAATGTAAATATTAATATTCCAACGCGTGCAATGCAAAGCAGCCTAGATAGAGTTATAGGCTCAATTATGGCTTTTAATGGCTCGATTACAGATTGTATGCCAAATAGTAACGGCTGGTTTTTACTCGAAATGGGTAGAAGAGTAGAGCGTAGCTTACAAATAACATCATTAAGTGCGGCTTTATTAACCAAAGAGTTAGACGAGCCCGAAGAGCTTGGCTTACTTGAAGCAGTGCTAAGTTGCCAAGTTAGTTTAGTTACGCATAAGCGCCGATACAGAATGTATCAAACCATTGGTACAGGGCTTGAGTTATTACTTTTAGATGCTGAATACCCACGTTCTTTATTATTTCAGTTAGAGGAAATTAATAAGTTGTGTAAGCATTTACCCACAAAACGCAGACAAGGCGTAATTGCGGCACACGAAAAAGCAATTTTGCTATCTAAAACAAGTTGTTATGTAACTGAGAAAGATTACCTACAAAAAAGTGAAAATGGACAACGTAACCAGTTAATCGAATTTAACCATAATACGCGTATGAACTTAGATACATTTTGTGATGTATTATTACTACAGTATTTTTCTCATACCCAAACGGCAAATAAATTGAACTGGACTAATATTGAGCAAGCTCAATCGTGAAATATAAAATAAAGCACTCGACTACATACAACTATTCTGACTTTGTTAGTTTGTGTCAAAACCAAGCGCGATTAACGCCAAAAACGAATCGCGGGCAAATATGCCACAGTAGTCGTGTAGAAATTGAACCTACACCGACTTACTTACAAACATTTACTGATTATTTTAATAATCAGGTAACAGCGTTTGAAATAGCAATACAGCATAAAAAACTTAAAGTAACGATGATCAGCGAGGTAGAACTGTTAGTCGGCGCTAATAGTAATTTAGAGAGCGTTGATATTGCTTGGCGAAAAGTACGTGATTTATTGGTTAAACCAAATACGGCGGAATTATTAAAAACGTCTGAATTTGTACTACCTTCACAGCTTATTCCAATAGATAAAGGAATTAAGGAATACGCATTAATTTCGTTTGATGCACACAAAAATATAATTTCTGCATGCAAAGATTTAATGGCACGGATTTTTCATGAATTTCATTATGATCCTGGTTTTACAACAATTAGTACGCCTTTGAGCACTATTTTTGCACAAAAAAGGGGCGTTTGCCAAGACTTTGCACACTTTGCGCTTGCATGCTTACGCAGCGTGGGGTTAGCAGGTCGATACGTAAGTGGGTACATAGAAACCATGCCGCCAGAAGGCGAAGAAAAGCTAGAAGGTGCAGATGCAACTCATGCATGGTTTGCGGTATTTGTGCCAAACTTTGGTTGGGTTGATTTTGATCCAACAAATAATGTTTTACCACGCGATCAGCATATTACTCTAGCCGTAGGGCGAGACTTTTCTGACGTAACTCCTTTAAAAGGAGTGGTATTTGGTGGCGGTAGTCAATTGCTTGATGTAGCGGTTGATATGATTCGAATGGAATAGCAGTTTAACTACGTCATATATGATGATGGATAAGGTGAAAGAGTGTATGAAAATTGATTGGAAAGCGTACCAAACAAAAGGTTTCTTTGATGAATTAATTGATGCAGAAGGAAACGTTAGATCGCATGGAACACAATTAGCACAATTTTTTGCTAATTTATCAGCAGAAGAATTAGTAAAAGCCAGAGCGGTTGCTGATTTAGCTATTAAAGAAATGGGTATTACTTTCACGGTTTACAACGAAGGTAATATGATAGATAGAGCCTGGCCGTTTGATATTATTCCTCGAACTATAGGTAAAAAAGAATGGCAAAGCGTAGAGGTTGGTTTAAAGCAACGTGTTGAAGCGCTTAACCTTTTTATAGATGATTTATACCATGACCAAAAAATAATAAAAGATGGTGTTTTTCCAAAAGGGTTACTAGAAAAATCTGTGAATTTTCGCCAGCAATGCGTGGGTATAAACCCGCCAAATAAGATATGGGCGCATATTTGTGGCTCAGATTTAGTACGCGATGGTAGTGGTACTATGTATGTACTTGAGGATAACCTGCGTGTTCCTTCTGGTGTGTCTTATATGCTTGAAAATCGCTCTGTAATGAAGCGTGTATTCCCTGAATTATTTGAGCAAGTGTCGATTTTACCTGTTGATGATTACCCCTCACAATTATTTGATATGCTAGCGGCAATGTCGCCTCGTCCACAAGATAAACCAGAAGTTGTGGTACTTACGCCAGGGGTGTTTAACTCCGCTTATTTTGAACATTGCTACCTTGCCCAAGAAATGGGTTGTGAACTGGTAGAAGGACGGGACTTAGTTGTTGAAAAAGATGATTGTGTATACATGAGAACAATCACAGGGCTACAACGAGTTGATGTTATTTATCGTCGTATTGATGATTTATTTTTAGACCCAGAAGTCTTTTTACCTGACTCTCAACTGGGCGTTCCTGGTTTAATGCGCGCTTGGTCTAAAGGTAATGTCGCTTTGGTTAATGCACCAGGTGCAGGCGTTGCTGATGACAAAGTAGTTTACGCCTATGTACCTGAGATGATTAAGTACTACTTAGGCGAGGAAGCTAAACTTGCTAATGTCCCAACGTTCAAATGTTTGGACCCGAAAGAATGCGACCATGTGATTAAAAACATTGATAAGCTTGTTGTTAAACCAGCAAATGAGTCTGGTGGCTACGGGCTATTAATTGGTCCTAAATCAACCAAAAAAGAACAAGAAGCGTGTATTGCTCAAATTAAAGCGGACCCACGAAACTGGGTAGCTCAACCAACATTAGATTTATCAACAGTACCCACATTTGATGGCAATAAACCAGATGGCCGACATACCGATTTAAGACCGTTTATTTTATCATCAGGTAAAGATACGCAAGTTACCACTGGTGGATTAACGCGTGTTGCTATGGTTAAAGGCTCTTTGGTGGTTAATTCATCACAAGGTGGTGGCAGTAAAGATACTTGGATTGTTGACGAAGAGGCTAAATAATATGTTATCAAGAGTAGGCGAAACTTTATATTGGGTATCTCGATACATTGAACGTGCGGAAAATGTAGCTCGTTTAATCAACGTTAACAATTTACTGATGATGGACTTACCCAAAGGCGTATGTACCGGCTGGGAGCCATTAATTGATATTATTGGTGTACGCAAAGCGTATTCAGAAAACCATACTGATTTTTCTGAGCAAAAAGCATTAAGGTATTTACTTGTTGGTAGTGATAATAGCTCGTCAATTTTAAACTCTATCACTTCTGCCAGAGAAAGCGCGCGTACAATTCGTGATGTAATACCGCGAGACGTATGGGAAGAAATAAACTCTCTGTATTATTATGTAAAAGACAATCAAAAAGAAGGGATAACAAAGCGTGGGCGTTTTGAGTATTTAAAAAAGATTATAGATTCAGCCCATCAAATATTTGGTGCGTTAGATGCCACAATTAATCATGATCAGGGCTATGTTTTTATCCGTTTTGGTTCGATTATAGAGCGCGCAGATATGACATCGCGAATTTTAGATATTCGCTCTGCTACGTTAATTACTAATGAAGAAGAAGTGAAGCCGTTTGATAATATTCAGTGGATCAGTTTATTGCGCTCATTAAGTGCTTATCAAATGTATCGCCAAGAAATGGGCGTTAGAGTACAGCGTGCAGATGTAATAGAATTTGTAATGCACAGCAAAGTATTCCCACGATCTATTTTATTTTGTATGAATGAATTAAAAGCATTGGTTTTACCTTTGCCAAACTCAACAGAAATCATTAAATCAATTGATGATGCAATTGTTGAGTTAGAAAATAAAGACGTGCGAGTACTTAAAAACGGTCTGTTGCATGACTTTATCGATGAAATACAAATAGACTTAGCTGGAATACATAACGGACTGGCCGAAACGTATTTTTTAAAACAAGCAGAATAATAAAAACTGTATATTGTGAGATGACTGCTTAGGGCGTGTTGAACTTTGGTGGTTGAATTTACAGCAGTATGTTTGGTTTTTAGGCAAGGCAGAGCCTATGTAGTGTGGTTATTCCCCATTAATGGGCGATAACGCAGCATAAATACCAAACATGCGCTGCCCTCTGGGTTCTTTCTAGGGACGATTAACTCTTTGTTGCCTACATGGATGTCATAGGTAGGTACTTAAGAAAAACATTAAGTACA
>NZ_JADYXK010000028.1:0-51393 GCF_015864275.1 Pseudoalteromonas sp. NZS11_1
GAGGATGATTAGCGCCATTATTCCAATGCCTTTGGGTGCATTCAAATAAGGCTTTCATGGCGGCTTCACCTAGGTTTTTACGACGCTGAGTTAAAGCACTTGGCGCAACAAATGGCTTACCCTCGCGGTCAACAATGTCGAGCATATTAACGACATCGGCCATCGATTTGTCATTATAAATAACCATCCCGATCAACAACCAAGCCATCGATTCTAGAGTTAGTTTTCTTTTTCGTAGTGTAACGGTTTCGGTCAGTGCATAGGCTTCTTCGATAAGAGATAAAGGGAGTAAGTCTGCGAGTGTTTCAACGTCATTAGGTTTGATGTTGTTAATAATATCGAGAGCATTAGAAAGTTGCATAAAAAAATCCGAATTCTACAAAAGAATTCGGATTCTTACATACCTAGAAGATCGTTCAAGTGCTATTAACTAATTCTTAAATGATCGGCATTAGCCTCTTGGCTTGCTTTAAATATCGTTATTTTAACACGAAAAATTAAACTTTTAAGTAATCCATAATACCTTCTGCAGCGTTACGTCCTTCAAAAATAGCAGTTACCACTAAATCTGAACCACGTACAATGTCGCCACCAGCAAATATCTTAGGGTTAGTAGTTTGATGTGTAAACTCACCTTGTTCTGGTGCGTTAATACCGCCCCAGTTGTTTATTTCTACATCGTATTTGTCTAACCAATCCATTTTGTGAGGCTGGAAACCAAACGCCATAATAACTTGATCAGCTTCAATAACATGTTCTGAACCAGGTACTTCTTCAGCACGGCTTCTGCCTTTTGCGTCAGGTTCACCTAATTTAGTTTTAACCATTTTAACGCCGGTCACTTTACCTTTATCGTTCAGTACAATGCCCTTAGGCTGAACGTTATACGTAAATATAACGCCTTCTTCTTTCGCGTTTTTAACTTCACGTTTAGAGCCTGGCATATTTTCTTTATCACGACGATAAGCACACGTTACTTTTGCAGCATTTTGTCGAATAGACGTACGCACACAGTCCATCGCTGTATCACCACCGCCAAGTACAACTACTTTTTGATTAGCCATATCAATACACGGTTGTTTTGTCTCGTCGTAGCCCATTACACGGTTCGTGTTACCAATCAAAAACGGCAATGCATCGTGAACACCCGCTGCATCTTCATTTTCAAGACCTGCACGCATACTCTGATACGTACCAACCCCTAAAAACACAGCGTCGTAATCAGCTAAAATTTGATCAAGTGTAATATCAACACCTACTTCAACATTTAACTTAAATTCTACGCCCATTTCAGTGAAAATTTCACGGCGCTTTTGCATTACTGATTTTTCAAGTTTAAAAGAAGGAATACCAAATGTGAGTAGTCCACCTATTTCTGGGTGACGATCAAACACTACTGGTTTAACGCCGTTACGGACCAAAATATCAGCACACCCTAAACCTGCAGGGCCCGCACCAATAATGGCTACTTTTTTGTCAGTCCATGTTACATAAGACATATCAGGCTTCCAGCCCATTTTAAATGCCTCATCAGTAATGTATTTTTCAATATTACCAATTGTAACCGCACCAAACTCTTCATCGAGCGTACACGAGCCTTCACACAAGCGGTCTTGTGGGCAAACACGCCCACAAACCTCTGGTAAGCTATTTGTACGATGAGAAAGCTCAGCCGCCTCTATAATACGGCCCGTGCGTATTAACTTTAACCATTGTGGAATGTAGTTATGTACTGGACATTTCCACTCACAGTATGGGTTACCACAATCTAAACAACGGTCAGCTTGTGAGTTAACCTGATTCTCTGAAAAGGGTTCGTAAATTTCTACGAAAGATTTTTTACGTGACGAGATTGGTTTTTTGCGTGGGTCTACACGCTGCACGTCTATAAATTGATATACATTTTCGCTCATACTGCCCCCTTATTGCGCCTGAACACGTAGTTCGGCACTACTGCGAGCGCGATGCCCGAGTAAACTTTTTACGTCACTTGATATTGGTTTTACTAATTTGAACATCGGTAAGTACAATTCAAAGTTAGCCAAAATACTTTCTGCTCTGCACGAACCCGTAAGCTCTAAATGCTCAGCAATTAAGCCGCGTAAATGTTCTTGATGCGACGTTAATTCGTCTAGTGTTACTATTTCCACAAGCTCTGGATTAATGCGTTTTTCAAAATCATTTCGCTCATCTAAAATATAAGCAAAACCACCTGTCATACCCGCGCCAAAGTTAACGCCTACATTGCCCAGTACACATACAACGCCGCCGGTCATGTATTCACAACAGTTGTCACCTACACCTTCAACAACCGCTTGCACACCTGAGTTACGAACTGCAAAGCGCTCGCCTGCACAACCTGCAGCAAACAGTTTGCCGCCTGTTGCACCGTATAAACATGTGTTGCCTGCAATTGTGGCTTTGTGACTTTCGAACGACGAGCCAAGTGGTGGACGAATAACTAACTTGCCACCCGCCATGCCTTTACCTACGTAATCGTTTGCATCGCCAACCAGTGTCATTTCAAGGCCACCGGCATTCCACACACCAAATGATTGACCCGCAGTACCATGTAGCTCAATTGCTACAGGATCTGCCGCCATACCTTGGTTGCCATATTTATCAGCAATATAGCCAGAAAGCATTGCACCTACCGATCTGTCCGTATTACAAATACGACTTACTAGTGAAATACCGCTTGAAGCATCAATTGCGTCTTGCGCCTTAGCAAGTAGGCTCTCATTAAGTTTTCCTAAATAATGTGAGCTATTAGGCGCACTACAATAAAGCGTTTCGCCAGTTGGGTTATTAGGCTGAGCAATTACTGAAGATAAATCAATTTTCTTCTGTTTTGCTGTTTTGCCTTCAATTGCTTCAAGCAAATCTAAACGACCGATTAAATCAGTTAAGTTTACAACACCCAAGCTTGCCATGATTTCACGTGCTTCTTGCGCTATAAACTTAAAGTAGTTCATCGCCATTTCTGGTAAGCCGTGGTAATGCTTTTGACGAAGTGTTTCGTCTTGTGTTGCAACACCGGTCGCACAGTTGTTTAAATGGCAAATTCGTAAGTATTTACAACCAAGCGCAACCATTGGGCCGGTACCAAAGCCAAAGCTTTCTGCACCTAAAATTGCCGCTTTAATTATATCTAAACCTGTTTTTAAGCCACCATCTGTTTGCAAGCGAATGCGATGACGCAGTCCATTTTCAACAAGGGCTTGCTGCGTTTCAGCAAGTCCTAGCTCCCATGGGCTACCTGCATATTTAACTGAAGTAAGTGGGCTTGCGCCTGTACCGCCATCGTAGCCAGAAATAGTAATTAAATCGGCATACGCTTTAGCAACACCTGTCGCAATGGTTCCTACGCCTGGTTCTGAAACCAGTTTCACAGAAATTAGTGCTTTAGGGTTTACTTGTTTTAAATCGAAAATTAGCTGCGCTAAATCTTCAATTGAGTAAATATCGTGATGTGGTGGTGGCGAAATTAACGTAACACCTGGAACCGAATAACGAAGCTTAGCAATATATGGGGTTACTTTTTCACCCGGTAATTGACCGCCTTCGCCTGGTTTTGCACCTTGCGCTACTTTAATTTGAATAACGTCAGCACTGCGTAAGTAATGCGGCGTTACGCCAAATCGACCTGAAGCGACTTGCTTAATACGCGAGTTTTTCTCGGTACCATAACGCAGCTTATCTTCACCGCCTTCACCAGAGTTTGAACAACCACCTAAGCGGTTCATTGCAATTGCTAGAGCCTCATGCGCTTCTGGCGATAATGCACCAATACTCATTGCTGCTGAATCGAAACGCTTGTATAGGTTTTCTGCAGGCTCTACATCATCGATGCTAATGCCTTGCTCTGGAATTTTAAGCGCAAGCATGTCACGTAAAGTGGCAATAGGACGCGTATTAACAAGTTTTGCATATTCACTGTAATCACTATATTCACCAGAACGAACTGCTTTTTGCAGGGTTTGGATTACATCAGGATTATAAGCATGATACTCGCCGCCATGTACGTACTTAAACAAGCCGCCGTGGCTTAATAATTTACGCTTACTTAGAGCGAGTTTGTGTAAGCTTTGCTGATCGTCATCAAAGTCGGTAAAGCATGCGCCCTGTATGCGACTCGCCACACCTTTAAAGCACATTTCAACAATAGCGTCAGATAAACCAACCGCTTCAAACAACATTGAGCAGCGATATGATGCAACCGTACTTATGCCCATTTTAGACATGATTTTGTATAAGCCCTTGTTAATGGCTTTACGGTAAGCAAGAGTTACTTCGCAATACGACTTATTAATAATTTTGCTGTCGCTCATTGCAACTAATGATTCATACGCAAGGTATGGATAAATTGCCGTAGCACCAAAGCCTAATAACACAGCAAACTGATGCGCATCACGCACGCTACCGGTTTCAATGATAATGTTTGATTCACAACGAAGATTGTTATCAACTAATCGTTTTTGTACCGCACCTACAGCCATAGCTGCTGGAATCGGCAAATTTGCTTCATTAAAGTTACGGTCAGTTAAAATAAGCATTATACAACCAGCGGCTGCTTTTTCTTGTGCTTGGTCACAAATACGCCTTACCGCATTTTCTAAACCTTCTTCAACTGTGTAGGTAATATCAATTTTACAGTAGCTGTAATGCGCTTCATCAGCATTTAATAGCTGCTGCATATCTGCGTACATTAAAATTGGCGTATCAAACTGTAGACGCTTAGCATGGCCTGTTGTTTCGTTAAATACGTTTTGCTCACTACCAATACATGTCGCAAGTGACATTACATGATTTTCACGCAGTGGATCGATAGGTGGATTTGTTACTTGCGCAAATTTTTGGCGGAAGTAATCATAAAGCGAACGATGCCCTTCACTAAGCACTGCAAATGGCGTGTCATCACCCATTGAGCCGGTTGCTTCTTGGCCGTTTTCACCCATTACACGAATAACACTATCAAGCTCTTCGTTGGTATAACCAAACATTTTTTGATATTTAGCTAGCGTTTCGTCATCAAATGAGCGATTACCGGCATCTTGTTCAGTAAGCTCTTCAAATGGTACTAAACGCTTAACGTTCTCCTCAAGCCACGACTTGTAAGGATGGCGAGACTTTAAATCTTGATCGATTTCATCTGAGTGCCAAATTTTGCCAAGCTTAGTATCAATAACTAATAATTCACCTGGACCAACACGGCCTTTTTCAACTACTTCATCGGCAGTGTAATCCCAAATACCCACTTCTGATGCAAGCGTAATAAAGCCATCTTGTGTAATTACATAGCGCGCTGGGCGAAGTCCATTACGGTCAAGGTTACAAGCCGCAAAACGACCATCCGACATAACAATACCTGCCGGGCCATCCCATGGTTCCATATGCATAGAGTTAAAGTCATAAAATGCACGTAAATCGTCGTCCATTGCACGGTTTTTCTGCCATGCAGGTGGTACGAGCATACGCATAGCGCGGAATAAATCCATGCCACCAGCTAAAAATAGCTCAAGCATATTATCTAGGCTTGATGAATCAGAGCCGGTTTCGTTTACAAACGGCGCTGCGCTTTGTAAATCAGGAATAAGCGGTGACGCAAACTTATATGAGCGTGCGCGTGCCCACTGGCGGTTACCTTCAATAGTATTAATTTCACCATTGTGTGCTAAATAGCGGAAAGGTTGAGCTAAAGGCCAACGCGGCTGAGTATTAGTAGAAAAGCGCTGATGGAAAACACAAATCGCACTCGTCATACGAATATCAGCTAAATCTAGGTAAAAATTTGGTAAATCTGCAGGCATCATTAAGCCTTTATAGATAGTTACCAAACCAGATAGACTTGCGATATAGAAAGCTTCGTCATCAACAATGCGCTTTTCAGCGCGGCGGCGTGCTACATATAAGCGACGCTCTAAGTCTTTAGAACGCCAACCTTCTGGCGCGCTAACAAAAATTTGTTCAAAACCTGGTAATTGCTGTACAGCAATAGGACCCAACATAGATGGGTCAGTTGGCACAACGCGCCAACCTAAAATATTTAACGTTTCTTTTTCTAATTCTTCGCTAAGTATTTGTTTTGCAGCTTGCGCTAAAACAGGGTCTGAATTTAAAAATATCATACCCACTGCGTAGTTTTTGCCTAAGTGCCAGTTATGTTCACTAGCAATAGCACGGAAAAAGCTATCTGGTTTTTGTAATAATAAACCACAGCCATCACCTGTTTTACCATCGGCAGATATACCACCACGGTGCTGCATGCGATCTAGCCCCGTAATAGCAGTACGAATAAGCCTATGACTAGCTTGACCATTAACTTGGGCTATTAAGCCAAAGCCACAATTTTCTTTTTCTAACTTTGAGTCGTATAACATAGACCCCTCCCCTTGCTGCACTGTTAGCGTGGATGAACTGCTCGACGATTTGCTAACAGACGGACAAAACTAGCCTCTATCTTAAATAGAGTCAATAGCACTTTGAATACATATTCACATTCTTGAATATTTCTCACTTCATAGCAAGATTTCTTTTTATCATTATTTTTAACATTTAGCGTTATTTCAACCACTATTTTTTCATGACACTGGTGTCAAGTTTAACATATTGTAAAAAACACAAGCCTTCAGTGTGCCAGCTTACGTAAACGTAAAGGCAACCGAAAGTGAATAAGTATTCAGCGCTAGAGGGGCTATTCAGTTAACATTTAGATAGTTTTATGCTATTTCATTACTTTAATGGCTTAACATCCCCGATTATTGCTGCTCATTAGTATAGTTATGAAAGTTCATGTCATTTTTTGTACGTTAATAGTGAATTTTTATTTAAAACTATGTCCGATGCGGACACATAAACTGTCCGCGGACATAAATTCCAATAACAAAAAAATAAAATCACTTAAATATCAATAGGATAATAATTGGCATATTAATCGTATAGCTTTATATATAATCGCTAATTGGAATTACTATGTTTACTCTAAGCTTATTTTTACTCTCTCCTATTGCCGCTATTTGCACAGCAGCTTTATTACTGCTGTGCGAAAAATACATAAAAGCAATTTAGGGGAAATTAAATGATTAAAGATACCAGCGCACAAGACATACAAGTAAAGGCACCTATAAGCTATAAAAAATACGCGATAATCACTGCGATTGTTTTCATTGTGGTCTCTACAATTGCTTATATTTTTTTAACGAGCCATAGCGCTAAAAGCTCTATTAGCCGCTCAAAAGTACAGATTGCAAAAGTACATGTTAAAGCGCTCATTCGAGACATTGCCGCCAGTGGTAAAATTGTTGCTGCTAATGCTCCTAAAATCTACAGTCCAGAACGTGGATTTATAGATTTAAAAGTAAAGGCCGGCGATACAGTAAAGCAAGGCGACACTCTTGCACTGTTGCAAAGCCCTGAGTTAACTAATGAATTAAAGCAACAGGAGTCTGTACTTAAAAGACTTGAAGGCGAACAGCAAAGGCAGCATTTGCAAGCAAGACGCCAAACACTCACTTTAAATAAAACACTCGATATGGCACAAGTTGAGCTTAACGCCGCTGAGCGCGAAAATCGTCGCGCACAGTTATCAATACAAAAGCACTTAATTAGCCAAATTGATCTAGAAAAAGCAGTTGATGATTTATCCCGAGCTAAGCTCTCCTATAAGCATGCGCAGCAAGAGGTATTGCTTGCCAAAGACACGCTCGCTTTTGAACTACAAGCTGCTAAAAGTGATGTGACCCGCCAACAACTTATTGTTGATGACTTAATCCGAAAAGTAAGCAACCTATCTATTAAGGCTACCGTTACAGGGATCGTGGGTAACCTATTAGTGCAACAAAAAGCCGCTGTGACGCAAAGCCAACCTCTTATGACTCTCGTCGACTTAAGTAATTTTGAAGCCGAACTCCAAGTTCCTGAAAGTTACGCAAACGAATTAGGGCTCGGTATGGAAGTAGAGCTTAAGTTAGGCAATGAAACAGTGATGGGGAATTTATCCGCCATATCACCAGAAGTTAATAATCGTGAAGTAACAGCACGCGTCCGGTTTAAAGGTGTTACTAACAACATTCGTCAGAACCAACGCTTAACTGCACGTATTTTACTCGACAACCGAGAAGGTGTAATGCAAGTAAAGCGTGGTGCATTTATGCAGCAAGGCGGAATTATAGCTTATAAAGTCGATGGCAATATCGCAAAGCGTATACCTATTACAATAGGCGCCACCAGCATTAATGCGGTTGAGCTTTTAAGCGGACTAAAAGAAAACGATGAAATTATTATTTCAAGCTACAGCGACTTTAAGCAAGCCAACACGATTTTATTAAATTAAACAGACGTTCTCAACCAACGCTAAAAATAATTAGGAACAACCATGTTACAAATGAACAATGTAAGTAAAGTATACCAAACAGAAATGGTACAAACCCATGCGCTTCGAGATTTTAATCTGCAAGTAAACGAAGGCGAATTTATTGCTGTTACCGGTCCTAGCGGCTCAGGAAAAACAACCTTTTTAAATATTGCAGGTATGCTCGAGCCTTTTAACGAAGGTGAATACCTGTTGGATGGCGTTAATGTTGGCAGCCTAAACGATAACCAACGTGCTGATTTACGTAATCAAAAAATTGGCTTTATATTCCAAGGCTTTAATTTGATCCCCGATTTAAATTTATATGAAAACATAGAAGTTCCTCTTCGCTACAGAGGGATTAAAGCAAATGAGCGAAAACGTCGAATTGAGCAATGCCTTGAACAAGTTGGTTTAGCATCTCGCGCTAAACACTTACCTCAACAACTCTCTGGTGGCCAGCAACAACGTGTGGCAATAGCCCGTGCGCTTGCTGGTGAACCTCGTTTTTTACTTGCCGATGAGCCAACAGGTAACCTTGACAGCTTAATGGCTCGCCAAGTTATGGAGTTACTTGAACAAATCAATCGCGACGGTGCCACTATTGTAATGGTAACGCATGATAGCGAATTAGCTCGCCGTGCTCCGCGTAATATTCAAGTAGTTGATGGGCAGCTTGCCGACTTTACACTTTATCAGGGCGCGCAAACTATAAAAACAGCATCGGGGGTTTAACTAATGTTTATTCATTATTTAGATTTAAGTTGGCGCAGCTTCAAGCGCACCCCACTGGTTAGCTTTTTAATGGTACTTGCCATTGCGATAGGTATAGGCATAACAATGACCAGCCTAAGTGTTTATCATATGATGTCGGCCGATCCTATCCCAGAAAAAAGCAGCCAACTTTACAGTGTGCAATTACAAACAATGGACGATGGTAGTACGTGGTGGACAGAAGATAACATGCCACTGCAACTGACCTATCAAGATGCTGAGAACTTATTAAACGCACCCACGTCAGAGAAAAAAGTGGCTATGATGCGTACCGGCTTTTCAGTTTATTTAGACTCCGACAAAATAAAACCTTTTATAGGTAATGCTCGCATGACAACGCCTGACTTTTTTAGCATGTTTAATTTGTCATTTCTATACGGAGGGGCTTGGAGCAAAGAGCAAGAAGACTCAGCCGCACCTGTGGTTGTTATTACCCAAGAGATAAACGAGAAACTATTTGCAGGAAAAAACTCTGTCGGCAAGCTGATTTACTTAGATGATGCAAGCTATCAAGTAGTTGGTGTTATTAACCATTGGCCTCTCAATATTAAATATTATGATTTAAATAACGGTGCATTTAATCAAGTAGAAGAGTTATTTATGCCCTTTAGCTTAATAAAGGCAAAAGAGCTAGTAAGTTGGGGCAATAGCAATGGATGGAAACACGAAAACACACCAACCTTTGCAGATAAACTGCAATCTGAGCAAGTATGGATCCAGTTTTGGGCAGAGCTAAATACGCTTGAACAAAAACAAGCCTATCAAAATTACTTATTAGCCTACATGCAAGAACAACAAAAGCGTGGTCGATTTAATCGTAAAGAACTTGAGTATAAACTTCGCGATGTAAACCAATGGATGCAATACAACAACGTCGTCACCGAAGACAATAAAATTTTAGTGGGCCTGAGCTTTATGTTCTTAGGTGTCTGCTTAGCCAATATTTTAGGTTTACTTTTAGCTAAGTTTTTACGCAGAGCACCAGAAGTAGGTGTAAGACGCGCATTAGGTGCTAGTAAAAGGCAAATATTTTTACAGCACTTAGTTGAGGTCGCCATGCTTGGCTTTATAGGTGGCATGCTAGGAATTGTACTAGCACAACTTGGCTTAATGGGCGTAGGGCAAAGCTACGACTACTATGAAAACTTAGCGACAATGGATTTAACCATGCTATTGAGCGCCCCATTGATTGCAATTACAACCTGCATTTTGGCTGGTTTGTACCCAGCTTGGCTAGTGTGTAAAACCAACCCTGCTATTTATCTTAAGAGCCAATAAGGGATTTAACAATGTTAGAAATAAAACCTATATTTAACGCCTTATGCCGCTCAAAGGTGGGCGCTGTATTACTGCTAATTCAAATTGCAATCACAACGGCAATAGTCAGTAATGCTGCATTTATCATTCAAGACAGAATTAGCTATTTAAACCAAGAAACGGGCTACCCTGAACAAGATATATTTAAGTTTAATGTAATGACCTTTGGTACTGATATTAACTTAAGTCAGCAGTTTGAGCTTGATGAAAGCATGCTTAGAAAAATGCCAGGCGTGGTCGATGCCGCATTAAGCAGTAGTATTCCACTATCAGGGAGTGGCAGCGCTTCGAGCTTTAATTTAAAACCTGCTCCACAAGAAGGCCTAAGTGTCAGGACCGCTTATTTTTTTATAGATGACCACGCAATTAATACCTACGGCGTTAACTTAATTGCAGGGCGAAACTTTACCGAAGATGAAGTGCTAGTTACAAACGAAATTACACAAAAGCGCACCAACGTCACTATAGTCACTAAAGCCTTACTTGATGAGCTCTACCCTGATGGAGATGGTTTAGGAAAAATAGTTTATTTTGGCGACCTACCACTTAAAATTATTGGCGTGATCGGGAAAATGAAAGGCCCGTGGCTCAAAGACAGTAAACCCGATAATCTTGCGTTTATTCCTTATATTAAAGCAGCAAGTTATGCACAAGTTGCCGTTCGTACAGAGCCTGGTCAGCGAGCAGCTGTAATGAAAGAAATAGAAAATACTATGCTCGAAAATTACAGCAAACGCGTTATTAATAACATTAAAGGACTTGATGAATTAAAAAATGAGTATACCGCTCAAGATCGCCTCATGATGCGCATGCTCATAGTATTAATCACTATTTTAGTGCTTATAACCGCTCTCGGTATTTTTGGCTTAACCTTATTTAATATTAGCAAACGTACTAAGCAAATTGGTACACGCAGAGCACTTGGCGCAAGAAAGTCAGCTATTGTTAGCTACTTTTTAGTAGAAAATGCATTAATTTGTAGCCTAGGTTTAGCCTTAGGTGTAGTAACAGCAATACTGCTTGGGAAAATGTTAATGCAGTATTTTTCTGTAGCTGCACTACCGCCAAGTTATATAGCCGTTACCGCCATTGCCGTATTTTTAATGAGCTTACTTGCGGTATTAGCGCCGGCTAAACGCGCTGCTAATATTTCGCCCAGTATCGCAACTCGCACAATTTAACCTAGAATCCGCTTGAGGTAGATTTATTATCCAGAGTTTAGGTTACTAAATCATGCAAAAATCACTATGCTACACTGATTAGTAAGGCAGTGTAGCCATTATAAAATTATAAAAATAACCTATGACTCATAAAATACTCATTGTTGATGATAACCAAGCAGTACTCGATGCACTTTCATTGTTGCTCGAGATCCACGACTTTCCGGTAGTCACTGCAACAAACCCGTTTGATGCTCTGCAAATAGTTCGCTATCAGCGAATTGAGCTTGTAATTCAAGACATGAACTTTACCAGCGACACAACCTCTGGCGAAGAAGGTAAAGCCTTGTTTTATGAACTACGAGAAATAAACCCACACCTCCCTATTATACTTATTACAGCCTGGACCGAACTTGCTACCGCTATTGAGCTTGTAAAAGCAGGTGCTGCCGATTACTTACCAAAACCCTGGGATGATGCAAAACTACTAGTTTGTATCGCTAACTTAATAGAGCTAGGCAGTGCTAAAAAAATAGTTGCTACACATAATCGCCATCAACAAGAGCGTGAAGGTACATTTAAAGGCGCAGACCTTGCCGGGCTAATATTTAAAAGCACGGCTATGGAACGACTGGTCACTATGGCGCTCCAAGTAGCTAAATCTGATATATCTGCATTAATTACAGGCCCTAATGGGAGTGGTAAAGAGTGCATTGCGCATATCATTCAAAAAAACTCCCCACTTGTATCGCAACCTTTTATTAAGGTAAACGCAGGCGCACTACCACAAGAACTTATAGAAGCCGAACTTTTTGGCGCTGAAGCCGGCGCATACACGGGGATAACTAAACAACGTATTGGTCGATTTGAAGCAGCTGATGGCGGTACATTATTTTTAGATGAAATTGGTAATTTACCACTCTCAGGGCAAATAAAATTACTACGCGTAGTACAAACCGGCGAGTTTGAACGTTTAGGCTCAACACAAACACAAAAAGTAAATGTGCGAGTAATATCGGCTACTAACGAAAACTTACTACAAGCAATTGAACAAGGTCGATTTAGGGAAGACTTATATTATCGCCTTAATGTAATTGAACTCAATGTGCCTGCCCTTAGCGAAAGGCAAGATGATGTTTTAGCACTCATTAGCCACTTCTTACCTCACCGAGAGCTGACTATAAACACAGAGCAAGCACTTCAACATTATAAATGGCCAGGTAACGTTCGAGAGCTAGAAAACGCCTGTAAACGTGTAGCGGTACTAAAACCAACAGGTGCGCTTACCGTCGATGACTTTGCACTTTCGTCATCGGTTACTGCTCAACAAGAAGCAAAAGCAGAGCCGACCAAACAGGAAATAGAACACGCAATGCGCGCTCATCAAGGTGTTATAGCCAAAGTGGCCCGTGAATTTGGTTTAAGCCGACAAGCACTTTACAGGCGGTTACAAAAAATGGGTATTGATTATTAATGCCAAACATTATTAGCCACTTTACCCTAAGCCAAAAGGTTGTGTTAATTTGCGCACTTTGTAGCGCGCTGCCTGTTTTTATTATTGCCGCACTTAGTGGTTTTGATATGTACTACACTCTGTTTTTAATATTACTAACGCTTGCATTTAGCACCTTGCTTTCAAGAGCTCTCACCAAGCCAATAAAGCTTGGCATGCAATCGCTCGAAACCGGGTTGCTTAATTTTAAAGATGGTGAGCTCTCCAGCTTACTAGCGTATAAAAGTAATGATGAACTTGGAAAACTATGCCGACTTTATAATCAAACCGCTAAACAGCTTCGCCAAGAAAAACAATGGATTTACCAGCGCGAGTTAATGCTTGATAAAGTATTGCAAAGCTCGCCGCAAGCGTTATTACTGGTCAATGATAATAATACGGTGGTATTTAGTAATTTAATTAGCCGTAGTTTATTTAATAGCGCAACCCGCCTTGAAGGTATGCAGCTAAGTAAATTGCTCGAAAATTCGCCCCTGCAATTAATAGCAGCTATAGAGCACGGTGTTGATGGCCTCTTTAATATAGAAATAGAGAATCAAGACTCGCAAACTTGGCATTTAGCCACCGGGGAGTTTTTACTCAATAACCAAAAGCATCATTTATATATATTTAAACAATTAACCCGTGAGCTTAGTCGCCAAGAAGTTGCCGTGTGGAAAAAGGTAATACGCATTATCAGCCACGAATTGAATAATTCACTCGGCCCTATGTCGTCCATGTTACACAGCGCACAATTGCTCGCAAATAAAGTTGATGAGCCCCGCCTTGCCCGTGTATTTGCAACTATTGATGAGCGAATTAGTCATTTAACTGAATTTGTACAAGGCTATGGCAAGTTTGCTAAATTACCTCAGCCACAAAAAACACGGATTAACTGGCAAAACACACTCAATAATTTAAAGAATCACTGGCAATTTAGCTACGAAATAAAAAATTCACACAATGAATTACAAGCTGATCAAGCCCAACTCGAGCAGCTGCTCATAAACTTATTAAAAAATTCACACGAGTCAGGCTCCAACGCCAATGAAATACATATTCAGGTCGAATTTGTACCCCAAGCTTGTGTTATAAATGTGAGCGACTGTGGCAAAGGAATGAGCGAGCAAGTAATGGCAAATGCTTTAGTGCCCTTTTATTCTACAAAAAGTACGGGGAGTGGTTTAGGGCTAGCCTTATGCAGAGAAATAGCAGAAGCGCACCAGGGGCATATAAGTTTACATAACAAAATAGAGGGCGGCTTAAACGTACAAGTGAGCCTTCCTTATTCGTAAATTCACAAAAATTAAAAACAACAAAGCCACTTAAAAAGTGGCTTTGTGTTTAAAGAGCTTAATAACCTGATAGCAGGTTGAGTAATAAAATTACTCTGCGTCAGCTTCTTTATATTTAGCAGCAGTTTCTGTAATTAACGGCTGTAATTCACCGCGTTGAAACATTTCGATAATAATGTCACAACCACCAACTAACTCGCCATCTACCCAAAGTTGTGGGAATGTTGGCCAATTTGCGTATGCTGGAAGCTCAGCACGAATGTCTGGGTTAAGTAAAATATCAACGTATGCAAATGGTTCACCACATGACATTAACGCTTGCGATGCTTGTGAAGAAAAACCACAATTAGGTAATTTTGGTGACCCTTTCATGAAAAGGATTATTGGGTTTTCTGAAATTTGCTGTTTAATTTTATCAATGGTTTCCATCTACAACCTCAAAGTAACGATAGCTAAATATATTTAGGTCTTGAAAATAACTCATCGTGACCACAAATATATAACTTAATATGGGCAAATAAAGCCGCAATTGAAATAGTCTTTCGCAATAGCATTGCTGTTTGCTTAAACTTGAGTAAAATACTCAACAATTATAGTAACACTATATTACCGCTTGGTATAGGTAACTGCTCTGTTTCAACAGACATTACGTATTACCAAATGGACTATCAACCAAAGAAGATGGAGATAAAAAAATGGCATTTGAACTACCGTCACTACCATATGCAATCGACGCACTTGAGCCACATATTTCAAAAGAAACACTAGAGTTTCACCATGGCAAACACCACAACACTTACGTGGTTAAGCTTAATGGTTTAATCCCTGGTACTGAGTTTGAAAACAAATCTCTAGAAGAGATCGTATGTTCATCAGAAGGCGGCGTATTTAACAACGCAGCACAAATCTGGAACCATACTTTTTACTGGAACAGCTTATCTCCAAACGGCGGCGGCGAGCCTACTGGCGCAGTTGCTGATGCAGTCAACGCCAAATGGGGTTCTTTTGATGCGTTTAAAGATGCATTAAATGACAAAGCAGTAAATAACTTTGGTTCAAGCTGGACGTGGTTAGTTAAGCTTGCTGATGGTTCACTAGACATCGTTAATACATCTAACGCTGCTACACCATTAACTGATGATGGCGTTACTCCAATCCTTACAGTGGATTTATGGGAACACGCTTACTACATTGATTACCGTAACGTTCGTCCAGATTACCTTAAAGGTTTTTGGTCGCTTGTTAACTGGGAATTCGCGAACGCTAACTTCGCTTAATTAGCCTTTAAACGCTAATGTAAAAAAGACGCTTAGGCGTCTTTTTTTGTTTCTTGTTTATCACACCTAAGCGCCTCATCATTTAATAAAACACTTTTAGTAACATGATCTTTTTTCACTTAAATTTTTAATTTTATTGCACAAAAATACAAATTCGTGACTAGACTTTAAAATGTAAGCACCTTTTTACAGCGGGTTTCGGAGGTTATTATGACGATTTTTGAGCATTACCAAGCACGATACGAAGCGGCACAGGAAGAAGAATACAGTATCGCTGAATTTCTTGAGATTTGTAAAACCGATAAGTCTGCCTACGCCAGCGCACCAGAACGCCTACTCATGGCAATTGGCGAACCAAACATGGTAGATACCGCAACGGATGCACGACTAAGCCGGTTATTTTCTAATAGAGTAGTTGCGCGCTACCCTGCCTTTGCTGATTTTTATGGTATGGAAGACGCCATTGAGCAAATAGTCTCTTATTTAAAACACGCCGCCCAAGGGCTTGAAGAATGCAAACAAGTGCTTTATTTACTTGGACCTGTTGGTGGGGGTAAATCATCCATTGCCGAAAAACTAAAATATTTAATGCAACAAGTGCCTATTTATTCAATTAAAGGCTCTCCGGTAAACGACCATCCTCTTGCATTATTTGACCCAATAGAGGACGCCGAGGTACTTAAGCAAGAATACGGTATTAAACCGCGCTACTTAAAAACCATTATGTCCCCTTGGGCTGGCAAACGCTTAAAAGAATTCAATGGTGATATTAGCCAGTTTAGAGTGGTTAAGCGCTACCCCTCAATTTTAAACCAAATAGGCATTGCCAAAACCGAACCTGGAGATGAAAACAACCAAGATATTTCGGCGCTAGTGGGTAAGGTCGATATTCGCCAGCTTGAGCACTTTGCTCAAAACGATCCTGATGCATACGCCTACTCTGGCTCTTTATGTTTAGCTAACCAAGGGCTGATGGAATTTGTAGAAATGTTTAAAGCGCCTATTAAAGTGCTGCATCCTTTACTTACCGCAACCCAAGAAGGTAACTATAACGGCACAGAAGGCATTAGTGCTCTGCCTTTTAATGGCATGATCCTCGCTCACTCTAATGAGTCTGAGTGGCAAACCTTTAAAAACAATAAAAACAACGAAGCATTTTTAGACCGTGTTTATATTGTAAAAGTACCTTACTGCTTACGTGTAACTGAAGAAATTAAAATTTACGACAAATTACTTGAGCACAGCGAGCTATACAACGCGCCATGCGCGCCGGGTACACTTAAAACATTGGCGCAATTTACGACGCTATCACGTTTAAAAGAGCCAGAAAATTCAAGTATTTATTCTAAAATGCGGGTATACGATGGCGAAACTCTAAAAGACACCGACCCTAAAGCAAAATCGTATCAAGAGTATCGTGATTACGCAGGTGTTGATGAAGGTATGACGGGGCTCTCTACTCGCTTTGCGTTTAAAATTTTATCCCGCGTGTTTAACTTTGATACCACAGAGGTTGCCGCAAACCCAGTGCACTTATTTTATGTACTTGAGCAACAAATAGAGCGCGAACAATTTTCAAGCGAAATAGAAGAGCGTTATTTAAGCTTTCTAAAAGGCTATTTAATTCCGCAATATGTAGAGTTTATAGGTAAAGAACTGCAAACCGCTTATTTAGAATCGTATTCAGAATACGGACAAAACATTTTTGACCGTTATGTTATTTATGCAGACTTTTGGATACAAGACCAAGAATATCGCGACCCTGATACGGGACAACTATTTGACCGCGAGGCACTTAATGCCGAACTTGAAAAAATAGAAAAGCCAGCAGGTATTTCTAACCCTAAAGATTTCCGTAATGAAATAGTGAACTTTGTATTGCGTGCCCGTGCGCATAACAACGGTAAAAACCCACTATGGACAAGCTACGAAAAACTACGCACGGTGATTGAGAAAAAAATGTTCTCTAATACCGAAGATTTACTCCCTGTTATTTCGTTTAATACTAAAACGTCTGCAGAGGATCAGCAAAAGCACGAAGACTTTGTGAACCGTATGGTCGAAAAAGGCTATACACAAAAACAAGTTCGCTTGCTTTCTGAGTGGTATTTACGGGTTAGAAAATCGCAATAACCTTCATAGTCGTAGTATATAGGAGGTCAATATGGCGCATTTTATAGATAGGCGTTTAAACGGTAAAAACAAAAGTACGCTTAATCGCCAGCGCTTTATTAGGCGCTATAAAAAGCAAATTAAAGAAGCGGTTTCAGATGCGATTAACAAGCGCAGCGTTACAGATTCAAGCTCTGGTGAGAGTATTTCTATTCCACAGCGCGATATCAGCGAACCTACATTTCATCAAGGGCAAGGCGGGAATAGAGAACAAATTCACCCAGGCAACGATCAATTTTCTACAGGTGATAAAATTGAGCGCCCTAAAGGCGGACAAGGCGGCGGTGCCGGTGAAGGTGACGCCAGCGATTCGGGCGAAGGACAAGATGAGTTTGTATTTTCAATATCAAAAGATGAATACCTTGATTTACTGTTTGAAGATTTAGAGCTCCCCAACTTACAAGAAAACCAGCTTGATAAGTTAGTGCAAATGAAAACCCATCGCGCAGGGTTTTGTAGTGATGGTATACCTAGCAATATTGATATTGTCCGCTCATTACAAGGCTCGCTTGCACGGCGTGTTGCCATGAGTGCAGGTAAAAAACGCCGTTTAAAAGAGCTCGAAGAACAACTTGCTCTGCTGCTTGCTGGTCCACATAACGATAAAGCAGCAATTGCTTTATTACAAAAAGAAATTGCAGCATTAAAAGTGCAAATTAAGTCGGTTCCATTTATTGATAACTACGATTTACGTTTTCGTAATTACGAAAAACGCCCTCATCCCACCAGCAAAGCGGTGATGTTTTGTATTATGGATGTGTCAGGCTCAATGGATCAGCCAACAAAAGACATGGCAAAACGGTTTTATATTTTGCTCTATCAATTTTTAACACGCAGCTATAAAGACATAGACGTTGTTTATATTCGCCACCACACACAAGCAAAAGAAGTAGACGAGCAAGAGTTTTTTTATTCTCAAGAAACTGGCGGCACTATTGTTTCAAGCGCACTTAAATTAATGAACGAAATAATAAAAGAGCGTTATCACGCAAACGAGTGGAATGTATACGCCGCACAAGCCTCTGATGGCGATAACTGGGCGGACGACACCCCGCAGTGTGGTGAAATTTTACGTAATAAGCTCTTAAGCGCAGTACGCTATTTTGCTTATATTGAAATAACCACTCGTGCCCATCAAAGCCTATGGCGCGAATATGAATCCATAACACACAGCCATAATAATTTCGCCATACAGCATATTCAAAGCGTTGAAGATATCTACCCAATTTTTAGGGAGCTATTTAAAAAAGGTCGTCAGCAGCAAAACTCTGCATAGCCTAAAGCGAGGTAGCATTATGAATGATAAACGAATGAGTGATGGCCCAGATTGGACCTTTGATTTATTAGATGAGTACCAAAGTGAAATTGCCCGTGTTGCAGCTCACTACAGGTTAGACACATACCCTAATCAAATTGAAGTGATAACCGCAGAGCAAATGATGGATGCTTATTCAAGCGTTGGTATGCCTATTGGCTACAGTCATTGGTCTTACGGTAAGAAATTCATCCAAACAGAGCAAAATTATAAGCGCGGACAAATGGGTCTCGCTTACGAAATAGTGATAAATTCGGACCCTTGTATTGCGTACTTAATGGAAGAAAACACCCTACCTATGCAAGCGCTTGTAATGGCACATGCATGTTACGGACATAACTCATTTTTTAAAGGTAATTACTTATTTAAAACCTGGACAGATGCAGGTTCAATTATTGATTACTTGGTATTTGCTAAAAACTACATAAGCCGCTGTGAAGAAAAACACGGTATTACACAAGTAGAAGCCCTACTCGACTCATGTCATGCATTAATGAATTACGGAGTCGATCGCTACAAACGTCCACAACAAATATCGCTATTTGAAGAGCAAAAACGCCAACAAGAGCGTGAAGACTACCTTCAATCGCAAGTAAACGAATTATGGCGAACTATTCCCGAGCAACAGCAAGAAACCAAAAAGAAAGTACGCCATTTTCCTTCTGAACCTCAAGAAAATATTTTGTATTTTATTGAAAAAAATGCCCCATTACTCGACTCTTGGCAACGTGAAGTTATACGTATTGTTCGTAAAATTTCGCAATACTTTTACCCACAAAAGCAAACTCAAGTAATGAACGAAGGTTGGGCAACTTTTTGGCATTACACCATCCTTAATCACTTATATGATGAGGGAAAACTCACCGACTCTTTCATGTTAGAGTTTTTACAAAGCCATACCAACGTAGTTTATCAGCCACCTTATAACAGTAAGTATTATTCAGGTATCAACCCATATGCTTTAGGCTTTAATATGATGGTTGATATTCGCAGAATATGTGAGCACCCAACTGAAGAAGATAAACGCTGGTTCCCTGAATATGCAGGCAGTAATTGGCTAGATACACTGCATTTTGCAATGGAAAACTTTAAAGATGAGAGTTTTATTAGCCAGTTTTTATCGCCTAAGTTAATTCGTGATTTTAAATTATTTACTATTATTGACCATACTAATAACCCCCATTTAGAAATTGGCGCAATACATAACGACAATGGCTATAAAGCAGTAAGAGAAGCGCTCTCAGCGCAGTACAACTTGAGTAATCATGAGCCCAACATTCAAGTATATGACGTTGATATTAGAGGTGACCGTTCACTAACCCTACGCTATGTACCCCATAACAACATTCCTTTAGCAAACTCGCACGAGGAAGTACTTAAGCATCTTTACAGATTATGGGGCTTTAAAGTAAAACTAGAGCAAGAGTCAAATTCTGCTGAGGTTTCAATGATTGGTCAATGCCCAATAGATGATTCTAGACACACAACAGAATAATGAAGGGCAATAAAATTTTCATACTGATTGGGTTTGCTCAGCAGATCGTAAAAAAACACACTATTATTTAACCCTAAATTCTGGATATAAAAAATGACGCTCAAGCGTCATTTTTTATATCTTCGTAGGCTATTACTTTATTTCGCCCTGTATTTTTAGATTGGTACAGTGCTTTATCTGCAGCCTCTATCCAGCGCTCATGATTTTTAAAATCATTACTCCTACCAGCCAGCCCTATACTTACCGTCATTGTTATTTCAAAGTGTTTATACTTCACAGGGTTAGTTTCAATCAATACCCTTAAACGCTCAGCAAACACAAAAGCGCCTTCTTTATCTGTATCAAGTAATGTCACTGCAAACTCTTCACCGCCATAACGCCCTGCAACATCAGTTTCGCGCAGCGTCGTACGTAGTAAGTTAGATAAATGACGAAGCGATTCATCACCACAGCTATGGCCATATTCATCATTTATTTTTTTAAAGTGATCAATATCAAACATTAATAATGTACTACAGCCACCACTTCGCTTAACTCTTAAAAACTCTTGGCGTAGCGTACCTTCCCAGTGTCCACGGTTTGCAAGCTGCGTTAAGCTATCTGTTTGACTTACTTGTTCTAATTTTTTGTTTAACTCTTCAAGCTCTTTTTTATTTACCGCGACATCTGTTACATCATACAAAATAATACAAATATGGCTAACTTCGCCCATCGTATTTGTAAGAGGGATAAATGTCGCATTTTGATACATGTAATCAGCTTTACCAGTAATAGGTCGATAATTTTTAAACCTAAAAATGTATGGCTGCTGCTCCCAAATCGTAAAAGAGCGGTTTTTTAAAACAAAAACCGATTCTGATTTACTTCTAAACCATTTTTCGTCTATTGCTGGAAATAAATCAAATAGGTCTTTATCTTTTACTGCGCTTGGTAGAAGCCCTGAATGGTTTTCCATAAAACCATTCCATACACACACCTTATAATCTCTATCAAGTACTACAAGGCCTACATCAACGGTATTAAACATATCCATAAGCCAATGGATCTCATTCATTTCTAAATCTGCAGCCATAACTTAATCTTCTAATAGGTAAGCAACTTTATACTTCAAAGTTTTAAGTGAATCTTCAGTAAATAACAGCATGAGGTCGCAATTTATATCATGGTTTTCAATACCGTAACTAATCTCTATAGCAAGGGTACGTTGCCAACGTGACTTGTTTGATTTAACCAGCTCAGACACATCTCTGTGTTGGCCAAGTACTATGGGGTGCCCTTGGCTAAATGACATATCGAGCTGTTTTGAAAGACCCGTTAAAATAGCGCCTATCAAAATATTACTAATATCCATAAGCAGCTCAAGTTCAATTTTATCGTTTAACTCGCCGTCATAATTCATCAAAGAAGCTATTTCTTTAAAGCTTGAATCATTTAAAAGTAATAGCGCCTCGCCCGAAATGCCACCGCCAATAAAGCCCTGGCACACACCCGATGTAGCTGCATTATTATCTATAGACTGCAGCGCCATATCGAGTTCATTAACTTCCAAAATATTCACATTAGGAATTGGTAGCTCTACGAACACATTAAGAAGGCGTGCAAGTAAATCCCCAGCCTGTCCCATAGCAACGTTAGTTAGCTCTTGGTATATATCCCGAACATCAGGGTCGACTTGCTCTCCTAGCGAATGAGAGAGACGTTCACGCATGGCTTTATCTTTAATCCCATGGTGTTCAATTATGCTGGCTAGTTTTTCGGGGGAACATGGTTTTTGAATAAAATCGATAGCACCCAGTTCAAGCACTCTTTGATGTGCACTTGGCTGTATATCACCAGAGACAACAACAGTGAGTATATTTAGCCCCTGTTCTTTCATAGCGATTAATACTTCATACCCATCCATTTCAGGCATGTTTAAATCGAGAAAAAGTATTTCTGGTTCAATTAACTTTATTTGCTTTATGCAATCAACGCCGTCGAGTGCAAATTCAACTTTAATATCCCAATCTTCAGGTAATGAACGAGCTAGCTGACGCCTAGCTAATTTTGAGTCATCACATATTAGTACCGATGTTGACATATTATCTCTCTATTTCTAAACCAGTAATGAGCATTAAAATCATTTTATGATGGTTTTTATTTTTATTATTGAAGATATATTTTGTAACTTCATGTTAATCAAAGTTTAGCACAGTTACAATTTTTATATTGCAGAACTAATCCCAACTTCATCAGAGCGGTATAATCTCTTGGTTACTATAGCGCAGTATAATACACTGACGCCCATTGCGTTAATTTAAAAGGAAATACCTTATGTTACGTTCACTTACCTTTGCTTTGAGCGCATTTTGCTCTGTGGCTATTGCAGCCGATTACCCAGAAAACACGCTAGACATAGGAAAAGTATCTGCACAAGGCAAACCAGTCACTTTATTAGGCAAAGGGATCTCTGTTGGAGATAGCGCGCCAAATTTCAAAGTAGTTGATGACAACTTCATCCCTGTGACACTTGAGGATTACAAAGGCCAAGCTGTATTGATAAGTGTAGTGCCAAGTCTTGATACAGGTATTTGTAGCCTGCAAACTAAGCATTTTAATGAAAAAGTAGCCTCGCAATTTCCAAGTGTTGTAATGCTAACAATTAGTGCTGATCTACCATTTGCTCAAAAGCGTTTTTGCAAAGCTGAAAATATCGATAAAATCACTACGTTATCAGATTCTGTTTGGCGCGATTTTGGCCAAAAATACGGATTGATTATTAAAGATATGGGCTTATTAACGCGAACGGTATTTATTTTAGATGAAAGCCATAACGTCATTTATAAACAATTAGTTAGTAGCCTTTCAACTGAACCAGAATACAACAGCGTAATTGAGAAACTTAAAACGTTGTAAAGCCGATTAAATAGCACTGATTAAGCAATGCTAAACAGCCTTAAAACAAAAAACCGCCAATTGGCGGTTTTTTAATGTGCTTTTATATTTAACCTAAAAGCTCACCAAGTTGTGAACTTACAGCTTCAACAGCTTGTGTACCATCTAGTTTGTGGTATTGAGTATTACCAGCAGCTGCTTCTGCTTGGTAGTAATCAACTAATGGCATAGTTTGCTCGTGATAAATACCTAAACGTTTACGTACTGTCTCTTCAGTATCATCAGCGCGAACAATTAAGTCTTCCCCAGTTTCGTTGTCTTTACCTTCCACTTTTGGTGGATTATATACAATATGGTAAACACGACCAGAACCAGGATGAACGCGACGTCCGCCCATACGTTCAACAATCACTTCGTCAGCCACGTCAAATTCAATAACGTGATCAACCACTACGCCATTTTCTTTCATTGCATCAGCTTGAGGAATTGTGCGTGGGAAGCCATCAAGTAAAAAACCTTTCTCACAATCAGCTTTAGTAATACGCTCTTTTACTAAACCAATAATAATATCATCAGAAATTAGTTGACCAGCATCCATTACTTTTTTTGCTTCTAAGCCTAATGGCGTGCCCTCTTTAATTGCTGCACGTAACATGTCGCCAGTAGAAATTTGTGGAATACCGTATTTGTCCATTAAAAACTGAGCTTGAGTACCTTTACCTGCACCCGGCGCGCCCAAAAGAATAATGCGCATATTATTGTCCCCTAGTATGGATATTTATTTTAAAGCCTGAATTCTTCCACAAGCGCCGCCGATACTCAAGCAACTTATACTAATTGATGAGTTGTTGATGTATTTACAGCGCATTAAAAAAGGGAACATACGTTCCCTTTTATTTAAAGTATATAATTTATACTTTTATTAACTAAATAGTTAACTGACTACTTGCTTAGTTCAAGCATTAGTTTGTTTAGGCGAGTAACAAATCCTGTTGGATCTTTAAGTGTACCGCGCTCTGCAAGTAATGCTTGGTCTAATAAAACATGTGACCACTGTGAAAATTTATCTTTATCTTGTTCGTCATTCAAATGCTTAACAAGTTGATGCTCTGGGTTTAGCTCAAACACAGGTTTTGCTTCAGGGGCTGCTTGACCAACAGATTCCATTAGCTTTTGCATTTGTGAGCTCATGTCGTTGTCGTCGCTTACAACACATGCTGGAGAATCTGTTAGGCGGTGCGTAAAGCGCACTTCTTTAACGTCATCACCTAGTGCTGTTTTAATACGCTCAACAAGGCCTGCCATTTCTTTTTCAGACTCTTCTTGTGCTTTTTTAGTTTCTTCGTCGTCCAGCTTACCTAAATCTAAATCACCACGTGTGATTGACTGTAGTTGCTTATCAGCAAATTCAGTTAAGTGGCTCATCATCCACTCGTCAACACGGTCACTTAGTAACAATACTTCAATACCTTTTTTGCGGAAAATCTCTAAATGAGGAGAGTTTTTCGCAGAAGTAAATGTATCAGCTACTACATAGTAAATTTTGTCTTGGTCTTCGTTCATGCGCTCAACATATTGCTCAAGCGACACATCTTGCGTTTCTGAATCAGTATGAGTAGAAGAAAAGCGTAATAACTTACAAACAGCTTCTTTATTTGCTGCATCTTCAGCTGGGCCTTCTTTCATTACTTGGCCAAACTCATTCCAAAATACTTGGTAATCGTCAGCTTTGTTTTTAGCCATACGCTCAAGCATTTTAATAATGCGCGATGTACACCCTTTACGAATAGCCTGCGTTACTTTGTTATCTTGTAGGATTTCACGAGATACGTTTAGAGGTAAATCGTTTGAATCTAGTAAACCTTTCACAAAACGAAGGTAGCTTGGCATGAACTGCTCAGCATCATCCATTACAAATACACGTTGTACGTAAAGCTTTAAGCCACTTTGACGTTCACGGTTCCATAAATCGAAAGGTGCTTTTTTAGGGATGTATAAAAGGCTCGTGTATTCAGTTTTACCTTCAACCTTATTATGTGCCCAGCTAAGTGGATCTTCCCAGTCGTGGCTTACGTGCTTGTAAAACTCTTTGTATTCTTCATCAGAAAGCTCTGACTTATCACGCGTCCACAATGCAGTTGCGCGGTTAATGCTTTCCCACTCACCTGGTACTGCTGGAATTTTTTCGCCGTCTTCGCCTTCAGACTCTGGTACTTCTGCTTTAAACATTTGTACAGGTGTTGAAATATGGTCTGAGTATTTTGTAACGATGCCACGTAAGCGGTAATCGTCAGCAAATTCTTTTTCTTCATCACGAAGATGTAAAATAATGTCGGTACCACGGCCTTCTTTTTCAATTTCTTGAAGCGTGTATTCGCCTTCACCTTGAGATTCCCACTCGTAAGCTGTTGTTTCACCCGCTTTACGTGTACGAACAGTCACTAAATCGGCAACAATAAATGCTGAGTAAAAACCAACACCAAATTGACCAATTAATTGTGAATCTTTACTTTGATCACCCGTTAAGTTTTTGAAAAACTCAGCAGTACCTGACTTTGCAATAGTACCTAGCGAGCTAATTACTTCATCGCGTGTCATACCAATACCATTATCAGAAATGGTAATTGTATTTGCTTCTTTATCTGCACTAATACGTACACGTAAGTCGGCATCACCTTGATAAAGGTCGCCTTGAGATAGCGCTAAAAAGCGTAACTTGTCTGCTGCGTCTGATGCATTTGACACAAGTTCGCGTAAAAATATTTCTTTATTAGAATAAAGAGAGTGAATCATTAAGTTTAATAATTGTTTTACTTCTGTTTGAAAGCCTAATGTTTCTTTTTGTGCTGCAGTCATTTATATATCTCCAATTTGCAAAGTGTCTGCGTTATGCACTTAATATGGGGTGAGGTGTTAGAACTTCAAGGGAAAAATCAAAAAAAGGTGAAACGAAAAAATTGAATATCTCATTTATCTAAAATGGGTGCGGACAATTAATATGAATCTTTTCACCTGTTGTTGGATGTTCAAAATATAAATCGCTGGCATGTAATTGTAAGCGTCCTGCCATGTACTCACTTTGTGCACTTTTATATAAATCACAGCCTAAAATTGGGTGCCCTATAAACTGGCTGTGTATTCGTAATTGATGGGTACGTCCGGTAACGGGCGTAAATTGCACTAAGGTTCTGCACGGTTGTTTAAGCCGATCAAGCACACTGTATTCACTCACCGCTACTTTGCCCGTCGTTTGGCAAATTTTAACTCGCGGAAAAAGCAGTTTATCTTTTGCTATTGGTGCAGTAATTTCCCCCTCACTAACAGCCAAGCCCCCTTCAAGCATCGCTACATAACGCTTTTGGATAGTACGCGCCTGAAACTGTTTATTAAGATGCTTTGATGCTTTGGCGTTTAATCCGACAATCATAATGCCCGATGTACCCAAATCTAACCGATGCGGTAACTTAGCCTCAGCAAAAGCGGCTGTTAACCCTTTTTGACCATGTACTAAACGGTAATGTACTGAGTCCCAGTTAAGCGGATTTTTACCCGACAAACTTAATAACCCACTGGGTTTATTGATCAGTAAAATATCATCATCTTGATATAATATTTCAATAAACCCGTCGCACTTAGGCGCTACAAAGTCATCAACAATCATTTGTGACTCTACTGGTGTATCCAATATTGAGTTAGCCATTAAATTAATCAATATCTTTTGAATGAAGCGCTTTTAAAGCCAATACTTGCTCACGCAAATCGTCTGCTACTACTTTGTCAGCAGCAATCGGGGTACCTACTGCAACCGACACCAAAGACCATTTTAATCGTGGTAGTTGCCACTTAGCTTTTCGGCTAAACATACTTCCCCACAGGCCCCCTAAATGCACAGGAATAACAGGCACAGGTGAGCGCTCAATAATGCGCTCGATTCCACGGCGAAAAATATCGATAGAGCCGTCACTGGTTAGTTTTCCTTCAGGGAAAATACCAACAAGTTCGCCTTTATTAAGCGCAGCAGCCACTTCGTCAAACGCTTTTTTAAACGCTTCTGGATTGGTTTTTTCACTGTTAATGGGAATAGCTTTGGCCATTTTAAATAACCAATGTAGGGCTGGCGAATAATAAATAGGGGCAAATACCATAAATCGGATAGGCCTTGGTGATGCTGCTAAAATAAACATCCAATCGACAAAGCTCACGTGATTACACACTATAACGGCAGCGCCTTCATCTGGAATATTACTTTCACCTTTTGTACGCACTCTGTACATACAAATAGCTAAAATATATATAATAAATCGTAAAAAGAACTCTGGTACTTTGGTATAAATATAAACAGATATAAGCAAGTTTAGCCCAGCAAGTAACAGTAGCAACTCTGAAATACTCCACTGAAAAACAGACAGCGTTACAATACTTAAAACAGCACTGCCCACCATAAACAGTGCATTTAATACATTGTTAGCCGCTATAACTCGTGAGCGACTCGACTCTTCAGTACGCTGTTGAATAAGCGCATACAGCGGTACAGTGTAAAAACCAGAGCCAATACCAATGCCTGCCATCCATACAAAATGCCACAACATGTCGCCTGTTTTTAATAACTGCTCAAGCGTCAATAATTCAAGGTTTTGAGGTAAATAAGAGCTAATAGCGCTCTCTTGGCTCAGTAAGTATAAAAACAAGGTAATTAAAATAGCGCCAAAAGGCACAATTCCTAATTCTATTCGAGAGCGAGAAAGCTTTTCACATAATAACGAACCAATAGCAATACTTAGTGAAAACACAACAAGCGCGATAGTTACAACCAGTTCATCGCCGCCCATTGTGTGTTTTACATAATTTGGTAAGGAGGTTAAAATAATTGCGCCAATTAACCAAAACCAACTGATCCCAAGTACTGATTTACCAACCGATTCTGTTTGCGAATTAAGTGCTGAAAATACGTTTTTTGTGGATGAAAATATATTATAGGTAAATTTTAAGTTAGGCTCGTTTGCCTCACTAATGGGTATAAAGCGACTGCTCACATACCCCATAACGGCCAGTACTAAAACGGCAATACTTATAAGCGTAGGCCCTACTGATTGAGTAATATAATAGGTGCCAAAAATTGTACCAATTAATATTGCTACAAACGTGCCTGATTCAACCAAGCCATTCGCTTTTGTTAATTCGTTAGGGGCTACGTGCTGCGGTAAAATAGAGTATTTTAATGGACCAAAAAACGTACTTTGTACGCCCATTAAAAATACGGTGGCTAACATCAGCCAAACATACTGCGTTAAAATAGAGACAGCCCCTACAACCATAATAGGGATTTCACATAGCTTTACGATTCTGATTAGTTTAGATTTTTCTGTTTTTTCAGCTAGCTGCCCCGCCATCCCTGAAAATAAAAAGAAAGGTAGGATAAATAACCCAGCAGCAATATTTGAATAAAGTGCGCCATCAGCAAGCGTTGCAGCCTGAAATATCAATAGAATAAGCACTGATTGCTTATACACGTTATCGTTTATCGCTGAGAAAAACTGCGTAATAAAAAGCGGTAAAAAACGCTTACTACCCAGTAATGTACCTTGGTAGGGTTGATTATCTTTCATTGTATTCCTTACTAATTAGAGACATAGCCCAAAAATATATTATACCAATTCGTTTAATTAAATGATCTATTTTGAGGGCGGAAAAACGTGTTGATAGCTAGGCAAAAAATTCGCTATTTAGTTGTTCTAAATGAGAATTTTTTAACGCAGGTAGCGACACGTTTAGCCCCGCAAAATGATTAAGTATTATTGCGAATTGGTATTTGATTGCTTCTAAGCTTACCTTAAAAACAAAAAGCCTACATAATTTAATCATGTAGGCTTTTATAATATCTTTTCAAATAGTAACTTAGAGTTAGTCTTGTGTAACTAAACGCCTGCCGCTAAAAGCATGCATAAGCGTTCTACCATCTACTAAATCAAGCTCGCCCCCCACAGGAATACCGTGAGCAATACGCGAAGCACCTACTTTATATTTATGACAAAGCTGAGCAATATAATGAGCTGTAGTATCGCCTTCAACGGTAGGGTTAGTCGCTAAAATAACCTCATTAATACCGCCTTGAGCAAGTTTTTGCTCTAAAACGTCTAAGCCAATTTCTTTAGGGCCGATACCGTCAATTGGCGATAAATGACCCATTAAAACAAAGTATAGCCCTAAGTACTGACCCGTTTGCTCAATGGCAAGCACATCAGTAGGCGATTCAACAACACATAATATGCCGCTATCTTGGCGTTTTGTACTTAAACAAATATCGCACTGAGCTTGTTCGCAAAAAGTACGACAAGACTGACAATGCCCTATGGCTGTCATTGCTTTAGTCAATGCATTGCCCAGCTGAGTGCCTCCCTTTCGGTCGCGCTCAAGCAAGTGAAAAGCAATACGTTGCGCTGACTTTGGACCAATGCCCGGTTGACAGCGCAGTGCTTCTATAAGCTGATTTAAACTATCTGAAAGTTGCATTATTTACTTAAAACGGCATTTTCATACCTGGTGGTAATTGCATACCGCCAGTTACTTTACCCATGCGCTCTTGTGTTTCTTCAGCAACACGGCGTACAGCATCGTTACATGCTGCTGCAAGTAAGTCTTCAATCATGTCTTTGTCGTCTTCCATAAGGCTTTCATCAAGCTGAACACGACGTACATTGTGGTTACCAAGCATAGTTACTTTAACTAAACCGGCACCGGCTTCGCCAACAACTTCTAATGTTGCGATTTCGTCTTGGGCTTTTTGCATGCGATCTTGCATTTGCTGCGCTTGCTTCATCATGTTGCCCATTCCACCTTTAAACATAACTTTCTCTCTTTCTTTTAATACATTAATTAACATGAACATAAGGGCGATTGTAAGTAATTACAATGCCTGAATACTGTTTTCGTCAATTTCGGCGCTAAATACTTGCTGAAATTGTACTATGTTTTCATCAGATGTGATCACATCGATTGCTTGTTGATGACGACCTGCATCAATTTTTTGCTGAATAAGATAAGGAGAGTCAATAACTCCCTTAGCAAAATTAATACTTAACGACACGTTATGCTCATAAATACTCGACAATGCGGCATCTAATCTTTGGCGAAGCATCGGTGTATCTAAATGCTTTTGTGATTCATCAACGTCTATATGTAAACAGTTGCCTTGCTTGGTAAATATTGAATGCAATGCAAATTGGCGCATACGACCACCCAGTCCCATACGTTTAATTAAATAAGCCCATTCATCTTGTTGATGTGCAAATCTAATTTCACTAATTGGGCTTTGAAAATCATCAGGGGCAGGAATACTTACTTCCTCTGGCACTATTTCAGGCGCTTTTAGAGGGTTTATTTGCTCAAGTAATTCTGGCGCAAGATTTTCAGTAATTGTTTGGTGCTTTGCTTTAAAATCAATCTTACTAGTTGGCTTTATGTTGGAGTGATTATGTGCCTGAGTTTGGCCCCCTGTTACTGGGAGCTCATGCTTTTTTTCACTCTCACCTTCGCTATCAGTCGCCCAAGGAGGGATATCGCCAGACGCAGTACTTGAAGGGCTATTAAGCTTACTTGCACTTGTATCTGCACTACCTTGATGAACACTTTGGGCTTGAGGCATTCTTGGATGCTGTTCTGGCTTTTTAGCAGGCGCTTGGCTTGGCTGCACTGCTACATTATTTGCAGATGTACTTGTACTCTTGCCTGATAACCTACCCGCACCCGATATGTTTCTGTCACGTAAAATACGAGCAATGGCAGATTGCGCCTGCGCTTCTTGTTCAGCTATTGGCGTACTTGCATTATCATGAGTAACAGGCTCTGGAGAAGGCTCTGAGTTTATAGTAGTTACAGGTTTAAAACCCTGATCTACAGCGCTACTCATTATATCGTCAAACTGCGAAGCTAACGTTTGCTCTGCATCACTATGTTGCATGTAAGCTTCATCTTCACTTTGGCGCTGGGCTTGAGCATCCGAAACAACATTGGTTTGTGGTTGATCATTAGCTGAAGCCTGTTGCTTTAAAGCGTTTTCACTTTGTTGAACCGGTTGCTCTACTGCAACTTGGGCAGGCTCATTATTACTTTGTACGACATCATTATTCGATGTCTGAGCGGCAACATTTGGTAAAGGCTCTATCTCAAGGGATTTAGTCTGCTCTGTATTGCTAACTGGCTTAGTATTATTTACAGGGACACTACTTTGGCTAGCTACAGTGTTTTGCGATGTTTTATTTTTATTTAATATATCTCGCAGTGCATTTGCACGGCCTTGTTTATTTGGGGCAGGCTCTTCGTTTACTGTGTGTACAGTTTGTTGAGCGTCTGTAGGCTTAAATGCTAATAATCTTAGCATTATCATTTCAAAACCTAAGCGAGGCTCTGGTGCCCATTGTAAATCTTTTTTACCATTTAACAGTAACTGATAATAAATTTGAATTTGTTGTGGGCTCGTATGTTGTGCAACATGAGCAATATAATCTACATTTTTTTCATCTAGCCCTGCCGCTTCTGGCACTAACTGGGTTAGTTGAGTCAAATGCGTAAGTGCAATTAAATCATCAAGCAATGCCACATAATTAGGATTACGACTTGCCACCTGCGCAATCTCATCCATTAGCGCAGCGCCATCTTGTGCAAGTAATGCTGCAAGCAAGCTTTGGCTATAATGAGTATCCATTAAACCAAGCATTGTTTGTACTGCTTGATTATTAATATCACCATTTGTTTGTGCGATAGCTTGGTCGGTTAAGCTAAGCGCATCACGCATACTGCCATCAGCGGCTTTTGAAATAATGCTAAGTGCATCGGTATCAAAGCTAAGCTGCTCTTGAGTAAGTACGTGTTCAAGCTGTGTTTTAATTTCACTTTGCGACAAGGCATTTAAGTTAAATTGTAAACAGCGAGATAAAATAGTAACTGGTAGTTTTTGAGGATCGGTCGTCGCCAATAAAAATTTCACATGCTCTGGTGGCTCTTCAAGCGTTTTTAAAAGCGCATTAAAGCTGTGCTTAGAAAGCATGTGAACTTCATCGATTAGGTATACTTTATAACGTCCACGTGTTGGTGCATATTGAACGTTATCGAGTATTTCGCGGGTGTCTTCTACTTTTGTCCGAGAAGCCGCATCTATTTCGAGTAAGTCAATGTAGCGCCCTGCTTCTATATCTAAACAGCTGCTACATTGGCCACACGGATTTGCAGATATACCTTCGTCGCAATTTAAGCTTTTAGCAAAAATACGCGCAATAGTGGTTTTACCTACACCGCGGGTTCCAGTGAATAAATAAGCGTGATGCAGTCTATTTTGTGTAAGCGCATTTACAAGCGCTTGCTTAACATGAGACTGCCCAACCAATTCATGAAAGGTTTGAGGACGCCATTTTCTCGCTAGAACCTGATAACTCATCGATTACTCGCCTTCGAATTCAACCAATTTTAGGATTTTAATACCCATTTTTTTGATGCGCTGCTCGCCACCAAGCTCTGGTAGTGATACAACAAATGCAGCATCTGTGGCTTCGCCACCTAGTTTATGAACTAATTTAGCGGTGGCTTCAATTGTGCCGCCAGTTGCTAATAAGTCATCAACTAATAATACTTTATCGCCAGGTACAATTGCATCAACATGCAGCTCTAGCGTGTCTTCACCGTACTCAAGTAAGTAATCTTGACGAATAACTTCGCGTGGTAACTTACCTGGTTTACGAACTGGAATAAACGGAATGCCTAATGCGTAAGACAGTGGCGCACCAAAAATAAAGCCACGTGATTCTGTGCCAATTATTTTAGTAAAACCCTGATCTTTATATTCTGCGATAAACGCGTCAATAGTTGCTTTAAAGGCTTCTGGATTTGCCATTAAAGTGGTTACATCGCGAAACATGATGCCCGGCTTTGGATAATCAGCAATTGTAGTTATGCTGTTTTTGATAATTGCTGGTGTTACTTGAGTCATAATTTTAACTGCTCAATTGTTTATATTACAAAGCAGGTGATTATAACCTTAACTAACCTTTAATTGCGAGTTTGGCGTTACTATAAAAGAAGTATTAACTATGGGGGTGTAATTAAAATAAAGTGGTTCAAGGCTGAAGTAAGCAACAGCCTTAATAAACGCTATGCATTTTAAGTTAAGCTAGTGATCCAGCCTAATATTGCATTTAAACAACCAATCCCTGCAAATACAGCTAAGAAAGCAAGAAAATAAGTAGCATTGAACGGATCTTTAAAGTCTTTATCATCTGACATTGGTACAACCTTTTATTAAGCACGACAAATAAGGCTGCCATAATAGACGATGTAAAATCATCAATAAAGACCTTAATCTTGATTTTTTGTCACAATTACACCGCGTTCAACCATTGCATTAAGGGTAACCAATGCGCCTTGAGCAATTTGATCTGCATTAAATTGTGGTGCATGAGCGAATACCTGTTGGCAAACGTCGTCAAATGTCGCTCCATCACTTGCCTCAATAATTGATAGCAACAAAGCAGTCATCGCATTCGTAGCCAGAAATTGAACGTCATCATCTTCATCTCTATATACAACAAAATAATTAGGCTGAGGTGATGGCTCTTTTGGTATAAAGCGATTGCTAATATTTTGAACCGGAAATTGATAACTTAAATTTCTTGCCGTTTTCGATAAATGCAAAGCAGAACTAGTAAGCGCTGTTGTTTGTAATTTTTGCTCTTGCTCATCTTCGTGTGCAATCGATACATCTAGCTCTACCCACTCATAATGTGCAAGTTCTAGCATAAACACGGGATCGTATCTTTTCATTTTATAATCACTTGATAAGTAATTAATAAACTCCCCTGCTATATCTAAAAAGTACGGCGAATGACAATCATATTCGCTAAAAAATTTGCGTACAAGGACCAGCCATTGCTTGTCTGTATATAAGGTTTTTAATACCGGAAAACCTGATGATATAAAACCTTCAATGTTATTAAAAAATAGGTCGCGATAAATGGCCATACGTCTGTCTTCGATACCGCTGGGCTTTTTATTTTTTTTAGGCTCGCGAATATGCGCCATAAATTCGTTTTGTATTTCAATAAAGCTCATAACCAGGCACTCTTTTAATATTTATAAAGGCTTATATTAAGCTCGTTGTTTTAAAACAGTTGAAGTAATGTGTTTAGCTTGTAGCTCATGAATTATATCTAACTCTTTGGTTAAAATATTCATGGTAGGGATATTAAAATCGCGCTCAAGCAAGGTTGGAAATACGCCATGCACTTCATATGCTTTATCCAGTAGCTCCCACACAGGATCAATGACATCAGCACCATGTGTATCAACTATTAAGTCATCAGCCTCATTATAATGGCCTGCAACGTGCCCATAGGCGATACGATTAGAGGGTAACCCTGTTAAAAACTCTTGTGCGTTATAGCCATGATTAATCGAATTCACATAAATGTTATTCACATCCAGTAAAAGCTTGCAGTCTGCTTGCTCTAAAATGGTATTTGTAAATTCCAGCTCTGATAATTGCTGTCCAGGAGCGCCATAATAGGAAACATTTTCTATCGCAATTTGCTGCTCAAGTATGTCTTGTACTTGTTTAATACGAGGGACAACATGTGCTATTGCATCTTGTGTAAACGGAATAGGCATTAAGTCATACATATGGCCTGTACCGGAACAGTAACTTAAGTGCTCACTGAAAATTTTTATATTGTGCTCTTCAAAAAAAACTTTTAAAGATTTAACAAATTCAACATCCAGTGGTTCGGGTGAACCGATAGACAGTGATAATCCATGACACACAAAATTATTTGCATCTGTTAATGTTCTAAATTGCTTTTTAAAGCGTCCACCTAGTTTTAACCAGTTCTCTGGCGCAACTTCCAAAAAATCTACTTGATTAGGTACGTGTTCAAGCAGTTCATCAAGCATTTCTCGTCGTAGGCCAAGGCCCACCATCCCGAAATCTGTACTCTGGATTTGTGTCATAACTACCTCTAACTTATCAAAAAAGGGCCTTAAGGCCCTTTTAGCATAACTTATTTAGAATAAGATATTAACGACCGCCACATTTACCTTCGCCGCACTTACCTTCTTTTTTAGTTTTTTTAGCATCGCCGCCGCATTTACCTTCACCACATTTGCCTTCTGTTTTAGCTTTTGCATCTTTTGCATCGCCGCCACATTTACCTTCACCACACTTGCCTTCTGTTTTAGCTTTTGCATCTTTTGCGTCGCTGCCACATTTACCTTCGCCACACTTGCCTTCTGTTTTAGCTTTTGCATCTTTTGCATCGCCGCCACATTTACCTTCGCCGCACTTACCTTCTGTTTTAGCTTTTGCATCTTTTGCATCGCCGCCACATTTACCTTCGCCACACTTACCTTCTGTTTTAGCTTTTGCATCTTTAGCATCGCCGCCACATTTACCTTCACCACACTTACCTTCTTTAGCGTCTAGTTGGTAACCTGTCACTAATTGTTGAAACTCAAATGGGTTGGCTTGTACATCTGCAGATACAAAGCTTGCAGAGCCAACAACTACTGCACCTAAAGTTAACGCGATTGTATTTTTTTTAACTGTATTCATTTTGTGACTCTCTTTAATCAAGTATTGTAAATCTCAGCAATAAAAATGTATTTTAAATTGCTTGTATGCTTAAGTAGACCTGTACAAGAATAAAAACTTTCATTTATTTTCATAATATTTACTTTTGCGGTTTCTACATTAAATATGGTTGGTAATTACAGATTTATCAATGTGTGATTTACAGGTAAACTATGCGTCCAGTTTTTTATCAAAATTAATCACTTTATGAAACTTGTTTTAGCACCTATGGAAGGTGTCGTTGATTTTAAAATGCGCCAATTACTCACAGACATTGGTGGGTTCGATTTGTGCGTTACCGAGTTTGTAAGAGTGGTTGAAACATGCTTACCTGATAAAGTTTTTCATCGATTTTGCCCTGAACTACATAATAATGGATTTACGCGAGCAGGTACTCCTGTGCGTGTTCAATTACTCGGCCAAGAAGCAAATCCGTTAGCCGAAAATGCAGTAAGAGCAATTGCTTTAGGATCTCATGGGGTCGACCTTAACTTTGGTTGCCCAGCAAAAACCGTTAATCGTAGTCGAGGGGGTGCTGTATTGCTTAAAGATCCTGACCACATGTATACGATTATTAAAGCAGTCCGAGATGCTGTAGATGATAAACATGAAGTAAGTGCAAAAATTCGCTTAGGCTTTGATGATGACAGTAACAGCCAAGAAATTGTTGATGCTGTGGTAAGCGCAGGCGCAAATAGTGTAGCTATACACGCCAGAACCAAACGTGATGGTTATAACCCGCCAGCTTATTGGGAAAAAATTCCACCAATAATAAAAGATAAAAATATTGCCGTTGTTGCCAATGGTGAAATTTGGCAAGTTGAGGACGCAATGCTTTGCCAAAAACGAAGTGGATGTACTGATTTGATGCTTGGTCGTGGCGCCCTTTCGCACCCTGATTTAGCAAAAAAAATTAAAGCTCATGTAAATAATGAACAATATAATGGCCTTCAATGGGAGCATATTATTTATCACTTAATCCACTCTGCTATTCATCAAGACCCTGCAAAAGATGAAAAGTATTTTGCTTCTCGTACAAAGCAATGGCTAGGTTACCTTAAACGCCAATACCCGCAAGCGATCGATTTATTTGATGAAATCAGGCGTTTAAAAAGTAAAGAAGATGTGGCAAGCGTATTAAATAAATACGCCAAAGCACCGCAACTTGATTCAAATCATAACGGCTAACCTAAAGCCTCTAGATAATATCAGTATAACGTGAAGCCAATTTAATAAGGTTGTACTGATAATGCATCATCAAAAAAGACTAAACGATGAAATAGCACAAATTAAATTAAATATATTAACTATGCTTTCTAAATCAGCCTACCCTACACATCAGCATTTAATACAAATTTTAGATAATACAGCAAACAATGAATGGTTAGACTGTGCAGCAGAGAAGCTAGGTCCTGAGTATGCGTTTTTGATCAGTCGCATGACTAAATTAGAAGCGGCGGTCAGCCAAATAGAAATTGGGCAATATGGCTACTGCTGCGACTGTGAAGAAAAAATACCAGCCAAATCACTTGAACTAGACCCCGCAACTCAACGGTGTACAAAGTGCGCACAATAAGCGCACTTTCAAATCATTATATAATTTGTTGTATAAAGCTAAATGATTGCCCTGGGTAGAGTATTATATCTTCAACTAAATATTGAGCCTCTTCTTGGGTGATTTCTAAGCGTTTCATAAGGTTTACCTTCGCCTGTGGCAAAGTCCACGCATGGTAATGAATGCCAATATCTGATTCCATCATTGCAAGCATCAATGTTTTATCTTTATCAGACATGTTCATATTACTCGCCATTGCAGGTAAGTCGTGATAATCAGCCTGCCAATCAAGCCCTTCAATTAATTTTTCATTCGATAGATACTGCACTAAAAACGATTTTTTATGAGAAATAGACAATTTACTATCGATTGCAACACGATCTAATACTTTTATATTTTCATTTAAAAGAGTAACCCACTCTAGCGGTGAATGTACTTCGCCACTAAAGTAATTGAGTTTGCTCTGATACCACTGTGACCCATTTGGCAGGCCTCTCAGACCAACACTACCTCTAGGCTTGTAACTAGCTAAATAATCGCTAAAAGCTCTTATATGACTCTTAAGCGCTGGTTGAACGTCATTACTACCTATCGCACTCAATACATAGCTTTGTAGTAGTGTGAGCTCAATTTTATTCAGCTTTAAATTGCTTTGTTTAGCACTGTCTAGCGTATCTTGGGTTAACTTAAGCCAAGTAATAATATTATCCGGCGTACTTTTTGACCCCTCAAAAGCAAGCATGTTTTTTAATACGTTTACTTGAGCCGGCCAATTAAAATAGCGCTCAGGAAAGCGCTCTGCAATAACCAAGTAGTTTACTTGTGCAATTTGATTGAGATTAAGCTCCATACCCATTAGGTTCTGATAAATAGTATGACGTTTAACTAAATACGCATCAGAAAAGACCAATTGCTCTTTAGTAATCCTATCGATTTTTTTAGCGTCTGGTTGTACAAGTGTTATGTTTAAAGTTTTTAAAGCAACTTGTGCGTCTTCAAATGACTCATAAGGTTGAGGCTGCTTTGAACATGCAGCTAAAAATAAGCACAGTAGTAATGAAAAAGAGAGCTTTTTATACATAGTAGTTCCAATAAAAAAAGCCCCAGAGGGGCTTTTTATAAGTTGCTTTAGCTAATTAAAATTAAATTTTAACACCGTTGCGAGCGGCTTTATCTTTAATATATGTAGACCAACCTTTTGCAAACTTACGTGTGCGAGGGTCATCCATAGCTTTAGTAATTGCAGCATATGCTTGCTTATACTTACCTTGATAGTAATACGCTTCAGCTAAATCTGAATAAATAGTACCTTTTTTGTCAGAGCCAAGCTCTAATGCTTTGTTCAAACGAACAACAGCAGCACTGAATTTTTCAGATTGTAAAAGTAATGAACCAGCTTTACGGTAAAGTTCAGCGTCGTCATCAAATTTAGCAGCTTCTTCGTAGTACTTAGCAGCTTTTTCTAGATCCTTAGAGCGATGATAGTTACTAGCAATCGCGCTAACATTCTGCTTCGTACGTTTTACTTTTTCACTCTTAACGGCCTTTTCTAGCGTTACAGCTGCTCTAAAAGGGATCTCGTTTAGAGAGTAAAAGTTAGATAAGACTTTATACTCAACTTCATTTTCAAAGTAACCGTTCTTGTAAGCAACTTCCATCGTTGCTAAACCTTTTTGATAGTCTTCGGTTTGTAGGTAATATTTACCTAAGCTAACCCAAGCTTTTTTATCATCAGGCCATACACGAACAATCTCTTCGCCAATCTTAACCATGTTTGCATAATCTTTAAGTTCAAAGTATGCACCCAGTTTTAATTGGTAAGGACCTTTATTAGGTTCTTTTTGAAGTTTAATTGCCTTATCTGCTGGTTCAAAAACATCACGAAATTGCTCTAACTGATAGTTAGCTTGGGCAATACGCGTGTAAACCGTAGGATCTTCTTCACCTGTAAAATCCATCCAAGTAACATAAGCTTTTTTGGCTTCTTGATACTTTTCTGTGCCAGCGTATAAATCGCCTAACAGCTTTAGAGTTTGTTCTTGATCAGCAAAGTTTAAAACATCAGGGGCAACTGCTTGCTTAGAGTACTTAATCGCTTCGTCATACTTTTCTTTTTGAGCGTACATGCTACCTAAGTAACGATTTACGGTCGCTTTATCAAAGTCATTCGAAGGTTCAATCTCTCTAAGCAAAACAATTGCTTCATCAACTTTTTCTTCGTTGTACAAGTCAAATGCTTTAATTACCTTTTTACCAGTACGCTCGCCCATGATTTTAGTTTTTGCTTTTTTACGCTCTTCAATCTTTGCGTAATCTGGCGCTGCTAAAACAGATGCACTTAAAGTAGCACCCGACACAGACATAAGAATCGCAAGAGCAGTTACTTTAGAAAAATTTCTCATTACTCGCCTCCTTAGTTGCCTTGGTTAAGTTTAAAGTCTAATTGAACTTGTAAACCTGGTTGTTTCTGTGGTTTTCCGTCAATGATCTTAGGACGGTACTTCCACTTACGCAGTGCGCGTTTAGCTTCACGGTCAAAGATACGTTTCGGATCTGCGTCAATTACTTCAACGTCAGTTACTCCACCTAACTCATCAATTGTGAATGAAAGTTGTACCCAACCTTCTTTGCCATCACGTGCTGCTTGCGTTGGATATTTTGGTTCTATACGAACGATAGGTGTCGCATCACCATCTCGTCCAAATGCACCAGGACCACTTAGTCCACCAGCTGAACTACCAACATCAATGCTACCCATGTTAAATGACATAGCACCAGGGTTTGGATTATTATTTTCCGGCTGTGGCGGCTGCGGTTTAGGCGGCTGCTTTGGCGGTGGTGGAGGAGGAGGCGGTACACGCTTCCTCTCCTGCACCTTAGATTCAGGCGGATTCGTCATTATTTCGACTATGATCTGCTCTTTTTGTTCCGTATTACGGTCAGCCCCACCAGAGATGAGGAAGGCCATGAAGTAGAACAAGCCGAAAGTAACTGCCCCACCTGCAATCAGTGAAAACAGAAAACGAATCATTACTGATCTCCAGCTATTGAAATTCTAAGGTTGTCACCCGTCGCTTTAATCTGGTCCATAACTTTAACCACTGTGCCGTGTTTAGCTTCTTTATCAGCTTGTATAATCACAACTTCAGTAGGTTGTTCTGCTAATAAACTTTCGATTTTTGCTGAAATACGTTCAACATCAATTTGTTGTTTATCAACCCAGATTTCGCCGTTACTACGAATAGCAATAAAAATGTTAGCATTTTTTTGCTTAGTAGCTTGGGCAGCTTTTGGTTTATTGACCTCGATACCAGCCTCTTTAACGAACGATGTAGTTACGATAAAGAAAATAAGCATGATAAATACGATGTCAAGCATTGGCGTCATATCAACCGCTGCTTCTTCTTCTTCACGAAAACGTTGTTTACGTGCCATATTTAATTCTCTCTCTAGTGATGAGGCATACTATCAATAAGTTTGGCTTTCACCATTTTAGCTTTTGTCTCAAGACGTGAGCTAAAAAATACTCCAGATAGTGCCGCAACCATTCCAGCCATTGTTGGGATTGTTGCCATTGAAATACCTGATGCCATTAAGCGTGCATTACCCGTACCCTGGTTGGCCATGGTTTCAAAAACCGAGATCATACCAGTAACAGTACCAAGTAAGCCTATTAAAGGACAAACAGCTACTAATGTCTTAATCAACAACATACGCTGATCTAATTTTTCAGACGCTTCAGAAATCCATGCTTCACGGATTCTGTGTGCGTACCAAGACGTAGTGTCTTGGCGGGCATCCCACTTTGCTACAATTTCTTTCGCTGTGCGAGGAAACTCTGCAAGTAGAAACCAATAGCGCTCAATCATTAAAACCCACATCAGAAAGAGTGCTATCGCGACCACGTATAAAACCTGGCCGCCTGTGCCAACAAAATCCCTGATAGATTCCCATATCTCCATCAGGACTAGCATTAGGCTTTCTCCTTCTCCGCGTGAGTAGCAACGATACCCGCGCTTTGCTCATCAAGGATGTGTAATACCGACTTACTACGACCAGCTACAAGAGCATGAAGTAGAATTAGTGGTAATGCAGCAATTAGACCTAGCGCTGTAGTTACAAGTGCTAGAGAGATGTTACCTGCCATGATCTTCGGATCACCCGTACCGAACAATGTGATTGTTTGGAACGTTAAGATCATACCGATTACTGTACCTAGTAGACCTAGTAATGGTGCGATTGCAGCAAGAATCTTAATTATGTTGATACCAGCTTCGATGCGTGGCGTTTCACGTAGAATCGCTTCATCAAGTTTAAGCTCAAGGTTTTCAACATCTTGGTTCTTGTTGTCATGGTACACTTTAAGAATACGACCCAGTGGGTTATTTGTATTCGGTGTAGCAACATTTTTAAGCTGGCTCTTAATCTTACTAGTAGTAAGTGTAAGGTCAACAAAGCGAATTAGAGTAATTAGCATACCTAAAGCTAGTAAAGCTGTAATGATATAACCAACTACGCCACCTTGATGGAAGTATTCCATAAGTGTCGCTTTTTGAGTGTTGATACGTAAGATAGCACCACGAGTCGGATCGATATAAACACCAGCGTAGTTATCTGGTGATGTATTTTCAAGATCAGTGATACCGTCTAAAATATAGCTATCAGGCTGTTTACCTAGAGGCTGAATAGACTTAGTTTCTGGTGAATAAATTAAGTAACCATCGTCTGTAACTAAGTTAAAGTTACCGATACGCGTTACTTTCTTCATTGACGGGTTACCGTCAAGACCAGCAACTTCAGTTTCAAAAGTTGAAACTTTAGCTGATTCAGTCATTTCTGTTTGAAGTGAAATCCAAAGCTCTTCAAGTTCGCGAACAGTTGGAAGTTCTTTAGCAGCAGCTAATGAACGTAAGATTTCTGCACGGCCAGGTTTCTCAGCACTAACTAGTGATGCTTCGATAGAACCGATAGCGTCTTGAGCTGCACGACGTACAACACCAAACATCTCACCCAAAGTACCTTGAGCACTTTGAAGAGCAGCTTCTTTTTCAGCTAACGTGTTTTCATTTTGTGCATATTGCTTAGTTAAGCTTTCACCACGAGACTTCTCAGAAGCAAGTTGGCTTTTAGCTTTATTAAGTAAAGATTGCTTGTCAGCACGATCTGATAAGAACTCTTGTTCACGTTTCTTATCGATTTTACCTTCAGAGATACGCTCTTGCTTTACTTGCTCAAGTATTTTATCTAGAGCTCCAGTATTTGCATGTGCATTTAACGCGGTACCTGCAGAAACAGTTAGTACTGCGGCAACAGCAAAACCTTTAAATAGTTTCTTCATTATTGATTACTCCGCGCCAAAGATAGGTAGTTTAACAAGTTCTAATGTCGCTTGCTTACGCGCCATACGAATAACTTCTTTAACAGGTTTTAGGTATTCTTCACCTAATTCTTTCCACTGTTTAGTGTTGTTATCCCACACCCAAGCATGTTTCAAGTCAAAAGACTGAGCAACGTAAGTAATACGACCTAACTGACCGATATCAACGTTAATACTTTTGCCATCAACTTCTAGTGTACCTTGTGAAGCAGATACAAGTGAGCTGTATGCTGTTTCAATAGTGTAAGCTTCAAGTACTTGACGGAATTTTTCAGACGTCGTTACAGACGCAGAAACCATGATTTCACGTAGTCTTTCAACACGTCCTAAACGCGTCTCTAGATTAAATGGAACGTCCGCTTTGATGAATTGCTCAAGCGTATCGATCATGCGATACATCAAAGGCACAACGTTTTGTTTCGTGTTATCAATCGTAGCGATTTGACGATCAAACGATTCAATAGACGCGTTTTGGCTATCAACCAAGCGCGACACGTGATCGTTATACACTTTCATAAGTTCAGTCTCATCAACAACGCTACGGTACTCAGCGATTAGCTCCTGAGTTTGACCATATACATTGTCAATTTTAGTTTGAGACTTAACCGCAGCCTTTTGAATTTGTTGACCTGCTTTTTGCACGTCATTCAAAGGATCTGCAATCACATTGCTGCTTGCAAATGCAAATGCGCCAACCAACGCAGTTGCTACAAGACTCTTTCTGATTTTAACAGACATAGTTCCCAACCAATTAAGTAATGTTACTTTTATAATTTAATTATCCTCCGAAGAGAACAACCCTGATATCTTTTAATAGATATCAACCTTCCAATAATGCTAAATGCAATTAGCGCTGTCAACTTGATGTTTACTAATCTCCGCAAATAAATAGCTAAGTTAATGCTTAAACAAAAGTACCAGCACACAACTGTTAACATTATTGCAACCAAGCTTTTGCTTAATATTTCGATTAAAGCCTTTTGAGGGGTGTATTTATTCGCATTGTACTGACATAAAACAACATTATTGCAACATTTAGCCAAAGCTGAATTCGCACTGAAAAAAAACAAAAAAAAATATAGATAGATATAACAAAAGTTATTTTTTAAACGATTTCAGCACATTTTATCTCCCCAATAACACTTCATCTGAAAAAACAAACCATTTGTCGCACAAAAAAACAACACTGGATAATCTACAATACCGCCCACCTTGCTTTATGCACGCAATGCCTAAAGCCATTTATAAAACGTGTTTCCCATAAATAGTAATAATAAGTTTCTTTTAGCAAGGCCTGAAATAGCCAAATAGCTTTCGATAATTAGACGAGTTACATTTACCGCTTTAGAGTGCTCATTAATACTATTTAACAGTTAAATTTATTTAGTAACAAAGTTAATCACAAAAAGCTGCTCAACTTTAATAATAATGGACTATAAATGATGCCTAACGCTTCCATAATAAGCTATCAGAGGTCTATAGAGGTTCCCTTGCCCATTTATAGTTAAAGTACAAAACTTCAATCTGATTGCACTAGCAAGACTTACACTAAAATTTACACAGATTGTTATTTGGCATCATTTTTATGTATATAAGTATCAGACCAGTTGGATAAATTGTAAGGGATGTTTTAAATGCGATAGAAAGTGGTTCGATTGTATAAGTTATTCAGATAATTGAATTTTGGGTGTGTATTAAAATAGAAGATTTAAGAATATACGAAATTTGTGTTCAAGGATTTAAAAAGAAGGATTTTATTAATTATGTACATAGAGAGGAATTATGGTGAAACAGAGACCTGCTTCACCAAGATGAACTAGAGTTCACATAATAAATTATGCTGCTTCTACGTTCTCAGCTTCAGGGCCTTTTTGACCTTGTTTGATGCTGAATGTCACTGCTTGACCTTCGCTAAGAGTGCGAAAACCAGAACCAGTGATTGCGCTGAAATGTACAAACACGTCAGGACCATTTTCTTGTTCAATGAAACCAAAGCCTTTAGCTTCGTTGAAAAACTTTACTTTACCAGTAACCGACATACTAAATTTTCCTGTAAGTCAATAATTAAAATTCAGCCATATTATTATGGCAATATCCTCCCTGAGTCAATGCTCAAAAATATGGAGGTACAGTACAGGAACAAGTAATAACCTAACCGGTAACCTTAAACGCAGCACAATATCCGTAAATTCAATACATAAAAACTCAAAGCAAGGTAAGATTAACACATTATATTTTTTTTCGCTCTATTAATTGGGAATTATTTATTAAAAATATAAATTTGTTTTAAATCGCCTTTAACTGACTAATTTCCAAGCAAAAAAGCCGCTTTAAAAATTAAGCGGCTTTTGGTTTAAATATAAAATATTAACTATTTAACAGACCAATCAATAGTATCTTCTGCTTTTATAGGCACAACTTCAGAGTCGCCTAGGGTATAACTTGCAGGTACGTCCCATGGTTTTCTTTGTAATGTTATTGTATCGGCATTACGCGGCAACTCATAAAAGTCAGGACCAAAGTGGCTTGCAAATCCTTCAAGCATGTCCAAAGCTCCCGCTTCTTCGAATGCTTCAGCGTATAACTCAATAGCGGCATGGGCCGTATATGCACCAGCACAACCACAAGCAGCTTCTTTTTTATCTTTATAATGTGGTGCAGAATCAGTTCCTAAGAAAAACTTTTTATTTCCACTTATAGCTGCGGCCATTAATGCTTGCTGGTGAATGTTACGTTTGAGGATTGGCAAACAGTAATAATGTGGGCGAATTCCACCCGCTAACATATGATTACGATTATAAAGTAAATGATGAGCTGTAATTGTTGCTGCTACATTGCTAGGTGCATTAACTACAAACTCTACTGCATCTTTAGTTGTAATATGCTCTAGTACAATTTTAAGTTCAGGAAAGTCACTTACCACATCCCCTAAAATCGTCTCTAAAAATACTTTTTCACGGTCAAAAATATCAATTGATGAATCAGTAACTTCTCCGTGTACTAACAGCAACATACCTACTTCTTGCATTGCTTTTAAAACCGGGTAAATATTTTTGACTGATGTAACACCCGAATCAGAATTGGTTGTAGCGCCAGCAGGATACAGCTTTGCAGCTACTATTTTACCCGTTGCTTTTGCTTTCTTTATTTCATCTGGTGTCGTTTTATCAGTAAGGTAAAGTACCATTAAAGGCTCAAAGGCACCTTGTGGGCCTGCTGCCATAATACGTTCTCGATAAGAAAGAGCGGTATCAGTACATGTTGCCGGCGGAACAAGGTTTGGCATAATAATAGCGCGACCCATGTATCTGCTAATGTCTCGTACAGTATCCTTTAGCTGGTCGCCATCACGTAAATGTACATGCCAGTCATCTGGGCGAGTGATAGTAAGGGTTGTTACAGAGTTTGTATTATTGCTTGTCATTACTTTATTCCAAGGCTGAATTTATCCGATCATAGGCATATGATGTTTTCGAGTAAAGATTTTATTAAAAATAATGCATATGCTAATGACATTACCGAGTTGTGTAATTAAAGCTTAATACTCCAATTCAATTGGGATTAGCTATTGTTATTACTTACAATTAATTAAAGTCATTCGTCATAATAATTTACAGCCAATTAAAACCACTCATCGCTTTATTTTGTACAAAATCCAAGATTAGGTTAACTTAGCTACGTATTTAAAAATAAAAAGAATAATATAAATTGCCTATGTCTTACAAAAATGATTCCTCAAGAGCACTTGAGATAAAAACTGATCAACTGAGTATTATCAATCAATTTTCATCAAGCTTATTGCAACTAGACACACTAGACGAGCTATTTGAGTATGTTACAACGCACGTTGTTAACCGTTTAGGATTTGTTGATTGCGTTATTTACCTTGCCGATAACAATGCTTATACATTAAATCAAGTTGCCTCGATGGGTATTGCTCACGCCCGTGATAAATATCAAGCCGAACGTAAAGTAATACGTTTTAGTGAAGGAATTACTGGGGCTGTAGCCACAACTGGTAAAGCCGTAGTTATCGATGATGTAACAAAAGATAGCCGTTATATCGCAGATGAGCGCCCTGCCCAATCAGAACTATGCGTCCCTCTTATATATAAAGAACAAGTTTTAGGTGTTATTGATTGTGAGCACCCTATTAAAGGCTACTTTACAAACGCACATCTTGAAATTCTTACAACAGTTGCCCACTTACTCAGTGCTAAAATCAACCAGGTAAATACGGTAAATAACTTACAAAAAACAGTTGAGCAACTTAACAACGCACAAAAATTAGAAAATAGCTTATTACAAATAGCTAACCTAACCTACAAAGCTAACGACTTAGATACCTTCTTTGAAGCTTTGCATTCAATTATCAATAACTTACTTCGTGCTGATAACTTTTTTATCGCTTTATATGACAAAAAAGTAGATATACTTGACCTTGTTTATATAGTCGAAGAAGGCATAAACACTAAAACACATCAAAAAATATCTAAAGAACAGCTAAAAGACACTGCTTCATATTACCTACTGCAAACAGAGCAAACCTTATTACTCAATAAAGATGCCTTTCAAAGTCATATTGATAACGGTGATTTTAAAATGGTAGGTAGACAATCAGAGTCTTGGTTGGGTGTTCCATTTAAAACAAGTGATCGTATAAGCGGTGTTATTGTTGTACAAAGCTACGATAAAACACTGCAATACAACGAACACGACAGCGCTCTTCTAACTTACGTAAGTCGCCAAATAAGTATGGCAATTGATAGGCAACTAGCCCGACAAGAGCTCGAGCATAAAGCATTGCATGACGAGCTTACCGGCCTTGCTAACCGCTCATTACTCATTGAGAGAATAAAGCATGCTATTTTACGTTTAACGCGTGCTAAAAAAAGTACTAGCCATGCCCTGCTGTATCTAGATTTTGATCGTTTTAAAAGTATAAATGATTCGCTAGGGCATGAAGTCGGAGACCATTTTCTTATAAAAATATGCGACTTAATTAAAAGTACAGTACGAAGCACGGATACATTTGCTCGTTTAGGCGGTGATGAGTTTGCTATTTTCATGGAAAATATCACACATAAAAACCAAGTTAATGAAGCTTTAAACAGAATTAAAAGCGCATTATCAAAACCTCTTAATGTAGATAGCCACTTACTCCAAGCTTCTACTAGTATTGGTATTGCCTATACCGACAACATAAACGATAAAGCTTATATATTACTGCAACAAGCTGATGCTGCTATGTATGAAGCAAAATCCACCGGGCGTGGACAAGTTAAGTTTTTTAATAACACGATGCGTAAAAAACTTAAAACCCATGCCGATATCGAAAACGACTTGCAACACGGTATAGAACACAACGAATTTGAACTCTATTTTCAGCCAATTTTTACAATTACCACAAGTGAAGTTATCGGATTTGAAGCACTTGTGCGCTGGCATCATCCAAAAAAAGGATTTGTACCACCTAATGACTTTATACCGATAGCTGAAACTACAGGGCAAATTATAAATCTTGATTTACATTTACTTGATTTAGCCGCTCAGCAGATTTCTAATTGGCACCAGCAAGGTCATCGCTTTTTGAAAGTAACGGTTAATGTATCGTCACGACATTTTGCAAGCCTCGATTTTGTAGCGCAAATACATTCTATTTATAATAAATACCAATTACCTCTGGGTTCTTTATGTTTAGAAATTACCGAATCAGGCTTAATAGAAAATCTAGAACTCGCCACTCAAATAATAGAAGGTCTTTCACCTTTAAAAGTAAAATTGTGCCTTGACGATTTTGGAACGGGTTATTCAGCACTGGGCTACTTGCATCAACTGCCTATTCATATTTTAAAAATAGATAAAAGCTTTATTGACCACCTACAAGATTCCACCAACCCACTTGTTGAAGCCATTTTATCACTTGCGCAATCATTAAAACTTGAAGTTGTTGCTGAAGGGATAGAAACACTTGAACAATTAGCCATTTTACAATCCACCGCGTGCGACTATGGCCAAGGTTTTTTAAAGTCAAAACCGGTCACAGCCAAAGAAGCCATATTACTTATTAATAAGCCTTTATAAAAAGAGCCAGCGAGTTGGTCGCTGGCTTAGGTATTACGTATATACTCATCCATTAAACTAAAGCTAAAAAGCAAAATGACTTTAGTTTTTAAACCACAACCTAAAGTAACCATTCCCCACCCCACACAGTTATTTATATAGTCAAAATTCACACTGAGGTGAAGCACACCGCAATCGATATACTTAAAATACAACATGAAGCAAACTCATCTAAAACTCATCAAACCAGTTTTTGAATGACTTTTATCGTTACTAATTCTAATATTTTCGCGATTCATAGCAACAAACTGCAATAAACCACAATAAATCGCAAACTTTTAGCCATCTAGACGTTGAAACGTTTTTTGTATAGGCGTAGTATGTGGTTAATCTGAGCTGAACTCACTTTTCCCATGAGAATTTTTAAAGATGATTGGTATTAAACATTTAAAAACCATAGCAACCCTAAAAGAAACAGGATCTTTGGTTAATACAGCACGAGAGTTATTTTTGACACAGTCTGCTTTATCTCATCAAATCAAAGATTTAGAGAATAAATTAGATTGCCAATTATTTGAGCGTAAAACTCAACCAGTCCGCTTTACCCCTCAGGGAATGCTATTACTTGAGTTAGCTCACGAAATATTACCAAAAATGGAAGCGACTAAATGCCGTTTGAAAGAAAGCTTAAATCAGCCTATTTCTCAACTGCGTTTAAGTGTGGAATGCCATGCATGTTTTCATTGGTTGTTGCCTACTATTAAAGAATTTAATAACTTTTGGCCTGATATAAAAATTGATTACGAGCGCGGCTTTAGTTACGACGCTATTCCTGACTTACTAAGCGATGAGCTAGATTTAGTTTTAACATCTGACATACGTGAACCCGACACATTAGAGTACGCGCACTTATTTGATTTTAAATTGAAGCTTATTGTGGCACCGGATCATGAACTTGCTAAAAAAGCGTATGTAACAGCGCTTGATTTAAAAAACGAAACTATTATTTCATACCCTATCCCGCGTGAACGCCAAGATATATTTAAGCATTTCATTCAAAATGCACGTTTTGACGGTACGTTAAAAACGGTTGACCAAGGATTACTTATTTTTCAACTAGTAAGTGCCGGCATGGGCGTTGCCGCTTTACCTGATTGGCTAGTTACACCTTATGAAAGCCAAGGCTTAATTAAATCAATTCCTTTGGGCGCTCTTGGCCTTACTCGTCCTATGTATTTAGCGATGAAAAAAGACATGAAAGATAACCCTGTTTATCGTCACTTTTTAAATACGTGTAAGCTAAATAACGGTCGATAATCATCAATATAATGAGTAATATCGCTGTAATTAACTCTACAGCGTTTAACTCTTATGTTTGTTATTAAAAAAATGATTGGTGGCTTACTTATGCCACTGCCTCTATTTGGTTTATTTGCGTGCCTGATGCTCCTACTCGCATTTAAAGGCCGCAAATCAGCTCTCTTCTTATCTACTTTAAGCTTAATTGTATTACTTGCATTGAGCACACCCTTTATCGCCAATTTAATTATCCAAAATAATGAACCTGCGTCGCTTGCATTTAATACCCTAAAGCATCCAAAAATAGACAAAATAGTTGTACTAGGTTGCGATATAAACCCAAACCCTGCACTCAGTGCTAATAATCAATTAGGTAATTGTGCACTAACGCGCTTAGTAGAAGGTGTAAAGCTAGCAAAGCACTACCCTAATGCAGAGCTTATAGTGTCAGGCGGGGGTTATCAAAATATCACTAATAGCGGGCTTATGTATCAAACGGCAATTAGTTTAGGCGTTAATAAGAGTCGTATATCCCAAAACCCAAAAGCAATGGATACAGGTGAAGAAGCTAAGTTACTGGCATCAAAATTAGTCGACTTTAAAGTTGCACTAGTAACATCTGTGCTGCACATGCCACGCGCAAAAGACTTATTTAATGCTCAAGGTATTGAAGTCATAACCGCAGCCACTGATTATCATAATTTTGCTGCACTTCCATGGAGCAAACAGTTTATTCCCAATGCTCATGCCTTACTTGTGGTTACGCAATACAGTCACGAAGTAGTAGGAAACACATGGATAAGTTTACGCCGCTGGATAGATCAAGAGGCACTGTAGCTCATTTCGTCTAACTAACCTGATGTAATGGTCTCCTCCCTATACGGCATCTATGTGCCATGATTAAAGTGGTTACAATAATCAAAGGGAGAAGACCAAAATGAAGATTACAACAATTGGTTTAGACATAG